>JAVEET010000018.1 GCA_030840295.1 Pseudonocardiales bacterium
CGGCGCTCCTTGACGTAGGCCAGGTGCGTCTTGTACGGCTCGTTGCGCGGGGCTGCCGGTGGTGCGCCCGATTCGCGGCCGGCCGGGTATCCGCAGCGTGGGCAGTCCCAGCTGTCGGGGACCGCGGCATCGATGGCAAACGCGGGGGTGGTCTCATGCCCGTTGGAACAGAAGAAGGAGATCCACTGGCGAGGTGCCGTCTCGCCGCGCTCGCGTTCACCCATCGGCCCGGCGCCGACTCGACTACCGCGGATCGCGTTGCCACCAGCCACGTCTGAGCTCCCTTACTTGTCCTTGTCTGGCGCGTCCAGCGCGTACAGAGATCCCTGCGAGCCGGTCAGCCGGCCTTGTAGAGCAAGCCGAGTCCGACGATACAAATCGTCCAGACCACGGCCGTGATGATGGTGAGCCGGTCCAGGTTGCGTTCTACCACCGACGAACCGGAGAGGCTGGAGTAGAGCGAGCCACCGAACATCGAGGAGAGCCCGCCGCCCTTGCCCCGGTGCAGCAGCACCAGAACCACCAGCATCAGGCTCGCGATGCACAGGACGATCGACAACGTGATGATCATGGGTACTACGGCCTCGCTTGCCTGTCGGGTAGATTTCGTCGTTAACGGTCTGAGTGCAGTGGCGCCCTAGGAGGGTACCCTCTGCCGCTTAGGAGCCGTAGGGTCCGCTACCGGCCGCCACGCAGATGCCCGCGAACTCGGTGGCGTCCAAGCTCGCACCGCCGACCAGTGCTCCGTCGACGTCCGGCTGCGCCACGATCTCGGCGGCGTTGGCTGCCTTGACCGAACCGCCGTAGAGCACCCGCACAGCGGCTGCCACCTCGGGGCTGTGGAGCTCGGCCAGTTCGGCTCGAATGGCCTGGCATACCTCCTGCGCATCGGCCGGAGTTGCCACCTTTCCGGTCCCGATGGCCCACACCGGTTCATAGGCCAAGACGATCGTGGAGGCATCATTCTCGCTGATACCGGCCAGACCAGCCCGCAGCTGGTCCACGCAGTATTCGACATGGCTGCCGGCTTCGCGGACCTCGAGACGCTCACCTATGCACATGATCGGGATCACACCGTTGGCGAGAGCAGCAGTGGCCTTGGCGTTGACCAGCTGATCTGTTTCCGCGTGATACTCACGACGCTCCGAATGTCCCACGGTGACGTAGCTGCAACCCAGTTTGGCCAACATCGGACCGGAAATGTCGCCGGTATAGGCGCCGCCTTGATGCGGCGACAGATCCTGGGCCCCATAGCCGATCCGTAGCTTGTCGCCATCAACCAAACTCTGCACCGACCTGATCGCGGTGAACGGGGGCAGTACGGCAACGTCGACCGCGTCGAAATGCGGAGCCTTCAAGGTGAACGCCAGCTTCTGCACCAGGGCGATGGCCTCGAGATGGTTCAGGTTCATCTTCCAGTTGCCGACGATGAGTGGCTTGCGAGACGCGCTTCCCCGACGGGAGCCGGCCACTCAGGCCTCCTCGAGAACGGCGACGCCGGGCAGGGTCTTACCCTCGAGGTACTCCAGCGAGGCACCGCCACCGGTCGAAATATGGCCGAAGCGGTTCTCGTCGATACCCAACGCTCTTACCGCAGCGGCCGAATCCCCGCCGCCGACCACGGTCAGGCCGACCGCCATGGCCACGGCCTCGGCTACGCCGCGGGTGCCGGCCGCGAACGGCTTCACCTCGAAGACGCCCATCGGGCCGTTCCAGAACACCGTCTTGGCGCTGGACAGAACTGCCGCGAATTCCCGTACCGACTCCGGTCCGATGTCCAGACCCTTCTGGCCGGCCGGGATCGCGTTCGCCGCCACCACCGAGGACTTGGCGTCATCGGAGACCTCTGAGGCCACCACGATGTCACTCGGGAGCACGATCTTGTCGCCGGACTCGGCGAGAAGCCGGGCGCAGGTATCGACCTGATCGGCCTCCAACAGCGAGTCACCAACCTCGTGACCCTGGGCCTTGAGAAAGGTGAAACACATCCCCCCGCCGACGAGTAGCCGGTCCACCGTGGGCAGCAGGGATTCGATCACGCCGAGCTTGTCCGACACCTTGGAGCCACCGAGCACGACGACATAGGGACGCTCCACCTCCCCCGCCGCGCCGGTCAGACGTTGCAGAACCGACAGTTCATCCCGCACCAGGTCGCCGCAGTAATGGGGCAGCAACCTGGCCACGTCGTAGACCGACGCGTGCGCCCGATGTACCGCACCAAAGGCGTCGTCGACGTACGCGCCACCGTCGTCCTCGCCGCCGGTGAGGAGAGCCAAGGCCTTCGCGAAAGCCGCCCGGGCCGCCTCGTCCTTCGCCGTTTCTCCCGCGTTGAAGCGGACGTTTTCCAGCAACAGCAACTCACTGCGGCCCAGGCCGTCGGCCATCAATCGGGCACTCTCACCGACCGTGTCCAGCGCGAACTTCACCGGCCGGCCGAGGAGCTGGGCCAGCCGATCGGCTACCGGCCGCAGCGAGTACTGCGGATCGGGTTCGCCCTTCGGTCGGCCCAGGTGGGCGGTCACGATCACCCGTGCCCCGGCTTCGAGCAGCTTCACCAAGGCCGGCAGCGAAGCGCGGATACGTCCGTCGTCGGTGACCGTCCGCTGTCCGTGGGCATCGGCCGCTTTGCCCAGGGGGACGTTGAGGTCGCTGCGCACCAGCACGCGGCGATCCTGCACGCCCACCTTGATCAGATCATCGAGTGTGCGCATCGATTGCAACTCTCCTGCTCGAATAGGGACAACTGACGGCGGCCTGCCTGGTTTACAGGGACGAGCCGACGAAGCCGACGAGGTCGACCAACCGGTTGGAATAGCCCCACTCGTTGTCATACCAACCGACCACCTTGACCTGATCGCCGATCACCTTGGTCAGGGTCGCGTCGAAGATGCAGGAAGCCGGATCGGTCACGATGTCGGCCGACACGATGGGGTCCTCGGTGTAGGTGAGGTAACCCTTCAGCGGTCCGTCCGCTGCCGCCTTGTAGGCCGCCTTGACCTCCTCCACCGTGGTTTCCCGCGAGAGGGTCACGGTGAGGTCAGTCACCGAACCGGTCGGAACGGGTACCCGGAGCGCGTAGCCGTCGAGCTTGCCCTTGAGGTCCGGCAGCACCAGCCCGATCGCCTTGGCCGCACCCGTGGACGTCGGGATGATGCTCAGCGCCGCGGCGCGGGCCCGGCGCAGGTCCTTGTGTGGAGCGTCCTGCAGGTTCTGGTCCTGGGTGTAGGCGTGGATGGTCGTCATCAGGCCCTTCTCGATGCCGAACCCATCGAGGAGGACCTTGGCCAGTGGCGCGAGGCAGTTCGTGGTGCAGGACGCGTTGGAAATGATGTGGTGGTTCGCGGGGTCGTAGAGTTCGTGGTTGGCGCCCATCACGATGGTGATGTCGTCGTCGGTGGCAGGCGCGGAGATGATGACCTTCTTGGCGCCCCCGTCGATGTGCTTGCGGGCATCGGCGGCCTTGGTGAAGAAGCCGGTCGACTCGATGACCACGTCGACGCCCAGGTCCTTCCACGGCAGGTTCGCCGGGTCACGCTCCTCGAGCGCGCGGATGGACTTGCCGCCGACGATGATGTTCTCGTCGTCGAAGGTCACCTCAGCCGGGAACCGGCCGAGGATCGAGTCGTACTTGAGCAGGTGGGCGAGGGTCTTGTTGTCGGTGAGGTCATTGACCGCCACCACCTCGACGTCGGCGCCGGAAGCCTGCACGGCGCGAAAGAAATTGCGGCCGATTCGGCCGAAACCGTTGATGCCAACCCGAACAGTCACTGAACATCTCCTTGGGACTCGAGGTCAAAGCCGAACTCGGACACTCGTGACGGACTGAGGTGAGGACACACCATCGTGCCCCCGGCCGAAGTACCCACCGGTGATACTGCTCACCCGCCGGCATTCCGCGCCCTGACTCTATCGGGCGTGTGGTGGCCGCGTCATACCGATGGGTAGTACTTGCCGCGGGCCCGATCGACCGATGTCACGGCGCCAGCATCTCCGGCGTTACGGCGGCCTCCGTGTTGGGGATGCCGTCATCCGAGGCCCGCTTGTCAGCCATGGCCAGTAGCCGCCGGATCCGACCGGCGACCGCGTCCTTGGTCATCGGCGGGTCGGACAGGGCCCCCAGTTCTTCCAGCGACGCCTGCTTGTGCTCGAGCCGGAGGCGGCCGGCCTGCAGCAGATGATCGGGGGCGTCGGCTCCCAGAATATCCATCGCCCGTTCCACACGGGCCCCTGCCGCGACTGCGGCACGAGCCGATCGGCGCAGATTGGCGTCGTCGAAGTTGGCAAGCCTGTTGGCCTGAGAACGTACTTCGCGGCGCATTCGCCGTTCTTCCCAGGCCATCACGGCCTCGTGGGCGCCGATCCTGGTCAGCAGGGCTCCGATGGCGTCTCCGTCGCGCACCACGACCCGGTCGGCGCCTCGAACCTCTCGGG
>JAVEET010000064.1 GCA_030840295.1 Pseudonocardiales bacterium
TCGTCATGATCATCGCGATCGTCATGGTCAGGTTGCGCCGCAGCCCCGCCGCGACCTCGGTGAAGACGAAGTTCAGCCGCATGTCAGCGACCCACCCCGTAGACACCCCGGGCCTGGTCCCGGACCAGGCGGCCCAGCTCCAGCTCGATCACCCGGCGGCGCATCGAGTCGACGATGTTGTTGTCGTGGGTGGCCATCAGGACCGTGGTTCCCGTCCGGTTGATGCGTTCGAGCAGCAGCATGATGTCCTGGCTGGTGTCGGGGTCGAGGTTTCCGGTGGGCTCGTCGGCAAGCAGCACCAGCGGCCGATTGACGAAGGCGCGGGCGATGGCGACCCGTTGTTGCTCGCCGCCGGAGAGTTCGTTGGGATAACGGTGCGCCTTGCCGTCGAGGCCAACCATCTCGAGCACCTCTGGAACCGACCGTTTGATGGCCCGCTGAGACTTGTTGATCACCTCGAGGGCGAAGGCCACGTTCTCGAAAACCGTCTTTTTCGGGAGCAGGCGGAAATCCTGGAAGACACATCCGATGCCTCGCCGGAGTTCTGGGATCTTGCGCCCGGGGAGCTTGGCGATATCTTTGCCGTTGACGATCACATTGCCCTTGGTCGGGGCGTCCTCGCGCAGCAGCAGTCGCAGCACGCTGGACTTGCCAGACCCTGAGGCTCCGATCAGGAAGACGAACTCGCCCTTGTCGATATCGAGGGTCACGCCGTCCAATGCGGGGCGGGTGCTGGCCGGGTAGGTCTTGGTGACGTTCTGGAGCGCAATCACGGGAGGTCATCCTACCTGCCGGTAATCAGATGCCCGATTTGCCCGCGTTTCCCCCGCGATCGTGTAACACCGGGCATGCCTGTCATGCCGGTTGTTACACGATCGGGTCTGTCAGGCGGACCGGCGCCAACGGATGCCGGCTTCGATGAAGTCGTCGATGTCACCATCGAGCACCGCGGCCGGGTTGCCGACCTCGTACTCGGTGCGCAGGTCCTTGACCATCTGGTACGGGTGCAGGACATAGGACCGCATCTGGTTGCCCCAGGACGTGCCGCCGTCCTTGAGCGCGTTCATCTTGGCCTGGTCCTCCTCGCGGCGCCGTTCGAGCAGCTTGGCCTGGAGCACCGCCATGGCCGAGGCCCGGTTCTGGATCTGGCTCCGTTCGTTCTGGCAGCTGACCACGATGCCGGTCGGCAGGTGGGTAATCCGGACCGCCGAGTCGGTGGTGTTGACCCCCTGTCCACCAGGGCCGGACGACCGATAAACATCGACCCGTAGATCGTCGTCGATGATGTCGACGTGGTCGGACTGCTCCACCACCGGCAGCACCTCCACGCCGGCGAAGCTGGTCTGTCTGCGTCCCTGGTTGTCGAACGGGCTGATCCGCACCAGCCGGTGGGTGCCCTGCTCCACCGACAGAGTCCCGTAGGCGAACGGCGCTTTGACCTGGAAAGTGGCCGATTTGATGCCGGCTTCCTCGGCGTAGGAGGTGTCCAGGACGTCGACCGGGAAGTTGTGCCGCTCGGCCCAGCGCATGTACATCCGCAGCAACATCTCGGCGAAGTCGGCGGCGTCCACCCCGCCGGCCTCGGAACGGATCGTCACCAGGGCTTGCCGTGAGTCGTACTCACCGTTGAGCAGAGTCTGGACCTCGAGCTCGTCAACCAGCTTCTTCAGCTTGGGCAGCTCGGTCTCGACCTCGGCACGGGACTCGGAGGCATCCTCGGTGGATGCGTCATCGGTGGCCATCTCCCACAGCAGGCTGGCGTCGTCCAGCCGGCCACGCAGGTCCTCCACCCGGCGGATCTGGCCCTGGGTATGGCTGAGGGCGGAGTTCACCTGCTGTGCGTTCTCCTGGTCGTTCCACAGTTCGGGATCGGCGGCCTGGGCCTCCAGCTCCTCGAGCCGAGCGCGCAACTTCGGCAGGTCGAGGACGCTCTCGATGCTGGCCAGGGTCGCTGAGAGTTCCTTCAGTTCTGCCGGTACGTCAGTCACAACCGTTCAGGGTACCGGCCCGGCGTGCGACCGGCTCACCGCGCCGAGCGGAACTCGTCGATATGGACGACGTACCTGCCGATCTCGCTGACGCCCCGCCCCTCGAGGATGGTGGGGACTGCCGGGAGTCGATGGTGCCGAATCACGCAGACCGCGAACTCCGAACCGAGCGACAGATCCGGCGAGATCGGCTGATCGTCGCACTGTGAGGCTGCCCCCACGTACCGCAGATCGACCTCGTCCGGCGGGATGCCCTGGGTGCGGAGGGCAATCCGCAATGCTGCGTGCGCCCGTGCATCGACCTCCGAATCAACAAAGTCCGAATCAACAGAGTCCGATTCAACACCGTCCGATCCGACACGACTTGTACCGGCGGAGGCGATGATCCGGCCCACGTCGCGAGCCGCGTTACTCACGGCCAGCCGTCCGCGCTGCACGCTCGTCACGGCAACGACGAGGTACACCAGCGGAATCAGCACCAGGACGGCGACGAAGAGGAACTCGACGATGGCGTTCCCGTCCTCGCAGGCGACAGGCCGCCGTGACTTCACGGCCGTTCCGCCAGCGACTCACCGGCGACCTCGATCGAGAGCAGTTTGCCGATGGGCAGCAGGATCGACCGAAGCTCGCCGCGGCAGTCCACCTTCGCCGTGGCCAGGCCGGTTCCGGGATCGATCACCCGAGCGCCCTGACACGGTATGTCGCGGGCCACCGCGGCACTCAACGACGTGGCGATCAAGCTGCTGGCCCGTGGACCGCCTGCGACCGGATCGATCCCGGCGTTCGCCCCATAGCGGGCCCCGTCCGAGGCGGCGGCGGCAACGACCGACCGCACGTACAGGATCGCGGCCACCTGTAACACTCCGAACAGCAGGAACACCAGGAGCACCGAGATCATCACGAACTCGGCGACGGCTGAACCGCGGTCATCGCTGAGCCGACGAGGCGCCCGGCTCTCCGGAGCCCGCACGCGCATGGTCACCGCTACTTGGCGCCGGTCACCGAGTCGATGGCGTGCGTGACGGCATCGGTGATCTTGGTTTTGAAGACGGCAAGAATGGCGACCACCAGGGCAGCAGTCATAACCGTCACCATGACCCAACCAGGCACATCACCGCGATCGTCGTCCTTACCGTCGAGCCGGCGTTGCACAGCGAGGTACCGGGTCGCGAACCACGCCGCCACCAACTGAGCCTGAACCATCTTCTCGTTCCTCCATCACTTGATCAGGGTTATTACTGAGCGATTCCTTCGAGCGCACCGGGCCAGCGCGACGACGTGACGGCGGTTATCTCGACAGCGAGACCAGGGTCAGCAGGCCCGGATACAGGGCGAACAACACCGTGATCGGCAGGATCAGGAACACCACCGGAACCATCATCTGCAGCTCTTTCTTGCCGCCCGCGTCGAGCAATGCACGCTTGGAGTGCTCCCGCACGTCGGCCGCCTGGGCGCGCAACACGTCGGCCAGCGGCGTGCCGCGCTCAATTGCCACCACCAGCCCTTCGACAAAGCGGCCGAAGGATTCCAGAGTCGTCCGGGCGGCCAGCGCGCCGAGCGCCTTGGTCATCGCTGTGCCGGCGCGGGCCTCGTCCAGCGCACCCTGCAGATCCTTGGTGAGTTCGCCCCGGGTCAGACGGCACACCCTTTGCATGGCATCGATCGGCGCCTCGCCGGCCAGGACCGCAAGGGCCAACAGGTCCGCGATGACCGGAAATTCCGCGAGCATTGCCCGTTCTCGCCGCTCCACCTGACGGCTCAGCCGCCAGTCCCGGCCGAGCACTCCACCGGCACCTCCGAGCACGGCCGCACCAGCGACCAGAACCGGGTCCACCCCGGTACGCAGCAGCGTCACGATGGTGACCGCCACGGCACTGGCGATCATGCCGGTGACGCCCCACACAACCTGCTCCACCCGGAACTCCTCGACGCTTCCGCCGCCGAGACCACCGAGTCGGCGACGGACCGAGTCCGCGCCACCGAGGATGCGGTCCACTCCGCGCACGCCGCCCGTGATCGCGGGACCGAATAGCCTTCGCATGGCCCCGAAGCCCTCGCCGCCGTGAGCCGGACGGGACAGCAGCCGGGACGGCACCGGAGTATCGGCCAGGTAAGGACCGATCCGGTCCGACAGCCGTATCGGGCGCATCGGTGGCGCACGACGCACGGCCGTGAGCAGCCCCAGCGAAGCCATCAGTCCGAGGATCGCCCCGAACCACCAGGTCGTCATCGCAGCACGCGCGGTTCCTCGGGAAGCCGGCCGATCCGGAGCATGATCCGGTAGGCCAGCACACAGACGGCTCCGCCGGTCGCCAGCAGCAAGACGCCGCCGGACGAGTCGAACGCTTTCAGCGTCGTGGACTGGGTGCCGAGCATCAGCAGCACCAACCAGGGAGCGGCCACCGCGAGCCGCGCGGCGTTGACCGTCCAACCCTGCCGGGTCTCCAGCTCCGAGCGGGTGCGTGCGTCCACTCGTAGCAGCTCGGACAGGGTGCGCAGGACCGTGCCTAGGTCGCTGCCGCCCACTTCCCGCGCGACCCGCAGGGTCTCGCACACCCGGTCGGCCACCGGGTCGGCGAGGTCGGCCTTGAGCGAGTCCAGGCAGTCGGAGAATCGTCCGCTGGCCCGGTAGGCGGCGCCGAAGCGGGCGAACGGCGCCCGCAACGGTTCGGGACCCTTGGTCGCAAGACCGGAGACACCTTCCGGCAGGGACATGCCGGCCCGGACGGCCGAGGCCAGATTGTCGATGGCCTCCGGCCACAGTTCCCGCAGTGTCACGAGCCGGTTCTTGCGCATCCTGGCCACCACACCGAGCGGGGCCGCGAAGGCGAACACCGCGAAGCACGCAGACACCGCGATGGTCGAGGTGAGCAGCTGAATGACGACCAACGCCAGCAGGGAGGCCACCACCTGCATCACCAGCAACTGACTCGAGGACACCGCTTCCACACCGGCTTGTTTGATCATTTCTTCGCGACGGGTGCTCCAGCCAGCCCGAGTCGACGACCGTTGCGGCGCGCGCGGGCCACTACGCCAGATCAGCAGCAGCCCGAGGCCGGCGAGAAGTCCGAGGAAGGCGCCCACGGTCAGCCGCCCGAGCCGGGGCCCAGGTGTCCGAGCAGTCTGGTCAACTCGAAGCCGGCCAGCGCGTAACGCTCCTGATGGGGCGGATAGCCGTCGGCCCGCTGTAGTCGACCGTCGATGGCGAGGAAGATCTCCGACGTCTCGATGATGTCGCCCTCGGCCCGCCCGGTTACCGCGACGATCTCGCGCACCCGACGCTGGCCCCGCTGATCGGTGCCCAGGTGAACCACGAGGTCCACCGACGCCGCCACAGTCGGAACTACGAACGCCGCACTCACGTTTTCGCCGGCGAGCAACGGCAGCGTGCACATCTTCACCAGCGCCTCGCGCGCGGAATTGGCATGCAGAGTGCACATACCTGGTAGCGCAAGTAATGCTTACGCACATCATCCGCTTTGGGTGGTAACCAACCAGAATGGAGCCCGATGTGCGAACCATCCTGACCCTGACCACCGCAGCCGTTCTCTTGCTCGCAGGAACCGGCACCGCCAACGCTCGGCCCATGCGGCCGGCAACGCCGCGCCAGTGCATCGGTCAAACATCCAACGGAATCCTTCAGCCCGGTCACCATGTGGTCGGGCTGCGGGTGACGTTCGGTCCCGTGCCATGCAACCCGTGGCGACCCCGCCTGAACTGGCGGCATGTCGTCTATCAGAAACCGTCGTACCAACCACTGAGGATGACCAATACCAGCCACCGCTGAACGGAGACCCGCCAAATGAGCGCCCGGACCCCTGAACGCGACCCGCGTTCGCCGTGGGTAAGAGGAACCGTCGCGATGGGCGCCTACATGGACATCAGCCCCGACGAAGTCGGTTTGCTGCTCCGCTCCGGTGAACTGCGCGGCACCCAACGCAAGCAGGGCGGCCACTGGCGGACACACATCGACTGGATGGACGCCTACCTAGCCGGAGAGGAGCCGCCGCCAATCACCTCGCAGAACAGTCGTCGTTAAACGAAAGACGGCCCCGGCCAATGCCGTCAGCATCGGACCGAGGCCTGGATCGAACACCTCACGAGAAGGAGTCCGACCGTGGCACGAATAGTGACACAACGTTTCTCCTGTGAGTCACCAAATCACAATCCGCCACGGGGGCGACCGCAAGGAGAACAGCATGACAATGAGTATCGAGCAGACCCCCGGGATACCCGCAGCGACTGACCGCCGACTGCGGCGGCTCGCCAAGGCCAACGGCTACAGCGTCGCCAAGGGCCGCGGTCGATGGGCGGGCACCTACAGCGTGCTCGACGCGGAACAGACCGGCATCGTCGCAATGAGCGTCACCATCGAGGAGGCGGAACACTGGGTGACCTCGATCCCGGTAACAGAAGCTATCGAGGCGGAGAATGCCCGTCGGAGGACCGCGTGGGAGGAGTCCGATGGATCGCCGACCGCGAAGCTTGACCGCGCGATCGCGGGCATCGAGCAGACGAAGTTCAGCCCACATGTCAGCGGCGCAGACCGCGTGCAGTGCATCCAGATGCTCGCCGACGAGCGCCGCGGGGTGCCTGATGACGCTCCTCAGGGCCGGCTTGTCAACGTCACCATCTCAACCCTGCGCACGTACCTGATCACCGACGAGGACGGCCCAAACAACCCGTTCGCGGTTGTCGGCTTCGGACAGATGACGAAGGGCGAGCGCCAGGCGATCCGCGAGCGCATGCTGAGCTGTCTCGCGGAGATCGACAAACTGGACGACGAGGCCGGACGATGACCGCGGCTTCCGAGGTTCAATGGCTCAGTGAGCAGCCGTTCGAGGATCTGCTCCGATCACTGATCCGGAGATCCGTCGCGAGCGGCAACCTCGCTCAGGGTGTCGGTGACCGACTGGAGGACATCCTGCTGGATGCCGCGCAGGAGGAACCCGGGGGTCTGATCTAGGTCCGAGAGCACGACGAAACGGCCCGCTCCCGATTATGGGGGCGGGCCGTCTCTGTCTGCTGGACCGGGGGTGTGGAAAAACGCGATAGATAGATAAAAGGGTGACTGGCGGGTCAGGGCTGTATGTGGTCAGCCGGGGGGCTTCTGATGCCCCATCTCCACCCAACAAGGGTGTCCGTGGCCGTGGACACCCTTGTTGGGGCCGGTCATGTGTCCGCGTGGGATCGGGTGGCGGCTTCCTGGTCAGCGATGTACTTCTCGACCACCGACTGGTAGTAGACGACGCGGCGACCGAGCTTGAACGACTGGGGGCCTCGTCCGACGTGGCGCCAGTAGCGCATCGTCCCGGCGGTGGTGCGGAGCCGGTCGGCGACCTCGGGGACGGTCAGGATCGGGTCGTCTTTGGGTCTCGTCATGGATGTGGTCCGACCGTCACGATGGAGATCTCGTCATGACTAGGTCCGTACACCCACCACATGCGCCACGCTGCGGGGGTGTGGTTCTCAACGTAGGACTCCCACAGCACCTTGCCATCAGGTCCCGGAACAGACTCGTACTTGTGGGTTTGCAGTCCCGGATGGCTGGGTCCGATCTGTTCCAGGCATCGAAATGCCTTCCGAATCTTCTTCAGCTTGACCGCATAAGCCGGTGACCTCGCCATGTCGGTAACGAGTTCGATGACCTCATCGGAGTAGTAGAGGATGAACGGCGGCGCACTCACTCCCCGTCGGTATCTTCAGTGAGCCAGTCCATGCGCTTGATCTTGCCATCGGCCACGTCGGCCAGGCCCCGGAACAGGGATGCCCTCAGTTCCTCGTTCTCCCAGACGATCAGTTCACGCTTTGGGATGCTTGCCAATGGGGTCAACAAGATTGCGCCCTCATCGTCCATCGATACGGCGTATCGGTCATCCTTATGCACGCCGGCGCGCCCGAACGCGATGCGCGATCGTTCGTCAGCTGTAACCTCGGTGACCGGGCGGAAGCCTTCCATTGTCGTCATGATGAGTTCCCTCCCTCGCAGGTGTGTCGTACAGAGTGCGACACCCTTAACCCACGGTAAGAGCACTACCCCAAGTGGGCAATACCCATTAGGTAACGATCCAGTGATGCCCGACACGGCAATCCCTACTTCCAACGGGTCGCATCGTGGGTGTCGTCGGTGTGCGGTGGCCGCCACCAGATCGCCCCGCACGTCTTGCAGGTGACTGTCCGGTGCCCGGTGTGGTCCGGTGTGCAGCTACACGGCGACCAGCCGACCAGGACGTTACGGGTCAGGCGGTGACCATTCCGGCAGATGTTCGGTAGCCACTCCGCTTCCTGCCCCTCGTACATACGTTCGATTATGGCCCCTCGTGTGTGTCGCATCGGCCCACAAGGCAGCTGAGGGCTAGCCTTGCGCCTCATGACCACGGATGCCATCTGGTACATCGACCACATCCGCGACAGCCGGTACGCGGTCGTGAACAACACCGGAGGGTCCGCATTGGCGGTGGAGGTTTCCGCCCACGGCATGACTCTGATCGGCGCCAACCGGCATGTGGTCCACAGAAGGGACCGCTTGGAGCAGGGCGACCGGATTGATTTTGTGATGAACACCAAGATCTGGGGTGCCGATCCTGCCGACCAGGGGGTAAACGTCGCCTGGAGCGATGACGTCGATACGTCAGTCAGACATCAGGCCGTTTGTCTCGTCAGGCACATTTGAACGAGCCTCACAGAATCAGCGATGAAACCCCTCATGCCAAATCTCGTGGCAGATCATCCGGCGGCCAGTAGTCAGCGCCATAGGAGTGGACGCGCCATCCACCGAGGGCTGGCCGATGTACGAGTGACACGATCGCCGCGGCATTGATGAACACATCGCCGTCAACGTAAAGGGCAGTCGGGGTATCGCGCATCAGAGCGATGTAGGCGATGCCTGGTTCCGGCAGAGAGCCGCGAGACTGGATGCCCCACTCACCACCCAGACTCGCCACCATCTCAGCTGCTTCGGTGAAGTCGCCCCAGGCGTCCCACGATTCTGGAGTCGTGATCCGGAGTAGTGCATTGCGATACTCGTGGACGTCCTCCGCCAAAGCCTGAAGGAACAAGAGAGCCGTGGCTGCCGGGGTTTCGAATGGCTCGCCCATCTCCGCTCCCGCGCCGTCAGGAACCGGGATCAGGCCGGCGCCGGACGGTTGATCATCGAGCGGCAGATCGGAGTTCATGCGCGTGAGTATCCCTTATCGCTTGAGATCAGCTGGGGCCGAGTCGGGTGATGGACAGCCAGTTGTCGTTGCCGGAGACGGTGGCGACGTAGGCGTTGAGGGACTGCGCGGAGACGGTGTCACCGTTGGCCAGCGCCCTGGTGTTCACAAGCGTCGATGTGGCGGCTGCTGCTGATGGCGGTTGGGAGCCGATGTAGACGACGGAGCCGTTGATCACCAGTTCCGCAATCGGAACCGCGGCGGTGCCGCCACAGCGGCATTGGATGGAGAACAGGTACAGGCCGGCGAAGCCAGTGGGGACGGTCCAGTTCTTGTTGGTGGCGTTCCATCCGGACACGTTGTCTTCTGTTGCCGTGAAGGCGATGTTCGCGGCGCCGGTGACCGAAGTCGAGGCGGCGAGCATCCCCCGGAAGCGGATGACGGAGCTGGTGAGCAGCAGGCTCCAGGCTGCGCCGTTCCACGACTCGTAGGCAGCAGCGTCGGCGCGGTAGGTGAGGTCGCCGACGTTGGGTGCCGTGATCGCGGCCGTCCTGGCTGCGGCGGTGGCGAATGAGCCGATGACCTTGTGGTCAAGGGCCACCGCTAGCGCTTGCATATCCGCCGGCATGTTCGGCGCGGAGGAAGGTAGCGGGTAGGGCAGGGCGTTCGGTGTGGTTGCCATGAGAACTCCTAGATTGTTGGGCAGAGGCCGCGGGTGCGGCCCGGAATGGATGGGAAGGCACTGATGTCAGTGCCGCCCGAAGAGCAGTTGGTGGGTCAGGTTGTCCAGGACACCCTGGAACTCGCCGCCGCTGATGACCGCATGCCCGATCACCTTGCCGTCTAGCTTCACCTCGACCGGTTTGTTCGTCATCTTGCCGATGACCGCGATCGAGTGGGCGATGAGCGCACGGTCCCGGGCTGCCTCTTCACCCAACTTCGCGTAACGGGCCTGATCGGCCTTGATCTGCGCCCCGTACACGTCGTTCGAGGCGGTCAGTCCACCCGCACCAGCCGAACCCTGATAGGCCAGGAACTGCTTGTTCAGCATCGCGATCTCGCCCTTGGACGCCCCGGCCAGAGTGTCGAGGCCAGCGCTGTTCCCGGACGCCGCGAGTTGCGCGAGCAGGCTTTTGTTGGCGCCCTTCGCGCTCGCCGCGTGCTCGGAAGCAGTGAAGTGCTGGTTGTTCGCCGTCCCAGTCGAGAAGGCGCCGATCAGGTCCGAAACGCTCGTGTACTTCGTCGGATCCACCGTGCCAGCAAGGGTGCTCGTCACCCCACTGCGGAGGGAGTTGCTCGCAGTCTGCAGGTTTGTTAGCGCCGTCTTGATGGACGTCATCTGGCTCTGGACACCCTTGAGCTGGAACGCTTCGTTGACGGCCTTGGACAGTTCGGCCATCGCGGTCTTGGCCTCGCCGATCTGACCCTTGATGACCGTTGCGATGCCGTAGGCAGCTCCTCCGCCGGCCGTGGCGATGATGCCCTGCGGAACCTGCTTGACGGTCGCGCCCTTGGTGCCCGAGGCGAACGCCGGGACAGCCGGCCCTTGCGGGAGCATCTTCTTGGCCTGCTCATGTGGGATCACCTGCACCTGATTGCCCTGCTTGTGCAGCAGCTCCCAGCCCTGCTCGTCGATCGTGGAGTAGCCCTCAGGTAGCGAGCCGCCAGATGCACGGGCGGCCGGGACGTTGACCGATCGACCCGATCCGCCGGCTGCGGCGTTAGTCTTCGGCGCCGTGGTGATCGTGTCGATGTAGGTCGTGACCCGCATGCCATTCAAGGCATCCAGCTTGTTCTTGGCGTTCTGCGCAACCGGGGTCAGGTTGTCCTTCACCGAGAGAACTGGCTTGGGTTTCAGCCCGGCGAGGATCTCGAGGATGCCCTTGATCGACTGCAGCACTGAGATGACGGTGCCTCCGCCCTCCTGCTCGATCTTCTTCTTGATGTCCCCGGAATTCTTGATCCCGAAGTACTGGTCAGCCAGTTTGCCGGCCTGCGTGGCGGTTAGGCCGAGCTTCGCCGCCTGATCAAGGAGGGCGCCCTTGGTCTGCTTGACGTAGACATTGAAAGCGTCATCCGCCGCGATCGTGCCGCCCTTGGTGGCTTTCTCGTGCTGGTAGGTCGCCGAGGCGGCAGCGGTCGCTGCGTCCTGGATGGCCTGCAGCTGCGTAACGAGCGGCGCAGCGCCGTCCTTAGCCAGATCGATGACACCGGTCTTGAGGTTGATCGCGGCCTTCTCCGACACGCTCAACGCCGCGGCCAGGCTGAACTGCGCATCCTTCATCTGCTGGGTGTTCAGCTTGCCCGACTTGATCTTGAACTGAAGATCCGAGACCGTCAGATTCTGCTGCTCGAACGACGTCGCCAGCGCGTGCGAAGCAACCGTGGTGTTGGCGATCGCCGCGGCATAGGACAGGGCGTCGCCGTTAGCGGCCTTCAGTGTGGCACCGATGAGGGAGGCCCGGTCGGCCGCGGTGCCCTGCGAGGCAGAAAAGGCCGACAACGCCGTCAGGTACGCGGTCCCGCTCGAGGACGCGCTGTCGTAGGCGGCCTTGACCCCGGCGACCGAGGTGTTCAGTTGGTTCTGGTTGACGGTGCCCTTGCCCACCGCGGCCGCGGTGATGCCGACCATCGAGCTGTACTGCTGGGATGCGGTGACGGCGATGCCGAGCTTGTCGGCGGTGGTCTGGTAGCTGGCGTTGATGCGCTCCTGGACCTGAACCACGGTCTCGGGAACGGCTGCCGCGGGCGGCTTGTTGGCGGCCGATCGCTTCTTCGCACCGGCAGCACCGCCAGTGCCGGTGGTGTCGCCGACAAAGAGTGTCTCGAGCGTGCTGCCGATGCGACTCAGGATGGAGGAGTCTTTGCCTGGTTTCGACGGTGAGCTGGTGCTGGCGGCGTTGAGGACGCGGGTGATTCCATCGGCGGCCTTGGCCGCGTAGTCGGCGATGGTCAGCAGGCCGTCACCGATGGGCTGCAGGGTCGTGGCGATGTGCACGGCCGCGGTGCCGATGTCGAGCATGTCGTGAGCGACGATGGGCAGCTCTTGGCGTGCGTAGTTGATGAATCGCGCGAACTCCGGCGAGCCGGCGAAGTCCGAGATCTTCTGGGCAAGGACCTCGGCATAGTGGCCGGCGTCGTCGAGCAACGGTGACGCTGTCTGCAAGCCCTTGATCAGCCCACCGGTACCGGTGTTGAGCGCCGCGCCAAGATGCTGCGACAACCGAGCAACGATCGGCTCCAGGGTGGGCAAGAAGTCCTTTACCTGCTTAAAGGAGCCGAGCACCCCGCCGGATGCGCCAGTGGAGGCGATCGCCTCGATGTGCTGCACCTCGCTGGAGATGCCCTTGATGCTGGACTGGAGCTGCAGACCGATCGGCGTTCCGTCTTTGATCTGAGTCTGAAACCCCTTGTACGCCAGTGCTGCCACCCCGAGGGCCCCGGCAAGTCCTACCGCTCCGGCTGTGGCCACGCCGGCCGCCGGGCCGATGAGCGTGACACCGGCTGCCACCGCGTAGGCGATGGGCGAGATCTGACCGAGGCCCTTGGCCATGTCGCCCGCGTCGCGGGACACGGCGCGGCCGGTGTCGGTGATGGCGTTCTTCAGCCTGGAGACGTTGTTGCCGCCCTGCTGCAGTGAACTGCCCAGCTTGTCAATCGACATCGACGCTTCGTGCTGACTACGAGCGAAGGCCACCGATAGCGCCATGGCCTCGGCTTTGAGTTTCGCGATCTCTGCCAGGGACTTATCGGCGTTGACCTCAGTGTCGATCTTCAGCTTGTCCTTGCTGGCGGCCTTGACCGCAAGGTTGATCTCAGCAATCGTGGACAGTGCCTTGGTGGACTCGACCTGAACCTTGATCGTCGGATCGGACTTACCGAGCTCGGCGGCCTTGGCCTTCGCCGCGTCGATCGTGATGCGCCAGTCCGAGTCATCGAGTCTCAGATACCCGACGATGCTGCCTACCGTTGCTTCACCGGACATCGCCGGACCCCCCTCTGATCGGTTCTGGTTACTTGCCGGCGGAAGTACGCGAGACGGCCTTGTTTGGCCGGACCCTCTTCGCCGGTGCTTTCCGAACAGACTTGACTGATGGCTTCGCACCGCTGGTCTCATCGAGCCCGGCGATGTAGGCCGGAACGTTCGCCTTCTCGCCGCGCGTCTCCCAGAAGATCTCGGCCACGACCCGACCGTGCTGCAGATCCGCGACAGCGGTCAGCGCGGCCATCGACACGACCTCACCCGGAACGCCAGCGGTGCGCATCTCGTCAAGCGCCGACCCCAGGACCAGCTTCAAGAACTCTCCATCGGCCATCGGCTTCTGGCCATCGAGGGCTGCCACGAGCCGCTTCCGGTCCTCACCGAAGGGCGGAGGCGGAAGGACGTAGGTGCTGCCGCCGATGGGCAGCGCGAGGCGGGTATCTGGCAAGTCGTAGTAATCGCGAAACGTCATGCTGGTTCTCCTAGCATTCGAGGGGACTTCAGGGACGAAAAAAAACGGGATTTGAAACGCACGCAGGATCTGAGCCGCTATAGGGACCGCGCATGGGCATCTAGGGGGTGGGGGGGTACCCCCCGGTGGCCCTCTCCTATGCGCGGATCCTCTAGCGGCTGGGGCTGGCTACGGGTCTGGGGCTTTCGACCGTGGGTCGTTCATTCGTCGGCCTCGCCGTGGGTTAGGCGGTGCGCTCGGAGCGCCTGAGCCACGAGCGGTCCGACCTGCACGCTGATCACCTGGCCTCCGCCTTGGTTCGGCGAGCACTCGGGATGCTGGCAGACGATGGCGTGTTGCCCGGCGTAGGACCGGTCGAGTATCGGTTTGGCGGTCACGACGCTCGTGCTCGTCTTCATGATGGGTAGTAGGTCGAGGTGGACCGCCGGGACGCCTCTCGCGTTGACAGTTCACGGGCCGCCTCAAGCCCCTGCAGGTTCCACGCTTCTTGTGGTTTGGGTATCGCGCCCAGTGTCTGAACGATCTTGAGGTTCCAGATGGAGTTGCCGGCGATGACGTTGCGCAGTTCGAACAGCTCGTCGTACTGGGCGGCATTGCCATGCAGGCTGACCCAGTGCTTGATCAGCTTGACGTCGCTGACGTCGGAAGCGGCGGTGAGCACGGCACGGCGGAGCGTGTCGTCGTTGAACCGTTCGGCGTCCTGCATCATCGTTCGGCGTTCATCGGGGCTGGCGTCGGTCGCTTCATCGAGTGCGGCTCGGAAAGCCTGGTGTAGCACGGTCGCGTCGGCTGGGCTCGTACCTTCAGCGATGCCGGGTCCGAGCGGCACGATCTTCTCGAGCTCGTCGATCCGGGCTTGGCGCCGCGCCTGCATGTCGATGTAGAGGGCGGCGAGCCGCTGGTTGGTCGACTCCCAGAGGTCAGTCAGTTGCTGGGCTTTCGCGAGGTCCGTGATGTAGAAGTCGCCGCGGACCGCTTGCGATTGGGTGGTGTATTCGGCTCGGAGTCGTTGCCCTTCAACCATCGAGGGGTCTTCCATTACCGGGGGTAGTGGGCTCGTCATTAGTTGTGCTCCTTGCTAGCTGGCGCGCTGCTGCGCGTAGCTGTCGATGAGTGCCGCGACGTCGATGCGCGACCAGCGGTACGGAGAGGGGCATGTTGGTGTGAGACCGTGCTCGGTGGCGAGGCGCCGCGCGTGCCGGGGCGTGACATGCAGCAGGGCCGCGAGTTCGGCTGTGCTGAGGTCGCGCCTTGGTTTGGCATGTTCTGAGAGTGGGCCAATGTCCGGTGATGTCCCTGCGATCTGTCCCGCTCGGGACAACGCGAGGTAGGTGCTCGCGGCGAGGCGCAGGGTCTCAACGGCTTGGGCTATCTCGGTGCGGACCTGGCCACCATCACGGCGTCGGCGGCTGAGTTCATCGTTGACGAGCCGCCAAAGCGGTTCACACACCGACCCGTCGAGGAACGCACCCGCACCGGACACGACCGTCGAGCCACTCACCTGCATGCCCCGATGGTGCTAGCGATACCTTTGCGAGCATGAACCCTGCCGAGCGGCTCGCGGACCTGCTTGCATCCTGGCAAGTCGACACCAACCAGACTCCGTACGCTGCTCGATTCAGCGCACCCGATAAGGACGACGACGGCATAGAAATCTGGCGGCAACAGGCCAGCGCGGCGGAACTGGTGGTTCAGGTTGAGCGTGCGCTTGACGGCATGGATTCGGCCGGAGATGACACGTCGGTATTCCGTCAATACCTTCCGGAGTGGTACCGCGGTGTCTTCAGCGCCAACCTTGCGTTCCTGGCCGCCGCGGGACAAGGCGGGATGCCCGCCGTTGAGGCGACCGCACTGCAGGCCCTCCGCATGCTGAGTGTCACTCTCAACCGCTTGATCGCCGAGCAGCCCATGCCCCAGGGCGATCGCGAAACACTTGCAACGCTCCTCGACGAGATCCAGAAGTTCGTCGAGATAACGACAGAACTTTCCGACCGAGAGACGATCGCGATATGTGGCCTTGTCCGAGGTGCACAGCGCGTTCTGGGGCGCCTCGACTTCGGATCCGGGCCCGAACAACTCCGCGCCGCCGTTAGCGAACTTAGCCTTCGGCTCGCGACCGAAGCGCTGCGAATCCCCGACGATCCAGCCACAGGCAAGCCGTCGCCGGTCAAGGACAAACTGCTGGCGTACGCCGCGGGAGTCGCCACCATCATCTTCACCCCCGGTGTCAGCGCAATTTTCACCGAGTTGGGTACCGAGGCCGCCAAGTACATCACCGGAGCACAGTAGCTCCGCCTCGCCTTGGACCATGTTCCCGGCGCCGGGAAGATGGTGGGTCATCGATGGTTCTCGCGGACGGTTGTCATCGGATCCCGGCCTTCGGACAGGGCGAGCAGGCCGTCGCGGAGGTGGACGCCGGCCGCTTCACCAGCCGTCAACGCTGGGCTGAGGATCTGCTCGGCGAGGATCCGCAACGCAGACACCGCGACATACCCGAAGGCGCCCTCTCCGACTTCGGTCAAGATGTCGGCCGCGATCGCATCTAAGGCGATCGGATCGTCACAGTGGGCGGCCATCCGGAACGCCATCGAGCATCCGGCGTCCGTGATCAAGTCGAAGTCGATCATGCCCAGCGGTGACCCGTCTGCGGCCTCAAGGAAATAGTTGTCGGTCATGATTCTGTCTCCGATCGTTGGGTGAAATTGGGGGTAGTGACGCAAGTGACGGAACGGGATATGACTTCCTCGCGCGTGCGTATATGGGAAGTTGTGTCCGGCGTCGTCACTTGCGTCACTCGTCCTCTGCTGAGAGGGCGAGTCCGGCGTATCGCTTGCCGGTATTCGTTCGTCTAGCGGGGTGTCCGTGGTCCTCGATAGCGCTGCTGAATGCCCTTTCCGTTCCTGGTAGTTCACCGGTATCTGCGCACCATGAACGCCACGCCGAGAGCAGTTCCCGGTGACCGACGTGAACGTGCGGGGAAACGACGCAGATGTCACTAACGAACCTCGCAACGGCGTCACTCGATCGCCGATAATCACCCGTAGCCACCTTCACGGACTCCGGTTCAGCAAGCCCGATCTCCTGATACCGGAACCATCCGTCGACCGCCCATGCAAGTACCTGGTCGGCGTCCCCGCGGAGTCGCTCGCCGAGCCCGGTGTCTGGGTGGTCGCGGAATGAGACGTTGAACGGAACGACCCTCAAACGGCGCCAGATCGCCGCGTCGTCGCCCGAAACTCTCGGCAGGTGGTTCGTGACCATGATCGCCAGATGACTCGGCTGGAACGAAACTGGCTTGCCGTACAACGGCCTGGCGGTGATCGCATCGCCGCCAGTGATTACCTTCATGAGAGCTTCGGCCAACGGCTGGTCACGCTCGGTCTCACTGACGACAACCAGCCGCATGCCTCGTAGACCCATGAGTGCCGGCGAGGCAGCATTGGCGTTGGCCTTGGCGCTGGTGAACAGGTCGTTTTCGGCGGCGTAGGCGTACCCGCCGAGCGCGTGCAGGACCGCGGTGTAAGCCACGCCCTTGCCGTTGCCGCCGCTGCCGGTAGCGATCGGCAGGATGTGCTCACGGACCGCGCCGAGTAGGGCAAGGCCGATCAGCCGTTGGAAGTATGCCCGGACCTCTTCATCCGGCAACGCCTGTTCGAGGAAGGTTAGCCACGTGCTCGATATGGAGCTGCTAGTTGCAGGTTCATATCCCGCTGTCGTGATCTTCGTGCATCCGAGCCTCGGATCGTGCGGTAGTAGGTCACCCGTCGACAGATCCAACACACCGGTTTGGGTGTTCAGCTTGTTCGGATCGGCGTCGAGCTGGTCTACCGTCCGCGCGAACTCCGGCAGTGCGGCAGCGATGTCGAGCACGCCACGGATGCCGTTCGCTGTCTCACACTTACGCACGTCATCCCGCAGCGTCTTGTCCGTGACCGACTCCGCTAGCGCGGTCTTGAACACGTCCAGCACGGCGAGGTTCGCGCGGCCCTGGTGGTCCTCAGACCACCGCTTGCCGTCCCAAAAGAACCAACCAAGCCCGTACACGAACATCAGGGAATTGCGGTGCTTTGCCGCCAGGCGGTAGGCGATTCTCACTTGCCCGCGGTGCTGCTCCTCGGGTTGAGACTGCCTTAGCGGTCTGACCTTGGCGTCCGCTTCGGCCGTGTAGTGCCGGTCCCAAAATTCGACGTCCTCAGCGAATTCGGTCACCGTCCAGACACCTCGATGAGGACGACGCGGCGACCGTCACTGTCTAGCGATGCGAGCAGATCCCCAAGGCGCGCCTTGGGAAACGCCCATGACCGGTGCGCGTGTTGCCACTGGTAGGGAATGCCGAGCCGCTCGAGGTCGGCCACGAGGTTAGCCGGACTGCACCAGGCGGTGAACTTTTCGCCCCGTTCGACCGTGACCGCGCGCGAGTCCATCACTCCGACATCGAGTGCCGTCTGAGCGCCGACCGGAGCGGATCGTCTTTGGCCGGCGCGATACTCCGCACGGGGGCGCCTCATCCGGACGAAGTCACTGACCGGGTCGACGCAACGCCGCGGGAGAATCGCGGGAATGTTGGTGACCGCTTGTATGGTGGGGTTAGACGCCGTGGTGGGGGTCGACGTGAGGGCGGCTGAGGCCGCCTTTTCGTTTGTCACGCTGCGTCACTCCGCAGCAGCAAGGCGAGTCTGTCGCGTTGCTCGGCCGTAATGCGCGGAAGCGAATCGACCGTGCGTTGGATGGCCTCTGCCAACGCCTCAGTCTTCAGTTGCCGCCGCGCGTCGAGGAGTTCAGGATCATCTGGCTGGCGGCTGCGAGTTAGGGCAGCTACGCGGGCGCGGTGTGTTGTTCTTGCAGACACAAAGGTCCTCCGGGCGTGTGAATTCCACACCCTCTACCGGAGGATCTAAATGCGTGTTCCCTTATCAGGTGAGTGCGGACACGCCCGCCCGGTAGTCGCCTACCGCTTGCCGTTCACGATAGCAGCAAGCTGGCCTAGCGAAAGTTGCAACACGCCCAAGCCCGCCACGATGTCATACAGAGCATCTCGCCGTACCGGCACGTCGTATCCCCCGCAACGGCGGCACAGGAACCGGTGAGTCATATGGATGAGGCCCGGGTCCTGAGCCAGTCGTTCCAAGGACCAGCCGAGCCGTGTGTCCTGCTCGGGCTGCTTCCCGATGTAGGTCACGTCAAGGTAAATGACGTTGTCGAGCTTACCGATCGCCGTCACCAGCGCGATCTTGCGGTACCCCGAATTCCGCTTCGGCGTGCCTGCGTGGTCACACACCAACGTGACCGTGATCTCTTCATCCAGGAAGCCCGCGGAACTCATGCTTGCCTCGGCTCAATCACCGTGAGGTTGGGATCGTAGCCCCGCCCCCCTCTCCCCGAGGGGAGGACCGTCACCGTCAACAACTCGCGGACGATGGCCCGCTGACGATCAATTGGTGCCGAGTTCCAAGCGCGTACGGGGTCTCCAGCATTCACGATGCCCGCGAGAGCCGACCGCCTGCCGCCGGAGGCGAGTTCCGCTTCCAACTCGGCTAGGCGAGTTCGCAGGGTCGTCGTGGGTGCGACATAGTCGGCCGCGTCCATCCGTGCGGCCTCCGATTGATAGTCCCGGATCCTGGCCCGAACGGTAACGGCCTCGGCGCGCACATCAGCTATATCCACGCTGTCGTCCTCCGGGGCTAGGAGATCGCCTAGGTTCTCTCTCTCAAACCACGCCGCGATCGTCTTCCGAACCTGATCGTCAACATCATCGGCTGACCTTGCGACGTGCCCCGTACCGGGTGCGGTGCATCGGTACACGGTCCGCTTGATCCCCAATCGAGGATTGCTCACGGTCGCCGATCGCAGCGGAGCGCCGCAGCTTGGCTTGCCACACACGGCGATCCCGGCAAGTAAGTGCTTCGCTCGGTTGGAAGTGGAACGGCGGCGCGAGGGGTCCGCTAGCATCGCGCACAGTGCACGCCAAGTGTCCTCACTGACAATTTCAGGCCAGGCCGACCGGCCCACGATCTCCCCGTTGTAGTCCACCATGCCCGCGTTTCGGGGGCGAGTGAGGACCTGGCGCAACGTTGAGTAGTTCCATTGACGAGTGCGCCGATCAGGGCACATCTTGGCGATTCTGAGCTTGCCGAGGTTGTCTCTGCACTGTTCCTTGTTCGGGCAGCCATGCGCGAATGCCCCGGTGGCAAAATTCGCGGCGTTCCAGGAATTAACGATCGACCCCAGAGATACCCCTGCCAGTACGTCGGCGGACGCCTTCCGAATGCGGCGCGCGGCGCTCCTGTCGAGCGTGGCGCTCCCGTCGTCGCGGACGTTCCATCCGAGCGGGTGTGTACCGCCAAGCCATTTTCCTGCCTGGGCGGCCTGCAGCTGCGCGCTCTTGGTCCGCTTGGACTTGTGCTCAACCTCGTACCGTGCCCACGCACCGAGGGTCCGCGCAACGGCACGGCCCGATGGTGTGGCCAAGTCGAGTTCGCCCGCCTGTACCGTTTGAGTCGTGACGCTGCGTTGCTCGCAGACCGTGATGTACTCCTCGAGTTCCCGCGGTGAGCGGTGTAGCCGGTCGGTGTGCCACACGATCACGGCGTTCGCTCGACCCGCGTTCAGGTCAGTGAGAAGTGCCCGGTATCCGGGCCTTGGCTTGCCGCTGTACGCACTCAGATCGTTGTCGGTATAGGTTTCAACCACGGCCCAGCTCAGACTGCGCGCTAAGGCTTCACAGTCTGCCCTTTGCCGCTCGACTCCAAGGCCGGCGCCCTCTCGGTCCTGGCTGATGCGGCAGTAGATCACAGCACGTCTCTCCGTCATATCTTACATTGTGCCTTGACAAACCCTGGTAGCCCCGAGTTCAACGCGATCAGCAAATCCAGGCATTCCTCCTGGCGAACCTCACCGACGACGATCCGGTTGGGTCGCATCCGCAGGGCCTCTTTGACCAGGCGCCGCAGGGTGATCTCTCCCGTTCCCTCCAAATTGGACTGACGGGTCTGCATGGAGACCACATCGGGAAGCGGGATCTGAAGCTCGAATACCTCCTCGGCTGTGATCACCCTTTCGGTGGCCGGGATCGCCGCACACAGGCCGTTGAGCATGGTGGTCTTGCCGGCCTGGGTACCGCCGGAGACGAGGATGTTCAGGCCCGCGGCCACTGAGGCTTCGAGGAACTTCGCCGCGGGCTCGGTAAGGGCACCGAGGGCGACCAGCTCGTCCAACCCGGCAACTCCGAGCACAAACTTCCGGA
>JAVEET010000124.1 GCA_030840295.1 Pseudonocardiales bacterium
CCGTACTCGTCCGATCAGAATTGGATGGCCGAGCACATGAACGTGCACCCACGCGCGGTCATGCAGCAGTTGCACTTCTACCGCTGCGGCGACGCCGCCGTGTTCGAGGTTTTCCAGTACAGCGCACCCGACCAGCGCCCCGAGCAGCCGCGCAACAGCGACGTGGGCGGCCACCACGTCGCGCTTTACGTCACTGACCTCGATGCGGCGGTCGGCTACCTCAAGCGCGCCGGTGTTACCGTCCTCGGCGACCCGACGGTGAGCAAGGGGCCCAGCGCGGGCCAGCGCTGGGTGTACTTCCTCAGCCCGTGGGGCATGCAGTTCGAGTTGGTGTCCTACCCGACCGGCAAGGCGTTCGACAACGCCCGGACCGAAAATGCCTGAAGCCCGCCCGCAGTGAGTAGGTTGCTCTACTGTGTCCGGACCCAGCACGGCAAGCGACGCCATCGGCACTGCTAACTCGGTAGCGAGCGCGCGCGTTGCCGAACACTTGCGTACCGCGATCCTGCGCGGCGACATCCAGCCGGGCGAGCGGATCCGGCAGGAGGAGGTCGCCGAGCGGCTGGGGTCGAGCCGGCTGCCGGTACGCGAGGCGTTGCGCATCCTCGAAGCTGAAGGTCTCACCGAAAGCCAGGCCAATCGGGGCGCACGGGTGCCGCAGTTGTCCATGCACGAGGCCGACGTCATCTACCGCATGCGTGAGCGGTTGGACACACTGGCCCTGGTCGAGAGCCTTCCGCACCTCGCCGACGCCGAGGTAGTTCGCCTGCACGCGCTGCAGGATCGCATCGAGGACAACGGCGACGTACTCGAGTTCATCGCCCTCGACCGGGAGTTCCACCTGCATTCCTACTCGGCCTGCCCGATCGACGCACTGCTCGGCACGGTCCACCGCCTGTGGAACACGACCCAGTACTACCGCCGGGCTTTCGTCTCCCTCGCCGGTGCCGGCCGGATGTGGGTCGTCAACGCCGAGCACCGGCTCATCCTCGACGCCATCGACCGGCGCGACCCGGTCGACGCCGAGCGCTACCTTGGCGGCCACATCCGGCGGACGCGCATCGAGCTGGCACAACATCCGGAAGTGTTTGCAGCGAGGAGCTAGACGGGTCGAGGTGCGCAGGCTGCAGGCGCAACTGATCGTGCGCAGTTCCACGGCGGAGGGGTCGGCCCGCCGCGAAGCGCGCCTGACCGTTTGACATAGCACGATTAGATCTCTAACGTTCTGCCCAGGCCATCAGCACCCACAGGAGAACGTCATGTCACTGGCACGGTCGGGCAGCCCGGCCATGAACCTGCTGTCGGTACAGCGACCGGTCGAGCGCGCTTGCTACGCCGTCGGCGTGGTGCTGATCGCGTCCGGCCTGCTTCACCTGGGCATGTTCGCCCTCGACCCACGGCCCTGGTTAGGTCCATTGTCCTGGCGCAAGCCGGTGACGTTCGGGCTGTCGTTCGGCCTCACGCTCATCACGATCACTTGGATCGCGTCCTACCTGCGCCTGCCCGACCAGGCGCGCAACTGGCTACTCGGCCTGTTCGCCGCCGACTGCGTGTTGGAAGTATCCGGCATCACCCTGCAAGCGTGGCGGCACGTCCCATCGCACTTCAATACCTCGACACCGACGAACTCCGTCGTGGCATTCAGCCTCGCCGCCGGCGGCGCGCTACTGATTCTCACGCTCGGTTTGCTAGCTGTCACGGCCTTCCGAAGGCGCATCGACGCAGCACGAAGCATGGAACTGGCGTTACGGGCAGGATTCGCGCTGCTGATCGCGGGGCTCGGCTCAGGTGTCGCCATGATCGTGCGCGGGACAACACTCACCCGATCAGGACACATCACCGCCGCCTACGACACCGGCGGCTACCTCAAGTTGTTCCACGCCGTAACGCTGCACGCGGTCCTCGTACTTCCGCTACTCGCCTGGTGGCTGAGCCGGACCGACACAACGGAGTCCCGACGCACCACCATCGTCGCAGTCGCCACGACCGGCTACGCGCTGGCAGCTGCCGCAGCCCTCGCGGTGGCACTAATCACCAGCTGAGCGACGCGCATCGATTACCCCATGGAACGGTCACGTTTGATGTTCGGACCGGCGAGGGCCACTCCAAGTGCGGGATCGGATGATCAAACTGCTGATCGGGGTGTGAGTCGATCTCACCGGGCGGTATGGATCCGGGCTATGCGGTCGCGATCACTCTCACTGCATCCAGAGGTATTCGACCTCCGGGCGGCCGCTGCCACCGTGGCGCTGCCTACGGATCAAAACACCCGCGTCCGTCAGGTGCTCCAGGTATCTGCGGGCGGTTACCCGAGAAAGCCCGCTGCGTTCTGCCACCTCCAATGCCGAAAGAGCTGGACCATCTCGCAAGACATGAATGACGCGATCGCGAGTTTGGTCCGTGAGCCCGGTTGGCAGTGTCGCGGTGTTCGCCCCGCGCAACGCGGTGAAGGCCCGGTCAATGTCGGACTGTTCACCCGACGGTTCGGACAACGTTTGTACTCGGTACTGCTGGTAGCGCTGCAGTTTGTCCTGCAATGCTTGCCAGGTAAAGGGCTTCAGCAGGTACTGCACCACGCCGAGCGACACCGCTGCGCGAACGGCCGTCAGGTCCCGAGTCGAGGTGACCGCGATGATGTCGACGTCAAAGCGAGCACCACGAAGGGTCCGGCACAGGTCCAAACCGTGCATGTCGGGGAGGTTGAAGTCGAGCAGGATCAGGTCGACCCCAGTCGTCCTGAGCAGTTGCATGGCCTCTTGCCCGCCGTGCGAGATGCCCGCAAGGGTGAAGCCGTCGACGCGCTGGACGTACACGCCATGCGCCTCAGCGATGAGCGGATCGTCCTCGACCACAAGGACCCGTATCGGCTGGGTCACGATCGAACGCGATCGGGGATTGGTAGCCGCACGGTGAACCTGGTCCCGCCGGTTTCTTGGGCCTCGGCGTGAACCGTTCCTTCGTAGCGTTGCGCCACCTGCCTGACCAGAGCCAGACCCAGGCCGCGGCCACCGAGGTCCGTGGACGCCTTGGTCGACCACCCCCGGGTGAACGCGGATGGGATCAGCTCCGCGGGCAGTCCCGGCCCCGAATCACTCACCTGCACGACCAGGTCCGTGCCATCCAGCCGCACGCTGACGCTCACCTGCTTGGGCGGCGGCGCGTCCGCTGCGGCGTCGATGGCGTTGTCGATCAGGTTGCCGACCACGGTCACCAGATCGGGGCCGGCGACGACGCCGGACGGCACACCGCTGTCCTCGGTCACCGCCACTTCGACGCCCCGTTCGCGTCCCTGAGCCGCCTTGCCCAGCAGCAACGCGGCCAGCACTGGCTCCTCGACCGCGGCCACCACCCGATCGGTCAGCCGCTGCGACAGCGCCAGCTCCTCCGTCGCGTATCGAACAGCGTCTTCGGCGCGGCCGGTCTCGACGAGAACCACCATGGTGTGCAGGCGGTTGGCAGCTTCGTGGGTCTGTGAACGCAGCGCTTCTGCGAACGCTTTGGTGCGATCGAGTTCGCCGGTCAGCGCCTCCAGCTCGGTCCGATCGCGCAAGGTCACCACTGTGCCAAACGTCGTTCCTTCCCACTCGACCGGTGCCTGGTTCACCACGAGAACTCGATCGTCGGTCAGATGCAACTCGTCGTGGGCGAGACGTCCGTCGATGAGCATTTGCTTGATCGAGTCGGGCAGCGCGACATCGGCAACACGGGCGCCGACTACCTCAGGACCGAGCGCGAGCAGGCTTCGCGCCTGATCATTGACCATGCCGATTCGCTTCGCGCGATCGACGACAAGAAGACCTTCGCGGAGCGAGTGCAGCACAGCCTGGTACGAGGAATACATCTGGCTGATCGAGTCCGCGTCCAAGCCACGGGTCTGCCGCCGCAGCCTGCGCGAGACCAGGGCCGCACCGGCGAAGGCAATCAGCAGCAGAACCAGCAGGCCGGTGACCAGGTAGGGAAGTTGACGCAGGAATTCGTCCCGCACCGCCCGCACGGTGACGCCGACGGCAACCAGCGCGATCACGCGGCCATCGGTCGCGCGAACCGGCGTTACCGCCCGGATCGACGGTCCCAATGTGCCCGTATACGTCTCTGTGAACGTATGCCCCTGCAACGCTCGAGCGACATTGCCGATGAATGGCCGGCCGATCTGCGCGGCGTCGGGGTGGGTGAAGCGAGTGCGATCGGTCGCCATGATCACCACGAAGTCGGTGTGGCTCGCCACGCGCACCTTCTCGGCGTAGGGCTGCAACGCCGAGCTCGGGTGCGCGGTGCCGACCTGCTGAACTACGAACGGGTTGAGGGCGACCGTCTGAGCTATTGCGGTCACCCGGTCACGGGCCTCGCTGTCATCGCGACGAGTCGTGATCAGGACTGCCGAGGTCGCGGCGACCAGCAGCACGACGACCAGTAGGACGACCTGCAGTGCGAGCAGCTGCCGCGCGATCGGCCATCGTTTCCGTGCCATGACGACAGTCTGTCGCACGCGTGAACAGTATGAACAGAAGCGAGACCGTAGCCGATGTCCACCGGAGAGTGAATCCACCGGTGACGGCGAGTGCGCCGCGCCACATAGGAGTGGAGAGTGACCATGACGCAGACAACGACGCGCGCGGTGCCGACCAGGCATGACCGCACGCATTGGCTGTATCTGACCGTGATAGCTGCGGTCGCAGCAGGAATCATCGTCGGCCTCACGGCCCCGGGTACGGCCGTCCAGCTCAAACCCCTCGGTGACACGTTCGTCAGCCTGGTCAAGATGATGATCAGCCCGGTCATCTTCTGCACGATCGTCCTCGGCGTCGGCTCGGTGCGCCAAGCGGCGAAGGTGGGACGAGTCGGCGCGGTGGCGCTCGGCTACTTCCTCGCGATGTCAACCGTCGCTCTCGGGATCGGACTCGTCGTCGGCAACCTCATCCACCCCGGATCTGGCCTGCACCTGACCACCAAGGCCGCCGCCGCCGGAGCCAAAGCTGCCGGCTCCGCCGATTCCACCGGCTTCTGGGGCTTCGTGCAGGAGATGGTCCCAACGACCCTCCTCTCCTCGCTCACCAGCGGGCAGGTCCTGCAGACGCTGCTCATCGGGTTGCTCGCCGGCTTCGCCATCCAGGCTCTCGGCCCTGCCGGAGAGCCGGTGCTCCGCGGTGTCGGCAGCATTCAGAAGGTCGTGTTCAAGATCCTCTCGATGATCATGTGGCTGGCCCCGCTGGGTGCCTTCGGCGCGATGGCCGCAGTCGTCGGCGCGACGGGGTTCAACGCGCTGAAATCCTTGGCCGTGCTCATGCTCGCCTTCTACCTGACCTGTGCGATCTTCGTCTTCGGCGTCCTCGGCAGCATCCTCCGAGTTGCCGCCGGCGTGAACATCTTCAGCCTGTTCCGCTACCTGGCTCGGGAATTCCTGCTGATCCTGTCGACGTCGTCTTCGGAAACAGCGTTACCTCGATTGATCGCCAAGATGGAACACCTGGGTGTGTCTCGCCCGGTAGTCGGCATCGTCGTTCCGACCGGCTATTCCTTCAACCTGGATGGGACGGCGATCTACCTCACGATGGCGTCACTGTTCGTCGCCGACGCGGTGGGCAACCCGCTGAGCGTCGGAGCGCAGATATCGCTGCTGCTTTTCATGATGCTTGCCTCGAAGGGCGCCGCCGGGGTGACCGGCGCGGGACTTGCGACCCTTGCCGGAGGCCTGCAGTCACATCGCCCGGATCTGGTGAACGGCGTTGGGCTGATTGTCGGCATCGACCGGTTCATGTCCGAGGCCCGCGCTTTGACGAACTTCGCGGGCAACGCGGTCGCGACCGTTTTGGTGGGAACCTGGACCCACGAGCTGGATCAAGTTCAGCTTCGCCAGGTGCTGTCCGGACAGGCTCCGTTCCATGAGGCGCAGGCAGCAGCGGAGTCAACCGCCCACGCACCCGCTCAGGCTACGACTGGACCCGGTCAATCCAGCGGGACCACGATCGATACACCGGTTGCTTCGCCTTTGGACAGGGAGCTATCGACGAGTGGACAGCCATTCACTCATTAGGAAGTGCGCGCTCTTGATCACCTCGAAAGACTGCCGCACCTCACGTCCTCCGCCGATCGGATAAGCAGATCCACCATCGACGACGTCCTTTGGCACTGGCGACGTAGAGCAGGATGTGGCCTGGTTGTTGCACGCGGGCAGACCGGGTGTCGGGTTGCGGTCCATGTGATGTCTTCGAGCGGGCCTGTCGATGGAAGGTGGGACATGGTTGCTGCCGGCTCGGCCAGTGGGGCAATGACTTCACGGACGGGTCCGGCCATCACCCCGGTGCTGGTGGGGCCGGCGGCGGAGGCTACTGCGTCATCGGGGAAGCCGGTCGTGGTGGACACCTTGCCGCCGTCGCGGACCGCGTTGAGTGGCACGTCCTTGCTCGCTGGCGTCGCACTCGCCGCCGATTCGGCGTCCTGAGGATGAGTTGTGCGCCACCCCCCATAGCTTTCAGAGCAGACTCGCAGTCAGGCCGCCGTCGACATGCAGTGCGGTGCCGGTGATCCACGATGAGTCTTGCCCGCTGGCCAGGAATACTGCGGCTCGGGCGACGTCCTGAGCCGTGCCGAATCGGCCCTGCTTTTGAGCCATCATGGCGTCAAAGGAGCCTGCGGGCAGGCCGAGTAGCTCGTCGCATTCTGGGCCGAGGCCATCGCCCATGTCGGTGCCCGCTACCAGGCCGGGCACCAGCGCGTTGACTCGCACGCCGTGGTCGCGCAACTCCAGTGCGGCGGTTTTGGTCAGACTCAGAATCGCGGACTTTGCTGCTGCGTAGTGGGCCATCAGAGGTACCCCCGCGGTTCCTGCGACCGAGGACATCATCACGAGTGACCCGCCACCGGACGCAATAATCGCCGGCGCGGCGTAATGCAAACTCAGAAACGCGGCATCAAGGTTTACCGACATCAACGCCCGCCAGCGAGCGAAGTCCATCCCCAGCAACGGATACGGGCTGAGTATGCCTGCGTTGGGAACCATCACATGCACAGCACCGAACCGCTCGACGGTGGCGTCGATCAGACCCTTCACCTGGTCCTCTTCGCGCACATCACATTCGATGCCAATTGCGCCGGGAATGGTCTTGGCGGCGTTGTCAGCACCTTGTTGGCCTGTGCTGGCCACGACAACACGGGCTCCCTCAGCGGCGAATGCTGTCGCGATCGCCAGACCCAGCCCGCGGCTGCCGCCAGTGACGATGGCGACCCTGTCCTTCAATGAATCCGACACGCTCTCCTCCTCCGATAAACATCCCAGCGCCGAACAAATAGATAGGTCTAGAACAAACACAAGTGCAGCGGTCAACACTCGGCCGAAGGGTCTCCAGCACTGCCCACATCATTTCGCGCATCGCCATGTGGGGCGCCTTGCGTTCACGTCATTCCCGATCACGGAAGACTCGCGAGTATCGACCAGATCACTGTTGTGGCACCCCGGTCAGTCCGCCTCCGAACGTGGCCATAAGGACTTTGTGGCCCGGCTTAAGGCGACCGTCGGTCGCACAATCGTCGAGCAGCAGTCGAATGGACGCGGCGCTGACCGCCTCCGGGGCCGCATCCTCCGGGTGCAACTTCGACAAGACGCCGGTCTGGTCGTTTCCCTTGCCGGGAAACAAGAACACGACGGTCTCGGAAAAGGTGACTGCTCAGCGTCTTCATGATTATCCCTGAGAGCTATGTGGTGACCGCCTGTCACGGCGCACATCTACTCTTACCGACCCAATATGCCTCGCAGAGAAAGCGGCACGAAGTTTGGTCCTTTGGTTGGTCCTCCCGACATGTTTTGCCGACCGCCAGAGTGTCGAACGTTGTCTACAACGCTGCGCGGCGCCGCGGGTTCAGCATCATGCATGCGTACCTGCTGCGATACGTCTCAGCCGCCGAGGTGCTCCGCCCCGGCGCGCCCGCTTAGCGAGCCTGGTCTCGCGCTGTGACAGCTGCGAGCGACGGTGATGCGATGCGAGCGATGCCGATGCGATGCCGATGCTGTGTCGATGCCGATGCCGATGCGGTGTCGTGGTCGTCGTAGCCCCGGCAATGTCCGCGCCGAAACCTGACGCAGCACCCCGGTCGCCCGGCGATCCACCCGAATGGGGGCTGGCGCCGCCACGGAAGAATGTATGGGCGTCAGAGAACTGCCACCGGACAACGCCGCGACGTTTCACGCCTAAAGACGGAGTAATTGCGCCCCATATCGGCCTATCGGCGGCGGAGTTTGAGCGAGTGCCGAATGCCGAGGTCGCGCGGCCTATATGCTAGGACATTACTGCTTCTATCGCCGTCCGCGATTCGTCGTCGCTGGAAAGGACCCACTAATGGCGCGAGAAACCGTCACCCGCCTCATTGACGACATCGACGGCTCCCCAGCACGGGTGACCATCCAGTTTGCCGTCAATAACGTCGAGTACAGCATTGACCTCAGCTCCGAGAACGCCCGGATGTTTGAAAAGTCCGTCGAGCCCTACATCACCGCCGGCCGTCGGATCAGTACAGCTCGCGCGGCCAGGAAGAAGGCAACGTCCACGGCGGGCTTCTCGAGGTCGAGGCTGGACTTGGCCGCTATCCGCGACTGGGCCATTAGAGAAGGTCATAACGTCGCTGATCGGGGCCGCATCCCGGGAGTCGTGATCGAGGCCTTCCATGCGGCCGAGAATGCCGTAACACACACTCTGGCGGCCCCTGCACTGCAAGCGACGGCCGGAGCATCGAAGAAGGCGCCTGCCCGGTCGGAAGCCGCGAAGAAGGTGGCGGGCCCTAAGCCTGAACACGCTAAGGCCGACGTCCGCGACTGGGCGGCGCAACACGGATACACGGTAGCCGCCAGAGGCCGCATTCCCGCTGAAGTCACTCAGGCCCACGCCGCTGCCCAAGAAGCAGAACGAGTGACTGTAGCTGTTGGCCCCAGCAGCAGCCGTCCGCCGAGGAAGTCAGGGCCGAGGAAATCGGCCGCCCCCCGAACGGCTACCCGGAAAGCAGCCGCAAAGAAGGGTAAACCAGCCAAGAGGGCAACCGCGCAAGAATAAATCTCAAGCGCCGCAAACAAGGCGGTGCCATCCTCGTCCCGGCAGGCTCGCTCTGGCCGCCAACCGCGACTCGCGCAACATTCTCCCAGCTGCGGAAACAACTTGGTCTCCGCCAACAGCGGGCCGGGCCGACCAGGCTCGCGCGTCATCGTCCATCGGACCGGACCTTACAACCCGTGAAATGGGGAGCGGGCCGCGGACAGGCGATGTCCGGCCGGTGATGGCGATTGTGGTTGTATACCGGACGACCACGTCGTTGGTCGTATCGGCGTCGGACCGGCGCCGTCCTCGGCACGGCTGACCCCGCGCCGGGCAACGAATCCTCGGCTTTGGAGCAACCGCGCGAATGGCAACAGCATCCGCCACCGACCGTCCAAAGGTCGTGGTTTACACCGACGGCGCGTGCAAGGGCAACCCCGGACCCGGAGGTTGGGGAGCCTGGCTCCTCAGCGGGGGCCG
>JAVEET010000130.1 GCA_030840295.1 Pseudonocardiales bacterium
CGTCGTGCGCGACGCGACCGCCGTAGAGGTCCGGTGCAAGTGCGACGAATCCCTCGGCTGCGAACCTGTCGACGACGTCGGCCATGTGGTCGTCCAGACCCCACCATTCCTGGATCACGATCAGCCCTGGGCCTGAACTCCGTGCCGGCTGCTTGAGGTAGCCGTGAGCCCACCCACCGTTGCTGGCGAATGTCACATTCTGCCGGGGGTTGACCTCAGTCATTGCGATGCCTCTCGATCCGTGGCCACTGCCACAACTAGTGGACACGGCCCACCCGCGCCCATTCGAATTGTTGCTGGGTACGGCTCGGGGCAAACCGTTCATCCTGACGGTTTTGTCAAGCACGGGATCGCTTCCAGAGCGGCCGTGGGGTCAGTCCTGCCTTGGCGCTCGCCGCCGCGCAGCACTGGCTTGTCGCGTCATCGGCCGCGTCGGGCTGATCGGTTCGGCCCGCCATCGGCGGGTTCCGCTCCACGGCGCTGGAGGAGCATCGACCGCATGCGCCAGTGCATACGCGACAGCCTCGTAGTTGACACGCCATCCTCGGAAATTGGGCCACGCGTCCTCGGTTGATACCTGGACGGGGTAGTCCAGGGACCGCAGCATCTCCACGGCCGCCGAGAATTCCTCATAGGTCACCGCACTCGGCCCGTCGGGGTCCGGGTCCTCATCGACCGGAAGCCGCATCGTTGCCGCGATCTGTCGCAGTGCGGTAAACCCCATCCGAAGGCAGAGCCGGGCGGCGACTTTAGGCTCCAAGTCGGGCGCGACCGAAAGATGCAGAGCAGCGGCATCCATGACCGCAACAATGGACGTGAGCCAGTGTGACAGAGGTCGCGGCGAGCGCAATCGCACCAGCGTGAGGTAGGTCGTGTGTGACTCGGCAACCTCAGCGGACCAGCGTTCCCATTGGTCGAACAACTCGTTGAGCACCGGGCGCGCGTCGCCGTCGTAGATTCCCCAACGAGTGCGGGCCAGAATCTCCGGTCCCCAGGCCGGCACTCCGGCCCGCGAGACCAGGAGCGTCACCTCAGTCTCCCGCCGGTTGAACGCGGCGTACATGGTGGGTAGGTAGCCGATCTGCAGGCCAACTACCACCAATCCCGTGAAGGCGGCAACGTAGTCGACGACGCTGCTCGTCGTATTCGTAGGCACCGAGTACCCGAGGGTGAACATGGACGAGCCGGCCTCGATGAACGAATGCGAGACATCACCAGGCACCAGCGGCAGCAGTACGAGGCAGTAGCCGAACACCAGCAGTCCAAGCCAAACAGCCAGTCGCAGCAGAAGTGTGGTTGGCCCCTGCCAGGCCAGGATCCGATCTCGTCGCAGGTAGTTCCGAACTGGCTTGGTGATCAACGCAAAACCTGCGTCTACACCACGCTCGCAAGCGCGCGAGGTACCCGAATCGATGCCACGCGGCACGACGAGGGTGCCTACAACGCTGCCGATGGTCCTGGCCACCACGACGCTGCCGACCACAAAGCCGACCCATCGCAGGAAGATCACGCTCGCCCAACGCAGGTCCGGATGGCGGGTCGAGCAGATGATCGTTTACCCGGTCCGCACCAGCGGACCCGCCCACTCGCTACGGCCAGCTTCAGCATCCTTCCGCAACCCGGTCAGGGATCAGCTCAACGAATCTGGATGCTGCCCGCCGGGCCGCCTGCAGGGACATCGCCCAGGTCTGCCCGTGGCGCTCCATCGACTCCGCGGCGCGAAGGACCACGACAGCGCCCAACGTCAAGTTGAGGCGATGCCGCCCTGAGGCGTACACATCAGCGACCGGCGTATGCGCGAGCGGGCGGAGTGCTGTGAGCGGTGCACCAGCCTTGCTCAACGCAAGCGTGACAATGCTCTCGGTTGCCGCCGGGAACGCGTCATCGACTGCAGTGGGCGATACAGCCCGCAGACGTCGGGGTAGCGATCGGTAGCCCGGTCCACGATCGCGGACACAACTGTCCAATAGGTCAAGCGCATCAACGATGTCGATCATGCGGTCTTTCCAGGTCAGCCGCGGTGGGTCGCAGGAGATGTCGAGATTCATTGCGCTGCTCCCGGCGTGTGATTGTTGGCGCGCGTACCCGGCGGCTGCGGGGTTCCATACGCAATGTTTGTCAACCGCGGCCTATCCCACATCACCCAGACGAGTAGGGGTGCCCGGCTCTCGAGTGCCAATCACCGCGATTGCCGTGCTCCAAAGCCGGTCGGCGCGCTCGACGCGCTGTTTCCGACGCGCAAGCCCTACTCATGTGCGGGATGTGGTGTAACCGCGGGATGGCCAACATGGCGGTGAGAGCTCAACGATGTCGAGTGCTCACGCTGACAATCACACGCAGGGAGCAACACGATGAACCTCAACCTCATCCGCGTCCTCGCCTTATCGGTCCAAGGCCGTCGGGTGGGAGCGGGCACGGCGATCCTGGCGGCGGCACTTGTGGCAACCGCGTGTAGCAACCAGAGTGCGTCGAGGCTCAAAGCGGCGACCACACCCACCGGTCTGCAGAACACCTTCGTCGACACCGTCCGCACCGTCCTGCCCTCGGTCGTGGAGATCCGGACATCGTCCGCTATCGGCTCCGGTGTGGTCTTCGACAGCTCTGGAGACATCGTGACCAATGACCACGTGGTCGGAACCGCGACATCCTTCAGTGTTCTGGTGAACGGCTCGAAGACGCCCCTGTCCGGGCGCCTGGTCGGGACCTTCCCGGCGTCGGATCTGGCCGTGATCAAAGTGTCCTCGCCAAACCCGCTCACGCCGGCCAACTTCGGCAATGTGGCCTCCCTCCAGGTCGGCGACGTCGTGCTCGCGATGGGCAATCCGCTCGGTCTGAAGGGAAGTACCAGTGAAGGCATAGTTTCGGCGATAGGTCGAACGGTGGTCGAACCCACCGGTGATGGCTCGCCCGGGGCGACGCTCACCAATGTCATCCAGACCTCGGCGGCCATCAACCCGGGTAACAGTGGAGGTGCGCTGGTGGACCTCAGAGGTCAGGTAGTCGGGATCCCAACTCTCACGGCGACCGATCCACAAATCGGTGGGACCGCGCCCGGCATCGGCTTCGCTATCCCCGCCGACACAGTCACGACCGTAGCGCAACGGATTATCGGCGCCGAATACGCGATAGCCACGCCTTCGAGTTCCACTCCGCGATAACGGAGGTCGTTGCGGTGGGTGTCACGTTTGCTGCTTCGAATTTTCCGCAACGACTCTCGTCCCAATGCAGGGATGTCTGTCGCCTTCACGATCATCTCGGCGCTCGGCGTTACCGTGTTCTTCCACGCCGGAGACTGGCCGGTCGGGCTACTGTTCGTCGGCCTGGCCGGGGTATACATCAGCGACTTGTTCGTGGCTCTCGGCTCGAAGGTCTTCGAACGGCTACTCGGCCTGGTTCACCTGCTGACCGGACTGTGGCTGATGTACCTGATGTTCGCCGTCACCGTGAACTTCGCTGCGGGGTTCCATTGGACCGTATAGGCGACCGCCGCTGCCGGGCTCGGTTGCCACTACTGGAGGCGAAATGACCAGCTCGAATCCGAGCTCCGCGGAGTCGTTTCTGCTGCAACGCGTACAGCCCGCGATGACGGGATTGATCGACGGCTCGCTGTCGACCCTGGCTCCGATCTTCACCGTGGCGCTCGCGACGCATAGACCCCTTTACGCGTTCTACGCGGGGTTGGCGACGGCGATCGGGTCCGGCGTGAGCATGGCTTTTTCGGAGGGCCTCTCCGACACAGGGGACCTCACCGGCCGTGGCAGCCCCTATCTCCGTGGCGCGATCACGGGCGGCGGCACCTTCCTCGGTGGAATCCTGCACACGCTGCCGTTTCTGATCCCTCAGTATCCAGTTGCGTTGTTGGTCGCCCTGGCAACGGTCGCCTTCGAACTCCTGACTCTCGCCGTGGTTCGCTGGCGGTTCTTCAAGACGGGATTTGTACGCTCGTTTGCATCGATCACGCTGGGCGGGGCGATCATCGCCGGCATCAGCGCGGCGCTGGGGGCCGCGGCAGGGTGAGTTGCTCGACTTGTCGTCAAGCCACCGTGACACGGGATGATGAACGCGCCGATTCCCTGAGCCCGATGGGATGGCGGGGTCAGGCGCTGTGCTGTGGATGCTCCCGCTCGACGGCCAACCGCGCGAGTTCGACGCGCGAGCGGATATTCAGCTTGCGGAAGACCTGGCGCAAATGGAAGGCGACGGTGTGCGCGCTGATGAACATCTCGGTGCCGACCTGGCGGTTGGTCAGTCCCAATGCGACCAGCTCAGTGACCTGGGTTTCGGTCGAGGTCAGGCTCGTCCAACCCGATACCGGACGCTGCTGGTAGCTCCAGTGCCTGACTCGGACCCCGAGGTCGCGCAGCAACAACCGCACCCGAGCGCTGTCGCGCGAGGATCCGATCTGGTCATAGCAGGCCAGCGCCTCGCGGTAGTGGGCAATGGTTCGCTCACGCGAGCCATGATCGGCGCTGTCAACGGCCCGGGTCTCGGCTGAGGATGCCCGGGTCCAGAGCACTGTGTGCTCGCGCACGACCTCGTGCACAGGAAGTAGGTTAGTGGTCGTTGGTTCGGTCTGTAGATGGTGTGTCATCGCGGGCATCCCTCGTTCGTCGTGACTCTGACTACCGGTCGTCCAGCAATGCGACCGACCTGGACTAAGCCTGGCCTCGTTCAGGGCTCCAGTCGCCACGGGCAGCGACCATCTACGGGGGGTGGCTGGTGCTACCAGAGCACTACCGGCTAGCCGTAAGTCCGCGCGGTCATTAGGAGTCGCGTAGGGAACTCCCCGGGTGACGAGAGGTGCGGGGGGCGGGACCGGACAATCGATAGTAGGGGGACGTGGTGGGTGGGACTTGCGAACTTGGAGTCCAACAACGAGCCCCGCCACGTCCCTCCCAAGGTGGGCAGCACCGTCGACGTGACCGTGCCGAGTTGCACGACCTATGTGTGGCTCTTCGATGGCGGCGGCGACCGCGGAGCAGCTAGCTGCCAGGCAGCGGGACGGCGGGAGGCCGCCAGTCCCGCGCAGGCCAGGATCGCAAGCAGTCCGGTGGCGAGGCCGAGCGCCGCTGTCGGACTGTCGTGAAGTACGAGGACTGCCCCGACGACCGCGCCGGCCAGCATTGCGAGCACAGCGAGCACCCGGCGCGCCAATGCAGGGCCCTGCCCCCCGGCGAGCGCATCGACGGCGATACCGGTCAGCGTCCTCGTCAGCACGGTAGT
>JAVEET010000165.1 GCA_030840295.1 Pseudonocardiales bacterium
CCTTCTTGACCGAGCCGAGTCGCACCACCGTGGCGAACGCGCGCAGTTGCGTCGGTGTCACGATCTGGCCTCTTCCCGTTGAAGGGGCTCTCGCCCGGTTCCGGCCCGAGCAAACGTACCGCTCATAAGCGGCAGTGGGGACTCACCGTTGATCAGGGCCTTGATTCGGCGGGTTCCGCATCGCCGCAGACCCAGCATGCTCAGCCGGACGATCCGGGTCACGATTCCACGCGTGCTCGTTTTGCTGGGCCAGGGACTCAGTCCGGTTGAGGGCCCCTTCGCTGGGTCCGCGCAACGAACAGCAGCACCACCACAGCCACGAGCACGGCCTCGATGACCACGTTCAGCACGACCGGGCCTGCCGCGTCTCGCACGATGCGCCGGAACTGAGCCTGGTCGAAGAACACCGGGTAGCCGTGCCAATCGCGATGGATGGCGCTGGTCGGGAAGGTCAACAGGTGGGTGTACATGAACGGCGAAAACGTGTCGCTGAAGAAGCCGCGCGACACCTTTGACATCTCGCTGAAGTATTCGGCCGCAGTGACGGCAAGGGTGACGATCAGATATACCAGGCCGACCACCACCGGCCAGAACAGCAGATGCTGTCGCCACTTGCTCAGTCGACGCGCCGGTCGCGGGTCGACAAACCGCGGTTCGCCCGCTGGTTCACGCATGACCACCCCCTCTGCTGCCCTGAAGGCTCTCACACAATCTAAGACGAGGCAGACACCTCGCGCCCACCCGGACGGCGGCAAGGCGTACGGGTCCGCCGGGGCAGCGTGAGGGAGGCATGAGGACCCCCCGAGATGCGAGTCGATACCGCTTTGATGATTCCGTGAGTGATCGGGTAATCCCTTCTTCGGTGCTGCCCGATGTGAACGTCCCCGAGCGGATCGGCTACCGGCTGAAGCGGTTCGTACTCGGGGCGCCGCTGGTCACCGCCCAGATGCATGAGGAGAAGCTGTCGAAGAAGGCAGCCCTCGGAGTCCTGTCGTCGGACAACATCTCCTCGGCGGCTTATGGCTCCGAAGAAATGTTGCTGGTCCTGCTCGCAGTCTTCGGGTTGAGCGGGTTCCACATCTTGCTGCCGATGACCGCGGTCGTCATCGTGGTCCTGGCCGTCATGGCGCTGCTCTACCGCGAGGTGGTGATGGTCTACACCCGGGCGGGTGGGTCCTACGTTGTCGCCCGGGAGAACTTCGGACCGAAGGTGGCCCAGATCGCCGCGGTCGCATTGCTCATCGACTACATCGTCACGGTCGCGGTGCAGGGCGCTGCGGGCACGGCCGCCATCACCTCGCTCGTGCCCCACCTGGCTCCTTACAACCTCGAGATCACCATTGCAGTAGTGCTGGTATTGGCCTACGGCAACCTGCGGGGAGTGCGGGAAGCAGGTAAGGCGTTCGCTCTGCCGACCTACTTCTTCGTCGTCATGGCTGGGCTGGTCGTCATCGTCGGCATCGTTCGCGAGATTTTCGGCGACCTACCCCGCTACGGTCACCAGGCGGGCATGATCCCGATCGTCAACGGCCACCACTCGCTGCTGTCGGGGGTGGCGATCTTCTACCTGCTCAAGGCCTTCGCCAATGGTGGGGCCTCCCTCACCGGGTTGGAAGCCATTTCCAACAGCGTCAGCGCGTTGAAACCGCCGACCGGTCCCAATGCCCGGACGGTCCTCACGATCATGGCGACGTTGCTCGGCGTGCTGGTGCTGGGCATCTCCTACCTCGCCTACGAAACGCACGCGACCCCCTACGACAGCGGCAGCCCTACCGTGATCAGCCAGGTCGCCAAGGCAGCCTTCGGGACCGGCTGGTACGGGCATACCGGTTTCGTCCTGGTTCAGCTCGCGACCGCGTTGATCCTCTACACCGGGGCCAACACGCCGTTCACCGGTTTCCCGTTCTTGGCAAGCTTCATCGCCGAGGACTCCTTCTTGCCGCGGCAGATGACCAGGCGCGGCCACCGATTGGCGTTCAGCAACGGCATCATCGTTCTCACCGTCGCTGCCGTGGCCCTGCTGCTCGGCGTGGGCGCACATGTCGACAAACTCATTCCCTTTTATGCCATCGGTGTATTCACCGGATTCACCATGGCCGGCTTCGGTATGGCAAAGCACTACCGGACGCATCGCGGACCGGGCTGGCGGCGCAAGCTGGTGGTCAGCGTGATCGGTGGGTCAGTGTCGCTGCTCGTCGTGTTGATCTTCGCCGTCGTCAAGTTCACCGAAGGCGCCTGGCTGGTCGTCGTACTGTTTCCGTTGCTGTGGCTGGTCCTCATGCGCCTCAATACCCAGTACCGCTCCGAGGCGCGCTCGCTGGACGTCGTCGCGAGTGCCGGCGCACTGCCCACGAAGATGCCGCACTACCCGCGCCATGTGGTGCTGGTGCTGGTCGATCGCCTCGATCTCGCCGTGATCAGAGCACTGCGCTACGCCGGTAGTCTGCGGCCGACCGACCTCCGGGCGGTGCATTTCATGCTCGACTCGCAGGTCAGTGATGAGCTGCAGTACGACTGGATCTCCCGCGGGCTCGGAGACCGGGTGCCGCTGGATCTCGTGGAATGCCCCGATCGGCGGCTGGTCCGGGGCGCCAGCCAGGTCGCGCTGCGAACCTTGATCCAGGAGCAGGCCGAAGTCACCCTGTTGCTGCCGCGCCGGAGCTTCCGCCGCTTGTCCCAACGCCTGCTGCACGATCGGACCGCGGACCGGATCGCAGGTGCCGTTGCCCGGTTACCTCACGTTTCGGCCACCATCGTTCCGTTCGACACCACCCTGACACCGCAAGACGAACAGCGCCTGCAAGGGCAGCGACGAAAGGTCGCCGCCGAACGCGCATTGGCCATGGTCGATGCTCCCACCGCGGGCAACGGCTCGCAGGAGCGCCGTGGTGGTGTTGAAGACCCGCCTCGAACGGACGGCACAACGCCGATCGGCGCCGTGGCCTGGAAACAGCAGGTCACCATTGTGGGCCGGGTCAAAATGGTTCAGATCGGAACAACAGCGGGAAAGTCCTTGGAAGCACAGGTGTTCGACGAGAGCGGCGGCCTCAGGCTGCTGTTCTTCGGGCGTACCACCATCCCTGGGATCACGCCTGGCGCGGCCGTGCGGGCAAGTGGCCGCGTCGGCGAATACAAGGGTCACCTCGCGCTGGCCAACCCCCGCTACGAGCTCCTCAACGACTAGCGACGGCACATGTCACAACCCGGTGCGCTGTCCTGAGTGGGCGCCCAGCCGGGTCGGTCCGAGGGACAATGCGGCCGGCGCGGACGCCGGAACCGCTGGGCGCAGCGGGGCAATCGGCGCCAACCGCCGGTACGGCTGGCCCGCCGCAGGCCGTTCATCGGCCTCACCGGCATTCGGCCACAGCGCCATCGCCCGCTCGGCCTGGGCCGTGATGGACAGCGACGGGTTCACGCCGAGGTTCGCCGACAACGTCGAACCATCCACCACGTGCAGGCCCGGGTGGCCGTACAGCCGGTGATACGGGTCGATGACACCGGTCTCGGGGGAGTCCCCGATCGCGCAGCCGCCGATGAAATGAGCGGTCATCGGAACGTTGAACAGGTCGCCGTAGGTTCCGCCGGGCGCTCCCCCGATGTTGTCGGCCAGCTTGCGGGCCGCTTTGTTCGCCACCGGGATCCAGGACGGGTTCGGCTCGCCCTCGCCCTGCGACGAGGTCAGTTTCACCCTGCCGAACCGGCCCTTCTTGAGTTTCACGGTGATCGAGTTATTCAGCGTCTGCATGACCAGCAGAATGATCGTCCGCTCGGACCAGTGCCGCGGGATCAGGGTTTTGAAGATCATGCTGGGGTTGCCGGCCATCACCCGGAGCCACTCCCGGGCCCGCTTCGCCGGTGTGCCTCCGTCGGTCAACGCGGTTGTCAGCAGGCCCATGGCGTTGCTGCCCTTGCCGTATCGGACCGGTTCGATATGGGTGACCGGGTCCGGGTGCCAGGAGGAGGTGATGGCCACGCCCTGCGTGTAGTCGGCGCTGCGGTCCTCGCTCACGGCACCGAGCAGCGACTCGGAGTTGGTGCGGGTGAGATGCCCGAGCCGGGACGAGATATTGGGCAACGTGGTCTCGCGTAGCGCGTGCAGCAACTTCTGCGTGTTGTAGGTTCCGGCAGCGAACACCACCTGTCCGGCGGTGAAGGTGTGGTGCGGCTTCGCGGTCCGCCAGCTCCCGGTGCGGGTGCTCTCGACGGCATAGCCACCAGCCCGCAGTGGGCGGACGCTCGTCACGGTGGTCAGCGGATGGACCCGTGCGCCGGCTCGCTCGGCCAGCGCCAGGTAGTTGGTGGTCAGGGTGTTCTTCGCACCATGCCTGCACCCGGTCATGCACTCGCCGCACTCGATGCAGCCGCTGCGTTCGGGACCGGCGCCGCCGAAGAACGGGTCGGGCACCGTGACACCCGGCTCCTTCCGTCCGTCCCGGCCGAAGAACACGCCGACCGGTGTCATGTCGAAGGTGTGGCCGCGACCGAACTGCTCAGCCAGTCGTTTCATCTCCACGTCGGATCGGGTCATGCTCGGATTGGTGACCACGCCGAGCATCTTCTTTGCCTGGGCGTAGAAGGGCGCGAGCTCGGATTGCCAGTCGGTGATGTGTGCCCATTGCGGGTCTTGGAAGAATGCTGACGGCGGTTCGTACAACGTGTTGGCGTAGTTGAGGGAACCGCCGCCGACGCCAGCACCAGCCAGGATGACCACGTTCTTGAGCAGGTGTATTCGTTGCATGCCCTTGCAGCCGAGCTTCGGGGCCCACAGGAAGTTGCGGACGTCCCAGGAGTTCTTGGGAGTGTTGTCCGGGCCGAATCGTTGGCCGGCCTCCAGCACACCGACCCGGTAGCCCTTCTCGGTGAGCCGGAGCGCGGTCACGCTGCCCCCGAACCCGGAACCGATCACCAGCACGTCGTAGTCGAACTGCGCAGGCTTCGCCGCCACACCATCTCCCTGCTTGTACAAAAGTAGCGCTCATGTAAACGCCTCCGGACACCATGCAACATGGGCGAGCCTTTGTCCACGTGAGGCGATCGCTAGGGTCAGTGCGTGGAGCGATATCGCGATGAGCTGTGGGGACGGATCGAGCCGAGCTACCAGGCGATCCTCGAGCATCCCTTCGTCGGCGGCCTGGTGGACGGCTCGCTGCCCGAGGCGGTCTTCCAGCACTACGTCGTGCAGGACGCCCACTACCTGCGCGACTATGCACGCGCGCTGGCCGTGACGGGCGCACGGGCCGCCGAGGACGAGCAGATCGTGCAGTTCTGCCAGGACGCTGCCGGGGCCATCATCGTGGAACGGAGCCTGCACGACGGATTTCTCGTGGGCTTTGGCCTCACAAGCGTGCAGGCCCGCGGGATACCGGTGATGCCCACCACACTGGCCTACACCTCTTACCTGCTGCGTGTCGTCCATCAGGGTTCCTACGCGGAAGCGGTCGCGGCCGTGCTGCCCTGTTACTGGATATACGCCCGGGTTGGCGAGACCCTGCTCGACCGCGGGTCACCGAACCCGCTGTACCGGCGCTGGATCGACACCTACGGTGGTGAGGCCTTCCAGGCGACGGTGGCCGCCGTGCTCGACGTGGTGGACCAGCTGGGTTCGGCGCTGTCCGGAGCAGAACGTGACCGGTTTGCCGCGCACGTGGTGCAGACCACCCGCTACGAGTGGATGTTCTTCGACGCCGCCTGGCGCCTGGAGAACTGGCCTGCTGAAGTGAGCAGCTGAACCGATCGACCAGTGGTCGACGGCCCCGATCAACGAGCCGGTCGGACGGCGTCCCACGCGATGGTTATCTCGCCCAGCCGATGCCGCGCCGGCGCGTCCAGCACCGGCCAGCATCGGGCCACTGTCGCCACCATGGCTGACCAGCGCTGCCGGGGCCCGAAAGCGGCCAGCGGCGCGTGCAGATCCCAGGCAGCGTCCAGCGCCGCCAGCAAGGCGTGAATCGGCTCGCCCGAGACGTTGCGGTGGATGAGCGCCTTGACCAGCCGGCCCGCCACGTCGGAGGGCCGCGAAATCGATTCGAGCTTGTGGAACAAAGTCAAACTCAATGGACGCTCGGCGTCGAGCAGCACCCAGCTACCGCGCCGCCCCAGTTCGTCGCAGGTACCCTCGACGATCGATCCACCAGGCGGCAGTCGGTCCTGCATGGTGGCCCAGGCCGCTGGTACCGCCTGTTCGGGGTATTGCCGCAACACATTCGCGGCCCGGACCAGCACCGGCTGCCGACCGGCGAGGTCGAAACCGCCGTGGGCGAAACTCAGCCCGGGTCTCTCGGCACCCGCGGCCGCGGCCACCCGTGCCGGATCGATCTCGAGTCCGAGGACCTCGACGTCGGGGCGCACCGGACGAAGCCGGGACAGCAGTTCGACCGCGGTGATGGGACTTTCGCCGTAGCCGAGGTCGATAACAAGGGGCTGGGCGGCGTCCCGGAGCTGAGGTCTCAGCCGGGTGGCGATCCAGTTGTCCATCCGGCGTAGCCGGTTCGCGTTGGTGGTGCCCCGCGTGGCGAATCCGAGGGCCCGGGCCCGTCCGGCCGCCAACCGCGGCTGCTTGGTCACGGTTGATCAGGCTAGTCGGACGGCAGGATCCGCCGTGCCCGGTAGCGTGGGCAGGCGTGTCCACCACCCTTGCCGAGCTGACGACCTTGCGCCTCGGTGGACCCGCCACCCGGGTCGAGACCGCGTCGACCACCTCGCAGTTGGTCGATCTGGTCGGTGCAGCGGACCGTGCCGAGGAACCTGTGCTGCTGGTCGGGGGTGGATCGAACCTGGTCGTGGGCGATGAGGGCTGGCCTGGCGTCGTCATCCGGATCGCTTCGAGCAGCGTGGAATACATCGACAACCGCGAAGGATGGTCCATCCGTGCCTCGGCCGGCGTCGAGTGGGACGGCCTGGTCGCCCGCAGCGTCGAGGACGGGATGTCCGGCCTCGAGACGATGTCGGGTATCCCGGGCCTGGTGGGGGCGACTCCGGTTCAGAACGTCGGTGCTTACGGGGCTGAGGTAGCCGACCTGCTGATCTCGCTGACCATCTACGACAGACAGCGCCGGCTGATCGAGACCTGGTCACCGGGCAAGTGCCAGTTCGGCTTCCGTACCTCGGCGTTCAAGCACACGGATCGCTACGTCGTGCTCGATGTGACCCTGCAACTGGCGGCGTCGAAGAGGTCCCGGCCGGTTCGCTACCTCGAACTGGCCCGCCGGCTCGGGATCGAGCCGGGGCAGAGTGCGCCGCTGAACAAGGTGCGATCGACCGTGCTGGAGCTGAGGCGTTCCAAGGGAATGGTGCTCGACGCCGACGACCACGACACCTGGAGTGTCGGATCGTTCTTCGTGAACCCGCTGCTCGACGAGGTTCCGGCCCCGGCGGCCGGCTGCCCGCAATGGGAAGCGGACGGCAAGACCAAGCTGTCCGCGGCGTGGCTGATCGAGCAAGCCGGCTTCCCGCGAGGCTACGGTCTCGATTCCGGACGGGGCACCGTCTCGGTGTCGACCAAGCACACCCTGGCCCTGACCAACCGTGGCGGCGCGACGACCGCCGACCTGCTGGCCCTGGCGGATGAGATCCGCACCGGTGTGGAAGCCACCTTCGGGATTCGCCTGGGCCCGGAGGCCCACCTGCGTAACTGCTCGTTCTGAGCGGAGCCACCCTGGCCGGCGGTCAGCGCCGGGCGACCTTGTGCGCGGCGGCCTGGGCCACCGGTTTCACCACCAGCAGATCGATGTTGACGTGCGCCGGACGGGTCGCCACGAACGCGACCACATCGGCCACGTCGTCGGCGATCAACGGCTCAGCCACGCCGGCGTAGACGGCGGCAGCCCGCTCGGCGTCACCGTGGAAGCGCACCAGGGAGAACTCCTCGGTCGCCACCATGCCGGGGGCCACCTCGGACACCCGGATCGGTTTGCCGTTGAGTTCCAGGCGCAGGGTCTCCATCATTGCCCGGGCCCCGAACTTGGCTGCGGAGTACCCGGCGCCCCCCTCGTACACGGCGTACCCGGCAATCGAGCCGGTCAGCACGATGTGTCCACCGTTGCCCGCTTCCAGGGCCGGCAGCAGGGCCTGGGTGACCCGCATCGCCCCGAGCACGTTCGTTTGGTACATCGCCAGCCACTCGTCCGGATCAGCGGTGGCCACCGGGTCCAGCCCCACCGCGCCGCCGGCGTTGTTCACCAGCAACGCGACACCCTCGACCGTGGGCCACTGCGCCTCGACCCGAGCGGCCAGGGCGGCCACCGAGTCGGCCGAGGTCACATCGAGTTCGACGGCTTCGATGCCGGGGCTCGAAGCGGCCACTTCGGCCAGGCGGTCCAGCCGCCGGGCGCAGGCCCACACCGCGAACCCTTCGGCGGCCAGCCTGCGGGAGGTGGCCGCTCCGATTCCGCTCGACGCACCGGTTACCACAGCAAGCCCACGGGCAGCAGTCGTCATGTCACCGATTGTTCCCGATCGATTCCGATGGGGCATGATCGAGGGGGTATAGGCAGCTGTGAGTGACGGTTTCGTCCAGTGTTATCGCGGCCGGCCTAGCCGCGGACGGGCGGCCGTACTACCCCCGGACATCGGACTCGACAGGAGGGCAGAAAGCGGATGAGTCGGACCGGCCGACACAGCGCGCTTCCCCGTCGAGTGGCCACCCTGAGCGTGCACACCTCGCCCCTGGAACAGCCCGGCGGCGGCGATGCCGGCGGCATGAACGTCTACGTCCTGGAGACCGCCAAGCGGTTGGCCGAATCCAACGTCGAGGTCGAGATCTTCACCCGCGCCACGTCCTCGGAGCTACCCCGGATCGTCGAGGTGGCCCCCGGTGTGACCGTCCGCCATGTGACCGCAGGGCCTTTCGAAGGTCTCTCCAAGCAGGACCTGCCGGCCCAGCTATGTGCCTTCACCGCCACCGTGCTGCGGGCCGAGGCGCAGCAGGAGCCTGGTTGGTATGACCTGATCCATTCGCATTACTGGCTGTCCGGTCAGGTCGGCTGGTTGGCCCGGGACCGCTGGGGTGTTCCGCTGGTGCACACCGCACACACCCTGGCCAAGGCCAAGAACGAATTGTTGGCCGAAGGCGACACCCCGGAGCCCTACGCGCGGATCGTCGGTGAGGAGCAGGTCGTCGCGGAGGCCGACGGTCTCATCGCCAACACCGAGGCCGAAGCCCGTCAGCTCGTCGACTGGTACGGGGCGGATCCCGAGCGGGTTCAGGTAGTGCCACCTGGGGTCGATCTGGAGGTTTTCTCGCCGGTCGCGGATCGGTCCGCGGCCCGCGACCGGGTCGGGGTGGCCCAAGACGCCCTCGTTCTGCTGTTCGTCGGTCGGCTGCAACCCTTGAAGGCGCCCGACGTGCTGATCCGGGCCGCGGCGCGGATCGTCGAGACCCAGCCTTCGTTAGCCGCTCGGCTCCAGGTCCTGGTGGTCGGCGCCCCCAGCGGGACCGGTCTGGCCGATCCGGATGCGCTCCAAAAATTGGCTGCAGACCTGGGCATCGCCGGACACGTCAGGTTCGACCCGCCGGCTTCCCGAGAGCTGCTCGCGGACTTCTACCGCGCCGCCGATCTGACCGTGGTGCCCAGTTACAACGAGTCGTTCGGCCTGGTCGCGCTGGAATCCCAGGCGTGCGCGACGCCGGTGATCGCGGCTGATGTCGGCGGGCTGTCCACCGCGGTTCGCGACGGTGAGACCGGTCTGCTCGTGGACAACCACCGGAGCGCGGATTGGGCTGACCGGATCACCGACCTGCTGCGTGATTCCGGCCGCCGGGCCGAGTTCGGACGGGCGGCCCGCGCGCACGCCCAGGGGTTCTCGTGGCGACACACCGCGAACGGCCTGCTCGTCGCCTACTCCGATGCCATCGCCGGCTTCGGCTCGTTGCTGGCGACCGGATCGGATGACCGGTGACCGACTCCGCTGAGCTGACTCGTGCGACCGATGCAATCCGGCACGCCCTGACCGAGGCCTCGATCGAATTCTCCGAAGCCACACCGGGCAACTTCGTCGCCAACCTGCCCGGTCAGAAGCGGCTCAAGACAGCATGCTGGCTGGTTGTCGGCGCCAGCACGCTGACGATCGAGGCGTTCATCGTCCGCAGACCCGACGAGAACCGTGAGCAGGTTTATCACTGGCTGCTGTCACACAACCCGCGGATGTTCGGTGTGGCCTGGTCCGTCGATGACGCAGGCGACATCTATCTGACCGGTCGCTGGCCCTTGTCCGCTGTGACGGCGGCTGAGGTCGACACCCTGCTCGGTTCCGTCCTGGACTACGCCGATTCCTCGTTCAACACCCTGCTCGAGCTCGGGTTCGGATCCTCCATCCGTCGGGAATGGGCCTGGCGGGAGAGCCGGGGCGAATCGATGGCCAACCTCGCCGCGTTCGAGGGATATGTGAAGCGAAACCCCTCTCCGTGACGGGGCCGTGCGGGTCTCGGCGGTGCGGCGGGCCTCAGTTGTGCGGGCCTCAGTTGTGCGGGCCTCAGGTGTGCGGGCCTGGGCTGGGTGGGACGGGTCCATCGTGATCGAGTTGGCCAATCTCGAGGTGCCGGGCCGGTTCAACGGCCCGGCAGACTCGGCCAATGGCGGCGTGACTTGCGGACTGATTGCGGCCAGATTCGGCCCGTCCGCCCAGGTCACCGTGACGTTGCGGCTGCCGCCGCCGCTGGACATACCGCTGCGCATCGAGCAGGACGAGACGACGCTGCGGGCTTTCCGCGGCACTGACCTGGTCGCCGATGCCGGCGTGGTCGGCGGCGAGCTCAGGCCGGTCCCGGCGGTGGATCTGCGAGCGTCGGTCGAGGCGATGTCGCGCTATGAGGGATTCATCGAGCACCCGTTTCCGACCTGCTTCGTGTGTGGGACCGGCCGCGCGGAGCAGGACGGTCTGGCCATCTTTGCCGGGCCGGTGGATCCCGGTGATCCCTGTCGGGTAGCCGCGCCGTTCACACCACACCGCACCGAGCTGGGCGGGATCGGACTGGCTGGCCCTCCGCTGGTCTGGGCCGCGCTGGACTGCCCGGGTGGTTGGTCGATCGGCTTGTCCGGCCGGCGCGCGGTACTCGGCCGGATGACGGCAAGGGTCGAGGCCGTGCCCGAGGACGGCGAACCGTGCGTGGTGGTGGCCCAGTGTGATGGCTGGGACGGGCGTAAAGCGGCGAGCCGGGTGAGCCTGTATGGCGGCAGCGGGCAGTTACTGGGCGTCGCGGCCCAGACCTGGATCGAACTCAGCTGATCCACCTGGCAGGATTGTCGCTATGAGCGCAACGCTGATCCTGCTTCGCCACGGTGAGAGTGACTGGAACTCCAAGAACTTGTTCACCGGGTGGGTGGATGTGGATCTCACGGCCGTCGGCGAGGCCGAGGGACGGCGTGGCGGCGAGTTGCTTCGCGAGCAGGGCGTGTTGCCGGCGGTGGTGCATACCTCGGTGCTGCGCCGGGCGATCCGGACCGCCGACATTGCGCTGAACGCGGCCGATCGGCATTGGGTGCCGGTACGCCGTTCCTGGCGGCTGAACGAGCGTCACTACGGCGCGTTGCAGGGTAAGGACAAGGCCGCGGTCCGGGCGGAATTCGGGGACGAGCAGTTCATGCTGTGGCGCCGCTCCTACGATGTGCCGCCGCCGCCCCTGGCCGAGGACGACCAGTTCAGCCAGGTGGGTGACCCGCGGTACGCCGACCTGCTCGACGTAGTGCCCCGGACCGAATGCCTGGCCGATGTGGTCACCCGGATGTTGCCCTACTGGTACGACGCGATCGTCCCGGATCTGCGCAATGGCACCGTGCTCGTCGCGGCGCACGGCAACTCGCTGCGCGCCCTGATCAAGCACCTGGACAAGCTGTCGGACGAGGCGGTCGTGGGCCTGAATGTCCCCACCGGGATCCCATTGCGGTACGAACTGGATGAGCGAACCTTGCTGCCGATGAAGCCGGGGGAGTACCTCGACCCCGATGCGGCGGCCGCCGCCATCGAAGCCGTGGCCAATCAGGGGAAGAAGTAGCCCACCGGACCGGTCGTCCGGTGATCACCGTTCCTGATGGCTGCGGATATGCGCGAGTGGCTGCCTGCTGATCAGCTGGTGTGGTCGGTGCTGGACCCGGTCGGTGGTCTTGATCTGGCGCGGTTTCGGGCTAGGTTCCGCCCGGGTGGTGCCGGGCGGGCGGCCTAGGACCCGGAGATGATGCTCGCGCTGCTGATCTATGGCCGGGCGCGGTCGCGTTGGACGGGGCGAAGATCGCCGCGATCCCGGGCACCCGGCCAGTCCCGGTCGAGAGCACAACCAGTCACGGGCCGCCGCCCAGCGACTGGCGCACGCCGGGACCGGGTTGCAGCACCGGCAGCAGCGACGGCGCTGGGATCACCTGCCGGTTGGTGGAGTGTCAGGCCGGGAGTCAGGGCCGTCGGGGATGGGTGACTGTTCAGGTTGGGGTGCACAGCGTGTCACCGGTCGCGTTTGCGCAGCCCACCCAGGCATCAGCCGCCTGGGCGCGGAAAATGGGGACTTGATCACCGATCTCCTGAAGGACGTGGATCGCCCCCAGCATTGCCGTGGTCACGCGGTCAGGATCAGCCGGCGCTCCCGGTCTGGCGCGGCGCGGCGGATCCGGTTTGCATCTCACCGGTGGCGATGAACACGATCCGGCGGGCCACTCCGACCGCGTGGTCGGCGTACCGCTCGTAATACCG
>JAVEET010000193.1 GCA_030840295.1 Pseudonocardiales bacterium
TGGCCGCGGGCCTGATCGACGAGCTCCGCCTGGTGATTGCGCCCGTCGTGATCGGCAATGGCCGCCGGCTATTCCCGGACGGCGGCGCCACCGCCGGGCTGCGCCTCGCCCGCAACGACAGCACACCAAGCGGTCTCGCGATCCAGGTCTACGAGACGGTTGGACTGCCGACTTACGGGACCTACGAGAGCATCGCTTGATTCCCTACACCTTGATCAACCAGACCAACTCCTCAGCGTCGCCGTGGGCTCAGGCGCGCTCCCGACACGGGTCCTTCTCATTGCCGGCGGGATGTACCTGCGCGCGGCGCTCGTGACTCGCAGGGCAGGAAAGAGCTGGCATCCGCCGATGCGTCTGCGCGCCGGCGGCCGATGTCCCTTGCGCTCCGCGGGGTACAGGCCCGCGGGTCACCGGTCGGCGAAACGTCGACTGACACCGACCCTCAGGTCGAGACAGTGCAGACGGCGACGGTTGTGTGACCGTCCCAGAACGCCCGCCCGGTTCAATTGTCACTCGGGCGCGTTATGCGGGACGCCATCCGCCTCAATGGCCTGCTTCTGCTCGTCATTGTCGAACACGGCACCGGTTCGCGCCCACGTTTGGCTGTGCTGCTCAGCGCGGGGTCCGACGAGATGCCGGCGTCACGACCGGATGCGCGCCGCCGTGCCCGATTCACGTTACGGCCTGCGGTCCGCACTCCGTTCAAGGTGTACTCGGTCCCAGTCGGCGGCGTCGGCGGCCGCCTCGTATGTGCTTTGCGCGAATTCGAGAAGCATCCGTGCTGGATCGTCGGCGGACCGCACCTGTTCGTAGGGCAGGACGAACTCCGCCATCTCGTCGTTCCAGGATGCTTCTGGCGGGTGAACCGTGGCCTCGATGTAACCATCCGGCTGCGGGTAGGCGTAGGAGTAGAACATGCCCTCGCCTCCGCCGCCGGGCCAGTAGCCGAGGCTGCTGACCTCGTGCGAGTACGCCTCGAGCATCACGTGTGGTCCGCAGTTGGGTGCGCCGCCTGGGTGCGGTGGCGCGGGTCGTCCGGAGAAGCGCGTGGTGGCGAGATCCAGGCCGCCCCAGAACAGGTGCACAGGGCTGGACTTGCCGACGAATCTCGAGCGGAATTGCTCGAAGACGCGCACCATCTGCACCATCGCCCGCCAGAAGCGGTGCGCCTGCTCGGCGTCGTACACGGTGTGCGTCATGTCGGTGTCGATCGGGATCGCGTCGGCGATCTCGACCGGCATCGGCCAGATCTTCGTCCGGACGCCGAGCTCGGTCAGATGGTGCATGACCTCGGCGTAGAAGTCGGCAACCGGCCCGGATTGCAGCGCGATGGACCGCCGCCCGCCGGAGACCGTCACGATCTCAAGGCGATGGGTCCGCAGGTCGAAGTCAACTTGGAAGCTGTTCCCACTCGCATGCGGGATGAGCGAGGTCGTCAGCCCGGTGGCGCTCACGTAGAGCGGCACGTTCCACCAGTGATTGAGGATGGGCGTGTTGACCATCCGGACCTTGCCGATGATCTGCATCCACAGCTGCATGGTGTCACGGGTCTCATGCCAGTCAACCAGTGGCAATGCCGGCCACGGCTCGTCGCTTACCGCGCCACGGTCTGCGGTCAACGTGGTGTCACCCGTCGTCGCCGATCAGCTCTTCGAGCGAGTGCACCCGTTCCTCGCGCGCGCAGGATCGCGTCCTTCCCCCGGAAGAGCACAACCCAGCTGTCTTCTCGTTCGACCCCGACGTCGATGAAGGTCTCGCGCGTTACCTGCTGGTCGTCGCCGTAGACCATCCGGTAGGTAGGCATCGGATCACCCCTCTCGGGTGCGGGTGGAGTTTCCCGCATCATCCGCCCAGTGTCGATGATGATCGTGGCCAGGCCGGCTTTCATCTGCGAAGCCGACCCGTTGACGATGAGCACGACGCGGATCCGCTCGGGCAGTGCCTGATGGATCTCGAGGATCCTGTTAGTCGGGAACGGGTGGCCAGCAGTTGCTGCTCCCAGAGGCCACTCCGCCGCGTCAGCGGGATTGCGCCCGAATGGACCATGCAGGGCGCGACCCAGTAGGTAGATGGCAATTGCCGATGCGCCCCACCCCTTTCGCTGCGACGCTGGCGACAGGATCACTAGGACGAACAGGATCACTAGGAGGATGGGCGACATGAGAATCGTGACGATCGGTAATGGAAATGTCGGTGGCGGGCTCGCGCGGCTGTGGACCAGGGCCGGACATGACGTGACAGCGTTGGGCAGTGAGGGTGGCGATGCCTCCGATGCGGACGCCATCGCGGTTGCCGTCCCCGGCGGGGCGATTCGCGACGCGTTGGCCAAGGTCAAGGGCATCGAAGGCAAGCCGACCGTTGATGCGACCAACTCGCTGACCGGGCCGCCGGAGGGCTACCCGTCGCTGGCTGCGCAGGTTAAGTCCATCGTCGGAGGCCCCACGATCAAGGCGTTCAACACCAACTTTGCAATGTTGTACGACCAGATCAGCCAGCAGCGCGTAGCACCCCACAGCGTCTTTGCCTCAGACGCCGAGGCCCGCACGCTGGCCGAGCGGCTGATCGGCGACGCCGGGTTCCAGCCGCTGTACGTGGGCGACCTGTCAGCGGCGCCCACCCTCGAGGCGCAAATCGCCTTCACGATGCTGCTTGGCGGCGGCGAGGTAGGACCCTACTTCTACCGGTTCGCCACCACCGATCTGTAGAGAGCGGTGGAAGGTCAACCCGGTCGAGTTCCGTGCTCGGTGATCAGTTGGGCGAGTTTGGCCTTGACACGGTCGATGGTCACCGTCCCGTCGGTGTTGTCGTCGAACGCGTTCGTCTCGCGGACGCGGTCGGGACTGCTGGCCAGAGATAGGAACCGGTGCCAGGCCTGCGCTGCCTCGTGGGTGCGGCCGAGGGCGGTGAGAACATCGCCGTGCGAACGGAGCAGCCTGAGCTCGCCTTCGGTCGCGCCGCCTCGCCTGAGAAGATCCAGGGCTCTCGCCGCTTCGTGTGGCGGCGGCGAGGTCGAAGTAGGTTCGGGCCCGCTCGGGTTGGCCAGTTCGCGCGAAGTTTGACCCGACATCGCGGAAACACTCGGCACGCAGTGCGGGTTCGTCGACGTGCGCGGCGGCTTCGATGGCGAGCACGGCGAACCGGAGCATGTCGTGGCGAGCGTCGACGGCTTGGCTCATCGGGCGCCAGTCCAGCATCAGCATGAGCGCCGAGCGGTAGTCGCCCAGGCTGACGGCGAGGCGACACACTTGATGGAGGACGCCTCGCTCCTCGGTGTACCAGCGGGTTGCATCGTGGCTCGAGGTGAAGGTCTCCGCAACGATGCCCGGCAGCGTGTCGTCGACAGGTGCGACGGGAGGTTGTTCGAAGGTGAGAATGGCCTGGCGGGTGGACCGTACGTAGTGGTTCACGAGCCGGGCCGACGTTTCCGGTGCGTCGTCGCCCAGCAGAGTCAACGCGTACTCGCGGGTCAGGTCGTGGAAGGCGAAACGTCCCGGCCTGATCTCGCGCAGCACGCTCGACGACCAGCCTCATCCTTGAGGCCGCACAGGCCGTTTCCTAACTCTGTCGGGCGCCGCCGGCGCCCATCAACTTGGGCGGCGGCGGTGCTGTGTGCTGAGGCCTACGAGACTGGTACCTGAAGGTGCTCGCTCCGGAGCAAGTCGTCGACACGCCGGCCTCGGCGCACGGCGGCGAAGGACCGATCCACCTCGACGGCTTCATCCTGTCATCGAGGGGCGCGATGACATCGACTCTTGCTGGCTGCGGGCTTCCCAGCATGATGCTGGCAGGCTTCAGTGTTGCCATCACGGATCTCCCTGTGTTGTAAATAGCTGTTGGTGAGAGGTCGAAGGTCGCGGCCGGGGTATCAGGCGGACCCGTGTACTGGCTGCTGGTCGAGTGCGTCGGCGGCGGCGTGGGCTCGCTTGGCCGGCTCGGCCTGCCCGGTATTCGATTCGGGCTTGCCTTGGCCATGCTCGGCGAGCAGGCGCAGGCTGTCGCCGACGAAGAAGTTCCACGCGTTGGAGCAGACGTCGTAGCACTCCTGCCCGGGCATTAGCCCCTGCTGGGTCAAGGTGACCTTCGTGCCGTCGTGTGCTGGCTGGACTTCGAAGACGATCCGGTCGCCCACCCATTCGCTCTGATCGGTGGTGAAGCCGAACTCGTTTTCCACGACCAGCCATTCGACCCGCTCGTTCGGGGTGACGTCGGTGATCCGGATGCGGGTGCGGTGCAGACCCGCCACTTCGAAGCCGAACTCGTCGCCGAGTTGCGCGGTAGGGCCCTCTATCGCGATGTTCCACCAGCCCCGGGTGTCCAGGATTGCGGCGAACACTTTCGCCGGTGAGTCATCGATGGTGGTGCTGGTGCTGAAGTCGTTCATGAGTCGAACCATTCTCTCGTGATGTGCTTGCGTGATGTAACTGACGGGGCTGCACGGTGCACGGAGATTGTGGGCATTCGTTCCCTCTCAGTGGGGTAGGCGATGCACACATCGCGGGGGACCGGGCGGCGTTCGCCGGTCTTGAGCTGCGCCGTCATGCTCATCAGGTCGGTGGCCACTTTTGTGTTGCAGTGGGACAAGCAGACACGGCCTTCGGTGGGGCCGCCCGCCGGTCACCACGGATCGGGCAGACCCTCTCCCGTGGTGATCAGGCTGCGCAGGCTGCCGTTGACGTAGTGCAGCCAGGCCGTGGAGCACGCGCCGAAGCACTCCACGTCCGGCACCAGGCCGACGTGGGTGAACCGCAGCTCGGTGCCGCCGGCCGCGGGGGCGATGTCGAACACGATCTCGCTGCCGGTCCACTCACCCGGCTCCGAGAGGAAGGACAGGTGGCTGTCGGTGACCCGCCAGACCACGCGGCGGCCCGGCTCGAACTCGACCACGCGCTGGAGGCTGTAGTGCTGCGGGGGGTGCCGGTAGGTGAACTCGGCACCCAGCTCGTCGGCACGCCCTTCGACCTGGCCCGTCCACCAGGCACCGACGTCCAGGATGGCGGCAAAGACCTCCTCCGGTGACTGCTCGACCGTGTACGACGTCGAGTAGCCGCGCTCGGTGCGCGCCGTGCTTCCTCTGCTCATTTCTTGGCTGCCCGGTGATTGTGTCGTCATGAGTGATCGGATCCTTGTCTCTTCGTGTCCATTGATTTCCAGGTGTGCGCGCCCGCTTCAGGGCGCGGTCGTTCGGCGCCGCCACGGATGTGGCGGCGAATTGTGGGTGTGCAGGTGCGGTCAGCCCGGCTTGCTGCGCTGGATCCGCTCGGCGATCCGCTGGATCCGCTGCAGCCGGGCGTCCCAGGTCGCGCCGACCGCGGACAGCTTGGCGACCGCGCGGGCGAGCTGGGCCTCGTCCACCTCATAGCGGCGCTCGCGCCCCGTCGGCGTCATGTGCACCAGGCCGATGCGGTCCAGCACAACGAGGTGCTTGGCGACCGCCTGCCGGGTGACCGGCAGCCGCTCGCTGAGCGTGGTCGACGTACCGCCTCCGTCGGCGAGGAGCAGGTCGAGCATCCGTCGGCGGGTCGGGTCGCCGACCGCGGACCACAGGTCGTCATCGATCGCGGTGCTCACCGCCGCGCGACCAGCCGGTTGGCATACGTGACGAGGCGCGGGAGGAAGAGGTCCCAGCCGCGGACGTGGTCGAGGTAGGCCTCCTCCAGCACCGCCGCCTCCCACCCGCGCTCGCGGAAGCCGGTCTCCTTAAAGCGCACCAGCGTGCCGTCGCCGGACGGAACGAGGTCGAAGGTCACCAGGAACGAGTTCGTCTCGGTGGCCGGGCCCTCGTCGTAGGCCCAGCGGAACGAGAACCGGCGGGGCGGGTCAGCCTCCAAGACGGTGAGCGGCACAATCGCCGCGTCGGGTGCCGCCGGGTCGCCGAAGGTGATCGCGCCGGTGGCGCCGGGGACCGGGTCGAGCTCGGCGCCGTCGGGCCACCACTCGCGCAGGTGCTCGGGAGAGCTGATCACCTCGTAGACCACCTCGCGAGTGGCGTCAATGCGGAGCTCCCGCTCGATACTTCCGTACTCCATGTGACCCTCCTGGCAATCAACGCAACTGATGGTTGCACATCACCATAGCTCGCTCACCCTAACTAACGCAACCTTTCGTTGCGTAAACGGTTTTCGGACGTGTCCGGCTCCCCACCAGCTCCAGCTCGCTCGTGGCGCCGGTGACGGATGAGGCGCACGCTGCTAGCCTCCAACAATCCGTCCGTGTTGCGACGTTGAGTAGAACCAGCCTTGTCGCGCGGTGGTCGGCTTTCACTTGCCGCCGACAGGGATGTGTTCAGCGCAGTCAGCGTCTTGGGGTGAGCGTCCCGCGGGTGTATCGCCCGCTCGGCGCTCCGTATCGCGGGCTGGCATACTTTTGTCGACGGCTCAGCCAGACGGGCTTCGCGCTGCACGCGCCTTCCCAGCCCGCCGATGGGAACCCCGGATGCCCTACGTCGCCAGCCTTGATCAATCGCCGCCATCGCCAGGGTCCTCGCCCAGCAGAGCACGCCGAAGAGGTGCCGGACGCGGTCGTGAAGTACGCGGTTGCCTCGATCGAGGAAGCCAGCACGCCGCGATGACCATGAAGTCCAAAGGCGGGGAATAGGGGACCGTGGCCTCCACCGGAGAGCTTTCCCGCGCTGTCGACGCCATCCAGTCCGAGGCTCAGGAAGGTCCGGGCCTGGACGCCTTCGTCGGGCACCACGTGTTCCGCTCCGATGACTTGGCGACCGACCCACGTCGGCCGGTGTTCGGTCGCCTGACCGCGGACCGGACCGAGGTCATGAGCATGACGTCACACCGACTGACATCGACCACGAAGAGAACCAGAACCTCCGGATCGCGCTGGAGCGCAACCGCGACATCCGTACCGCCATGGGCATCCTGATGAACAGCAGGCTCGTCACTAGGAGCAGGCCTTCGACGTCCTGTGCATCGTCAGCCAACGCGTGCACCGCGAGCTCCGCGACGTCGCGCGACAGGTCATCGAGACCGGCGAACGATCCCCGATCCCGGACCCCAAGTAGCCCTAGTCCAACTCGAGGCTCGCGATCCAACGTAATAATCGACGACCTCGCCCGTCACCGAGGACGATGCATTCGGGTGGCCTGCGCCTGGGGCCATCAGCATCGTTACGCCGTATCACCCATAACGGCGGCGCAGGATCTTCAAAAGCTCCGGGGCGATCTGGTCGAGGAATTCTGACTGGCTCTCGTCTCCGACTTGCACCAGGGCTAAGTCAGTGAATCCCGCTTCGACAAAGGGGTTCAGGGACTCGGCCAGTTCATCTAGGTCCGGACCGCAGGCGATCGCTGCGGCGACGTCCTCCGGGCGCACAAACTGGCTGGCGTGTTCGAACGCAGCGGGTGTCGGTAGATCAGCGTTGACGTACCAGCCGCCCCCGAACCACCGGAACAGCTCGTGAGCCCGGTTTATGGCGGCCTGCCGGTCGCGGCCCCAACAGATCGGAAGCTGCCCAATGACACGGCTTTCCGGCAGGTCGTTGCGGGAGCGGACGTCGGCCCAGTTCTCGACCAGGTCGGCCTTCGGCTCGACGGCGATGAAGTCATCGACCAGTGGCGCGAACCGGGCGATGGAGCCCTGGCCCGATACGGCGGCGGCCAGCCGCACGGACTCGTCGGGCAGGTCCCAGAGCTTCGCAGAATCGATCCGGAAGTATTCACCGGCCCAGGTGATCTGGCCACCCTCCAGCAGCTTCGTGATGATCTCGATGGCTTCGGTCAGCATGTCCTGCCGTACCGCGGCCACCGGCCAGCCCTCGCCCACGACGTGCTCGTTCAGGTTCTCTCCGGAACCGAGTCCGAGGGTGAACCGATTGTCCGACAACAGCCCGAGGGTGGCGGCCTTCTGGGCGACGACGGCCGGGCGATAGCGCATCGTCGGACAGGTCACGTAGGTCATCAGCTCAACCTTTTCGGTGGCCTGCGCAACTGCGCCGAGCAACGCCCAGGCGTAAGGGGAGTGGCCCATCGATTCCAGCCACGGGTAGAAATGGTCGCTGGACACCTCGAAATCGAAGCCGGCCGTCTCCGCGCCGACGGCGTAACGCACCAGCTCCCGAGGCCCGCTCTGCTCGGTCATCAACGTGTAGCCGTACCTGGTCATCGCTGCCTCAGCTCGTGCTGCGCTTCGCGCGGTTGCTGTTGCCCGCGGCTCAATGGGCTATCGGCCAGCCTGCGCAGCAGGTCGGCTGGATCCCGGTAGGTGTCGATCGCGCCGGCGTCGCGTAATACGGCGGCACTGGTGCCACCGGATTCCAAGGCGATGCACGCCACGCCCGCGTTGGCGGCGGCCGAGACGTCCCACACCGCGTCACCCACGAACAGCGCCTCGGCCGGTTTCAGAGCGGCTTTGGCCAGCGCCACTTCGACGATGTCGGGTTCGGGTTTACTGCGCTTTGCATCGTCGGAGGTGATGACGTGCTCGAGGCAATCGCCGACATCGAGCACCTCGAGCAGCACATCGATCTCGGGCTGTTTGGCCGAGGAAGCCAGCACCGTGGTCAGCCCGAGTTCCCGACAGGCCCGGATCAGGTCGCGCGCCCCGGGAAGTGGGCGCAGCTGTCCCCAATATTGGGAGTACAGGGCGTCGTGATCAGCAGAAATCAATTCGGTGTCGACGTTCGAGTCGTCGTCCAATAGGTGAGCGAGCAGTCGACCACCGCCCATTCCGATCGCACGGTGAATCTGGAACATCGGTACGTCGAGGCCGGCCTTGCGCAGCGCCTGCCACCAGCAAACAGTGTGTATGTAAGTCGTATCGACCAGCGTGCCATCGACGTCGAACAGGACGCCGACTGGCGACTGGGCGGTAGGAAGGGCCATCACAAGCCTCGCGGGAAACGGTGTTCCGGTGGCGTCGGGCTCGGCCACTTGAAACGCTACCCCACCCGGCGCCGAGGCGCGCCTAGCATTGACCGGCGAGACGCCGGTGAACCACCAGCGGTTGTCAGCCCGGCATCAACCTGCTCAGCTCAGTGACGAGACGCGGCTCAACTTCGAGTCATCTCGCCGTGGAAGAGGGGATCAGGTCGACGTGCGGGCCTCCTCGAACGCCATGGCGCCCCGTATCGGAACCACTTAACCCTCGCGCTTTGGCCGAGCAGCGTGCGGCAACTAGTTCGAGGTAAGCGGCTCGATCCGGAGTGTCGTAGTGAGCTGATGGAAGGACAGATCGAGACGCTCGCCGAAATTGTCGTGCACCTGCGGGGTGACTTCAATGCTCGGCGGAGAGTTCTAGCCAGTGTTGACGAGCGATTCGGCGACGGTGCCCTAGGGGACTGAGCTTCGAAGGGCGCTGGCGGCACTGGGGTCACCGCGACGGGGTGACCGTTGATCATGACGGGGTGGCTGACGCCGAACGTGTGGCTGAGGCTGTCGATGTCGCGGATCCCGTGGGCCCAGAGTCGGTTAAGGGTGACAGCCGGAAGGAGCAGGCTGTAGGTGAATTGATTGACGCGTCCACGGCCCGGGGTTCCGCTCAACACGATCACGCAATTCGATGCGGCGGTGCGGGCCAGTCCTGCGAGTGAAACGCCTCAACAGGCTATGGAGATCTCTCCCAGCAAACCGAACACCCGGCACGCGGTAGCGGAGAAGCCAAGGAGAATCGGTTAGCCGTGCTGGGTCCGCTTGCCGGCATTGCGACGGGCCCGAGCGTCGGAATCCTGGCCGCCCTCATGCGTTCGGTCCTGTCTCGGCTGCCTACGCCACTCGCCGCTGTCGCCATCGGCGTAACAGCGATGGCGCTGACTGATCGGCCACGGGCGAAGCTCGGCTTGACCGACCCGAAGGACTGGTCGGCGCCGACTGGCTCAGTGATATCGTCCCGCATTTGCTTATGGCACCGTTACATACGCCACGCTGAAGTGGCCCAGTCGTCAGTGACCGGCGGCCGGCCGGGGTTCCCGGATATCCAGAGCGGAAAGATCTTGATTCGCAATGGAATCGGTTCTTGTCAGTGAACCGCCACGGGAGCAGGCTTGTCGAGGACAGACTCACACCATGGGGAGGTCTCGATGAGTGCACACGGTATCGATCGTCGGCAGGCTCTGCGCGGTGCAGGGGTCGCGGCCGGAGGACTCGCTGTCGGGCTGGGCCTCGCGCAACCAGCCGCCGCATCGACAACCAGCAGTTCGAAAGGTCCGTCGGGCAGCTACCTGATCTCGCGCCGAGACGATCCCAGCACCCTGGATCCAGCGCCGAGCGATGTCGGCGCCGTGGTCGGGTTCGCTGCCGGAAACGTCCTGACGACGTTGGACATCAATCCGTCGGCGCCCATGTTGCTGGGAAGCTGGGAGAGCACCGGCAATCGGTTCGAGGCCGCCGTGTGGGGCGGTCAGGATGCGGCTGGTCCGAACCAGCCCGCGACGACGGTGGAGGTGCGGCCGAAGGGGAAGGTCAGCGGACAGTCGATATCCGGGACCTACACGTTCACGGTTCGGGACGCGGCGTCCAAGAAGGTGTTGTTTGCGGGGACCGGCAAGTTCCACGGACACAAGATCGACGCCTGAGCTGCCGACGATCGATTGACGCCTGAGCCGCCGACGGTCGGGCGTCCGGCCTCTGGTGTCGGGCCTCTGGTGTCCGGACCATCGGTCGATGGTCCGGACAGACGTCATGACTCAGGCCGTCGAGCGTTCGGTGACGGCTTCGCTGACCTGGGTGAGCCGGAGGCTATTGCCTGACGGATCGCGGAGACCGGCGTCTATGCCGTACGGACGGTGTTCGGGCTTCTCGACGAATTCCACGCCGCGCTCGACGAGCTGCTCGTAACTGGCCTGGCAGTCGTCCGTGCTCAGGAAGACGGTGCCGGCGAACCCCTTACCCATCAGGTCGCGGATCTGTTCCGCCGTCGCAGCATCGATCATCGGGGGGCCGGGGATGGCCATCAGTACGAGGGCAATGTCGTCCTGACCGGGCCAGCCGACGGTGAGCCAACGAAAGTCTCCGAGTTCGGGCATGGTGACGTCCAACCGGACCTCCATGCCCAGTTTTTTCGTGTAGAACTCCAGCGCTTCGTCCTGGTCGTGTACCCAGACCTGGGTGTTCGCAATACTGATCATGAAAGTCCTCCTGGGAGTCGATGTCTGACTGCGGTAACAATATTCAGCCGGTGTCTGCGGCGTCTTCTCGAAATGTGCGGTGTAGCGGCCGGCCGTAGGCGCGAAGCACGCACGCCGGAATGAGAGCGTAGGTGGCCGCCGGCGGGAAGCCGGCTCGGTAGGCCACCGGCGTCTTGCCGAACATCCGCACGAAGCTGGTGGTGAATGAGCCGACACTTTCCAGCCCGACGGACATGCAGATGTCGGCAACGGTCGCATCGGTGCCGCGGAGCAAGGCGGCCGCACGCTCAAGGCGTCGAGTCAGCAGGTAGGCATGTGGTGAGTCGCCGAAAGCGCGGCGGAACTCACGGCTGAAGTGTGCCCGGGACAACCCGGCGGCTCGGGCCAGATCGTCGACCGTCAGGGGCTCGGCATAGCGGGAATCGACCAGGTCCTTGGCTCGCTGGAGATGGCGCGACGGCGGTACTGAACCCATGCCGATGATTATGCTGCTCCGGTCTGACGCGGCCACCTCGCGCCCGTTCCTGATGTAGCGCGAACTGGTACGGACCGACTTCGGCGTCAGCTGGTGCGAGCCAGCGCGAGCACGACCGGCTCGTCGTTGCCCGGCCAAACGCCGGTCAGGGTCCGCGCGTCGCCGGCGACTAGTTCGCTGTCCAGGACCCGTCGCACCACCAATTCGACGTCGCCGGCGCGGATCGTCGTGGACCTCTGATCCGTCGTGGACGTCACCGAGTTGATCGGCGGTACGCCGACACCGGGCGCACCGCTACCGGCCACGCGTGTCGTCGGCTCTCTGCGCTGGACTCCGGTTTCGGACGCTATCTCCAGCTCAGCCTGAGTTCCGCCGGTGAGGATGACGGTGGCGAGCGCTGTCACGTACACCGGGTCGATGCAGGCGTCGTAAACCCAGCGCTGACCGAGCACGGAGTGTTGCATCGTCCCGACGAGCCCGTCCTCTCCGCTCTCCAGCGGCGCGCCGCGGTAGGTAAGCGGAACCTGCACGATCTGCCCGTCGCCCCCGCTGACCAGCAGCGTCTCTATCCCGACCTCACCCGCCGGGTCGTCGAAGCGATAGGCGCCGACGGACTCAACCGAAGCTCCAGGTCGTGCCCACCACAGCTGAGGCGGCAGCCACGCACCGAGCAGTTCGAGCTTGGACGGAGCCAGTTGCGCCTTGTAGATGAGTGCCACGGGTATCACGCTAACGTGTGATGCGACCGAAGCGCGAAGTCCAACGACAGGGTCGGTGTCATGAAGAACGAGTTCGACCTCGACCGCTTCGTCGCCGCACAGGACGATGGCGGCACCTATGCCCGTGCTGTCGACGAGCTGCGTGGCGGTCACAAGCAGAGCCATTGGATGTGGTTCGTCTTCCCCCAGCTAGCTGGGCTCGGTCAGAGTTCGATGTCACGCCGCTACGCGATCTCGTCGTTGCCGGAAGCCGTGGCGTACCTGGCGCATCCAGTGCTCGGACCTCGGCTGGTCGAATGCGCCGGCATCGTGGCGGGCACTCGTGAGCGCACTGCAGCAGACATCTTCGGCGGAATCGATGCCCAAAAGCTTCGCTCGTCGATGACGCTCTTCTCGAGTGCGGCACCGAACGAGGCGGTCTTCACCGATGTGCTCGAGCGGTTCTTCGATGGCGTCGCTGATGAGGCCACCGAGCGCCAGATCTGATGCTCCGTCCCGCCGGTTCACCTCAGTGGGCAGCTTCACCTCGCGCGCGTGCAAGCTTCTCGACCGCACTCGGTGCTGTCGTTTCGAAGTCGAGGAGCTTGGCCCATTCGGGCGTGATCGTGATGGCCACCATCTGCTCGTACAGCTCGCCCACCTGCCGGTCGAAGTTGTCCCAGACCGCGCTGGGCATGGCCCGGTGGGACGCTTCGAGGTAGCCGTCCGGCACGCCGTCGACCGTTGTGAGTTCGGCTTGTCCACGGGCGAGCAGCACGCGCGGCGGTGGTCCGACGATGTCGATGGTGATCGCGACCCGCGGGTCGGCTTCGAGGGCGCGGACCTTGGCCGAGATCGGGATGGTCCAGATCAGGAAACTGTTGCCGTCCCACAGATACCCGAGCGGAATGACCCGCGGGCCACCGTCGAGCGCGGTATAGGAAAGACGCAGCAGTGGTTCGTCATGAAGCAACCGCTGCGCAATAGGTTTGGCCATTACTTCGGCAACATCGGCCACGCTTTCACCACCTCAATCACCTCAATCACCTCCCAGACTCTCAACCTTTCTGCTGAGCGTCAATCGGGTAATGCGAGCCGATGACGTCCAGCTTCTCCGGGTCCGCGATGACGTGGATGCGCCTGACGAAATCGTCTTCAACGGTGAGCTGGATAACGGCGTAGAGCTTGCGCTCGACGAAGGCCAACACTTCGGAGTGGTCGCTGATCGGGTTGCAGACCAGGGTGGTTTCGGGCCCGAACCACCGCAGCAGATTGCGCGAGACCTGGGTCGAGCCGCGGCTGGTCGCGCCGCTGCGTAGGTCCAGCGGACCGAGATCGGCGTCGCCCCAGATGTCCGGGTCCAGGATCGGGACCAGCGCGGACACGTCGCCGATCGAGCAGGCGTGGATGAACCGTTCGGCAACGAGTCGGTGCTGGGCAACGTCGACCGCACCGGCCACCTGGCTATGTTCCTGCTGGATCTTCAGGCGGGCCCGGCGGGCGAGCTGGCGGCAGCTGGCAGCCGGCCGGCCGACCGTCTGGGCGATGCGGCCGAACGGCGTCTGAAAGATGTCGTGGAGCACAAACACGACCCGTTCTGCCGGGGTCAGGCGCTCCAACATCACCAGTAGGGCGGTCCTGACCTCGTCGTCGAGCGTGACCCGATCGGCCGGATCGACAGGGTGGGAAAGAGACGCCGGTTCTCCGGCGAACTCGATCGTGCGCGTGTCGTGGGCGCGCTCCCGACGGGAACGCGCCGAGTTGATCTGGTCGAGGCAGATACGGCTGGTGACGACTATCAGCCACGCACGATGGTCCTCGATGTGCGCATAGTCGGCGTCATTGAACCGTGCGAACGCCTCCTGGACGGCATCCTCGGCTGCTCCGATGTCGGAGAGCATGCCGAAGGCCAGGTTCACCAGGTACGGACGGCTCGTCCGCCATGCCTCGGTGAACTGGGCTTCGGTCGCTCTGGTGCGTGATCGCTCATTCGATGCCATCTTCTGCCAACCCTAGGCCGTGGTGCCGTTGTGATGTAGTCGCGTTCCATACAAGGACGACGTAGCACCGGAAAAAGTGACAGCGATGACCGGCTGTCACTTTTCGCGCCGTCATCTCGTCCTCTGCTGCTGTACACCGACTCTCGGAGGACAGCACACATGACCGAAGTAACCGTTCGACCAACCGTCCTGGCAAGTCGGCGCGGCAAGCTCATCCTGGCCCTGCTGTGCGCGGTCGCGTTCCTGGATTTCGTAGACGCCTCGATCGTCAACGTCGCGTTGCCCTCGATCCGGGACGACCTGCATGTTTCGGTGCAGGGCTTGCAATGGATCCCGAGTGGCTATCTGCTCACGTACGGTGGCTTCATGCTGCTCGGCGGTCGCGCCGCCGATCTGCTCGGACGCAGACGCGTACTGGTCAGTGGGACTATGCTCATCGGCCTGTCATCGTTCGCCGGCGGACTGTCGGTCAACCAGGGCACGTTGGTCGCCGCACGTCTTGCGCAGGGCGTGGGCGCGGCGATGATGCTGCCGGCAGCGCTCTCGATCCTGACGACTACCTTCACCGAACCGGCAGACCGGCGCAAGGCACTTGGGGTATGGGGCGGTGTCGGTGGCCTCGCATCCGCAGCCGGCGTGCTGCTCGGCGGGCTACTGACCGAGGGACCTGGCTGGCGCTGGGTGATGTTCGTGAACCCGCCCGCGTGCTTTCTCGTGCTGTTCGGGATTTTCCGGTTGATCAGCGGGGATCGCCCAAGCCGGCGCCGGGACGGCTTCGACTTGTTCGGTCCGGTGCTGGTCACGGGTGGGATGTTGCTGCTCGTCTTCACGCTGGTGAAGGCGCCTGATCAGGGTTGGGCAGACAGTCGAACGATCGTCGAACTCACCGGCGCACTGTTGATGTTGGTCGCCTTCGTGCTCAACGAGCGGCGGTGCGCCAACCCGCTGCTGCCGCTGTCGATCTTCCGCATCAAGGGGCTGGCCGCGGCAGATGTCACCCAGCTGATCGCGTTCGCAGGGTTCCTCGCGATGTTCTTCTTCCTCACGCTGTACATGCAGAACGTGCTGGGCTATTCGCCGCTCGAGACCGGTGCTGCATATCTGCCGCTCTGCGTCGGCGTCGGAATCGCTGCGGGCGTGACCGCCCAGATCCTCGCGCGCACCGGGACACGGCCGGTGATTGTCGTCGGCTGTCTGCTGGCTGCCGGCGGCGTATACGACCTGTCGCGGATCCCGGTCGACGGTTCTTACCTGACCGATCTGTTGCCCGGATTGATGATCATGTCCTTCGGCCTCGGGGCGGTCTTCGTCGGTGTGACCACTGCCGCCAATGCCGGTGTGCCTGCCGACAAGGCGGGGCTCGCGGCCGCACTGCTCAACGCCTCACAGCAACTCGGCGGGGCGCTCGGTCTCGCCATCTTCTCCGCGATCGCGACAGCACGGACCAACCACCTGCTCGCCGCGCACACGCCGGTTCCGCAGGCGCTCACCGCAGGGTTCCATCGGGCGCTGCTGGCCAGCGGCATCTTCCTGGTGGCAGCCGCCGCATTCGCACTTCGCACGAGCAACACCCGCGGTGAGGCCGAAGCACTCGACGAACCATGAGATCATGGCATTCGCGTCGACGATGGCCAAGCCCTGTGACGGGCCGCCCACGTTCTACAACCTCGACATAATCCGGACCTGACCGGAGTAAGCCGTGTGGTTCTCGGTCTGACGTCTGGCGTCACAAGCCGAGCAGTTCGACGGCCTCCTCGCGCATCTGGACCTTACGAATCTTGCCGGTAACCGTCATCGGGAATTCGTCCACTACATGCACGTAGCGTGGGATCTTGTAGTGGGCGAGCCTGCCCTGGCAGAACTCGCGCAGCGCATCCGCGGTGAGCGGTTCGGCGCCGTCGCGCATCCGCACCCAGGCCATCAACTCCTCGCCGTAGCGCTCGTCAGGAACGCCTATTACCTGGGCATCGACGATATCGGGGTGCGAGTAGAGGAACTCCTCGATCTCGCGCGGATACACGTTCTCGCCGCCACGGATGACCATGTCCTTGATCCGGCCGACGACCGCGACATATCCCTCGTCGTCCATGGTGGCCAGATCGCCGGTGTGCATCCAACCGCCTCGTAGCACCTCGGCCGACTTCTCCGGTTCGTCCCAGTAACCGATCATCACCGAGTAGCCGCGTGTGCAAAGCTCGCCCGGCAGACCGATCGCGACAGGCAGATCGGAACGCGGGTCGACGATCTTGACCTCGAGATGCGGATGAACCCGCCCGACGGTGGCCACCCGTCTCTCGAGCGAGTCATCCGAGCGGGTCTGAGTCGACACCGGCGAAGTCTCAGTCATTCCATAGCAAATCGTGACTTCCGCCATGTGCATCTCGTCTATCACACGCTTCATCACCTCGACGGGGCAAGGCGACCCGGCCATGATCCCGGTGCGTAGTGTGCTCAGGTCATAGTCGCTGAAGTTGGGCAGTCCGAGTTCGGCGATGAACATGGTCGGCACGCCGTACAGCGATGTGCATTGCTCATCCTGCACGCTGCGAAGCGTAGCCGCCGGATCGAAGCCCGGTGCTGGGATGACGATGCAGGCGCCGTGACTGGTGGCGGCAAGATTGCCCATCACCATCCCGAAGCAGTGATAGAACGGCACGGGCACGCAGATCCGGTCGGCCTCGGTGTAATGGCAGATCTCGCCGACGAAGAAGCCGTTGTTGAGGATATTGTGGTGCGATAGCGTCGCGCCCTTGGGAAATCCGGTTGTCCCCGAGGTGTATTGGATGTTGATCGGATCGTCGAAGGAGAGCTCGGCCGACCGGGCTGCCACCGATTCGGTCGTCACCGATGAACCGGCGGCCACCAACGCATCCCAGCTGGGGTCGCCGATGAAAACGACGTCACGCAGCTCACCGAGTTGCCCGCGAACCTTCTCCACCATGCTGCGGTAATCGCTGGTCTTGAATGCGGTGGCCGACACCAGCGTGCCGACGCCCGACTGCCGCAGCACGAACTCCAACTCGTGGGTGCGGTACGAGGGATTGATATTGACGAGAACGGCGCCGACCCGAGCCGTTGCGTATTGGACGAGGACCCATTCGAGGCAGTTCGGCGCCCAGATTCCGACCCGTTCGCCGCGTTTGACCCCGCGGGCCAGCAACCCGCGCGCGACCTCGTCCACGGCCACGTCCAACTCTGTATAACTGAGCCGCCGTCCGGTGGCAACGTCCACCACCGCGTCGCGGGCAGGGAATTTCGCGGCAGTGTTGCGCAGGTTGGCGTCGATCGTCTGGCCGATCAGCGGAGTGCTGGATGGCCCGCTGGCGTATGAGGATGTCACGACGACGGCCCCCTTCAGTTCGTCGGGTTGACCGACTGGTTGGCGACTGACATCCGCGGCATCTCGGCTCCAGCGCTCAGCTGCTCGAGTCGTCGGCCGCCGATTCTCCCGCACCGGGGAAACTGCCGGGCTGCGGCTCCTCATCACGCCGGTCCGTTGCGGCAGTGGACTGCTCCGCCATCTCCTGTCGCTCAGGAGAGAATCGATTCAAGAACTCTTCTTCCAGTTCGGCCGTCCGTTTGGTGTGGTTCGCCTTTTGGTCGGTGGTTCCGGTGGCCATGATCTCGGCCTGCTTCATCTTCAGCTGAGCCAACTCGCGTCGTAGATCGTCGTCGGACAGCGATCGGGCGGGTACTCCCATAGACATGGAATTCTCCTGTCGCATCGTTCATCTCGGTGGCGGATGGACGCCTGAACGGCAGACGCGCAATTGCTAACGCTCTGTGCTGAACTCGCCATTGCGAACCTAGTCCGGATTTCATGCGATGCAAAGGGCTACCGGCACCATGGCGTGCTCACATACGACAGTTCAGCCCGGTGCCGCAAGGGGCACCGGGCTGAACTTAGGTAATGCGACGTGCTCGGGTCAGCGTGCGGACTTCTTGGCCGGAGCGCGCTTGGCGGCAACCCTCTTGGCCGGAGCCGCCTTGGTGGCGGTCGCCTTCGCAACCCTCTTGGCCGGAGCCGCCTTGGTGGCGGTCGCCTTCGCAACCCTCTTGGCCGGAGCCTTGACGGCAGCCTTGGCCGGCGCCTTCGCAACCCTCTTGGCCGGAGCCTTGACGGCCTTGACGGCGGCCTTGGCGGCGGCCTTCTTGGCCGGAGCCTTGGCGATCTTGCGTGCGCCGCTGATGATGTCCTTGAACTCAGCGCCGGCCCGGAAGGCGGGAACCGAGGTCTTCTTGACGCGCACGCGTGCGCCGGTTGCCGGGTTTCGGCCGATGCGAGCAGCGCGATCGCGCTTCTCGAACGCACCGAAACCGGTGATCGTCAGCTTCTCACCCTTGACTACCGTTGCGTAGATCTCGTCGGTGATCGCGTCCAGGATGATCGCGGTGGACTTGTGGTCTGAGTTCAGGCGCGCTGCGACAGCGTCGATGAACTGGGTCTTGTTCAAGCCAATCTCCTTCAGTGGGCAGTGTTACTAGCCTAAAGTGTGGCATTGAATGGCCCTGAAATCTAAATCGGGCTGTTATTCACGAAGGATTCGATTGGAATTGACGACGCCAGACCAGGTCCGGAAACAATGGGTTCGGACGATAACGGCTCGAAGGATCAGCGCGAATTCATCTTGTTTCTACGGTAGAAACGTTCATTAATTGATAGCTTCGGCGATGCCTGTCCAGGCAGTTTCCTGGAGCTCTGTGGCCAGAAATTTAGTCGATCGGATGGGTTCCGCGACACGCCGGGAACGGTGGGTGAATCGGGCCTGAGCGGGCGATTGGGCGGCGAACGCACCTTGGTAGCGACCCGGGAAACGGGTCATTCTGACCGGTCACTGACTGTGAACTTCTGGATTGGGAGGGTCGAATCAGCCCCTTCCCGTGATGAGCCAGTGTCCGTTCTTGCAGATATTCAGCAGCGGGCACCAGCAGAATCCGAACCCATGTTCGGTTTCTGCGGTTGAGGTTTCAGTTGGGGCTCGATTGCGAATCCGTACCGCCGCCGTGGTCATCGGAGTCACGCCGTCGCCCGTTGCGGTAGGAGATCATGGCCAATGCTCCCAGTGCGAGAAGAACCAGCAACACCCCTACCGAGCTCAAAGCCAGCATGGTCCATCCGTTTCTAAGAGCTCCAGCAGCGCCGCCGGTCGGCCGGTCAACTGTCCAACGAGCCGGGATCGATGAAGTGACTACGGCCGCCCGTTGGCCAGGTCGGACTCGGTGATCAGGTAGGCGTCTCTGGGTGAAGCCGCAATCTCCAAGCCGAACCCGCTGTCTTGATCGATGGCGGCCCAGACCAGGAAATCGGCCTTGGCTACCAGGGACTGCTGAATCGGCGTGCTGTCGACGAGACGCAGTGACAAGCGCAGCGCTCGCCGCCGTCCCAGACCGAACACGAGGACGCTTGATTCGATCGCGCTCATACGGTACCGCCAGATCCTGGTGAGCCCGGACACCCGCTCGTCGCTGCGCAGGCCACACAGGAATCCGCCGGGCGGCACTCGGCCCCTGCGCGGGCCGAAGAGGAGCTGATCCAGTATCGATCCGCTGGGAGGCGCCAGCCGTCGCGAGAGGTCGTTCACAGGACTGCCAGGCCGATCAGGACCAGCATGGTGCTCGCCTCGATCAGGGCGCCGAACACGTCGCCGGTGATGCCTCCGAGCCGTCTGGTCAACGCCCGGCGCACCGACCAGGCCAAGGCCAGGGCAATCAGCTGGGTGATTACCCATCCGACAGGGTTTGCCCCCGTCGCCACGGCCAGAAGTCCGCCTACGGCGAGGACCGCGACCGACACGAATGCTGCCGTGATAGGCCCGACCGTACCGGCCACCATCGTTCCGAAGCCGCTGCTCCGGGCCCCCGGCACCCACCGCAACGCGGCATGGACGCCGGCAACCCGTCCGGTCGTGGCCGCCACCACCAGCGCGGCACAGAGGCGCCACGGCGATCCCTCGGTGCTGGCTGCAGCCAGCGCACAGACATCCAGCATCAGTAACAGAACGACGGCGACAACGCCGAACGGTCCGATGTCACTGCGTCGCATGATGTCCAGGGCACGTTCGGCCGGAGCCCGGCTGCCCAACCCGTCGGTGGTGTCGGCCAAGCCGTCCAGGTGCATCCCACCGGTCAGGATGGCCAGGCACGCAACGGCAATGGCGGCACTCAGCAGACCCGAGGATCCGTTGCGGTACAGCACGGCCGTTCCGATCAACCCCGCAAGGCCGCCGAGAACGCCACCGACGACCGGTAGCCAGCGCACTGTCGCCGCGGTGTCGGCCCGGTCCAGCGGATCGGAGCCGAGTAGCCGGGCCGGGACCGGGACGACGGAAAACATCGAGAACGCAACGATCAGACCACCAGGCCGCCGTCCGTTCATCGCAGCCGACAGGGTATTCCCGCGGTCACCAGCCAGACCTCGTCTGCAGCGGCGGCCAACCGCTGATTGAGACTCCCGAGCTCGTCACGGAACATCCGGCCTGCAGCACTCTCCGGGACGATGCCGCTGCCGACCTCGTCACTGACCGCGACCAGGGTCCGGCCTGAGCCGGACCAGGCATCGGTGAGATCAGTGACGTCGGATGCCACCCGCAGCCGCCAGCCCGGATCGTCCTGCCACGCGCGGTGAGTGTCCAGCGTCGCGGTCAGCCAGGCCGTGATGCTGTCGATCAGCGCTGCGCCGGCATCGGATGCTCTGCACACCGTGGCCAGATCACGGCTTTCCAGCGTGCTCCACGTCGGCGGCCGGCGAGCTCGATGTTCGGCCACCCGCGCGATCCATTCAGGATCATCGTCGACCGCAGGTGCGGTCGCGACGTACTGGACGGCGACTCGTGTGCTGAGCACAGATTCGGCGAAGGCCGACTTGCCAGACCGAGCGCCGCCAAGTACCAGCACCCTGCGCGGATCCTCATCGACCTCGGTGCTCATGCGGTCACCGGCACCCAAGCCCGGCTGGGCGCAGAGTGATTCGTCACTGATGCTGTTCCTTGTCCACCACACCTGCGCTGTCGAACGACGCCACCTCGCGCAGCACCCGTGCCGCACTTCGGACCAACGGCAGGGCCAATGCTCCGCCGCTGCCTTCACCCAGACGGAGGTCCAGGTCGACCAGAGCGCGAAGGCCCAGGTGCTGCAATGCGATCTGCGATCCGGGCTCGGTGGAGCGATGTCCGGCGATCATGGCGGCGACGCTGTCGGCGGCGAGGGCATGTGCGCACAGAGCTGCGGCGGCGGCGATGACCCCGTCGAGGATCACCGGTATCCGCAAGGCCGCCGCACCTAGCAGGAATCCGGTTAGTCCGGCATGTTCGAGGCCACCGACCGCGCTGAGCACACCGATCGGGTCTCCGGGGTCGGGCTGGTGAAGGGCGAGCGCACGCCTGATGACCTCGACCTTGGTGTCGAGCGTGGCCGTGTCGATCCCGGTGCCGCGGCCAGTGACGAGGGCGGGATCGGTACCGGTGAATACCGCGATGAGGGCGGCCGATGCGGTGGTATTGGCGATGCCCATATCGCCGGTGACGAGGCATTGTGCGCCATCGGACACGAGCCGGCGCGCGACCGATATTCCGGTCTCCACGGCCTGGATGACCTCGGCCCGTGACATCGCCGCTGTCTCGGTCATATCGGCAGTACCGGCCCGGACCTTGTGGGCCAGCAACATCGGGTGGTCGTCGAGTTCGGCGGCCACCCCGATATCGATGATGACAACCCTGGCGTTGACCTCAGCGGCGATCGCATTGATGACCGCACCGCCGGCGAGGAAGTTCCCGACCATTTGCGCGGTGACCTCCTGTGGCCATGGCGTGACCCCTTGGGCATGAACCCCATGGTCGGCGGCAAAGACCGCGATGGTGGCCTTGTCAGGCAGCGGCGGGGGGCAGCTACCGGCCAATCCGCTCAGCTGAACCGAGATGTCTTCCAGTACACCCAGTGAACCGCGAGGCTTTGTCAAGGAATCCTGACGTTGCCGCGCCGTGGAGACGGCGTCGGTATCGAGGCCGGACACTTCGGCCACCGTCGTGGCAATCGCTTCGGACAGCGGGCGCTGCGCTTCGGGCTCCGGGCTCTGTGCCTCGGTCATGGTTGGACCTCTTTCACATATCGACCAGTGGGGACGGTGCAGTGGAATCGTGAACTGTCGCCTGGACGGCCATCGAGGCGTCGACGAATCGCCGGGCGGCTCCGGGCAATCCGGCCCAGTGCAGATGCAGGTAGGAAGCGTGCAGGTTGCCGGCTACAAATCCCTCGGGCGGCTGCCCTTGCCATTGCCAGGCCGGCTGCGGGCCGGAACGGGGCCGGCAGACCGTTCGGTGGAATTCATGACCGCGTACCCGCGTTCCGGCTACCGCGAGGACCGAATCGGTCAGGGCGACGGCTTCCCGGTATCCGAGGGTCAGACGGGGGCCCATCACAGCGTCTGCATCGATCGCCCCGACCATCGGGTTGTCGTCCAGCGACCTGCTCAGATAGAGCAGCCCGGCGCACTCCGCGGCGATGGGAGCCCCGATTTGAGCAAGCCGACGCACGTCTGTACGCAATTCGACATTTTCCGATAGGGACCGCGAATAGACCTCGGGAAAGCCACCCCCGATGACCAGGCCGGCGGTGCCAGCGGGCAGTCGCGCATCGTGCACCGGGTCGAAGCGCGTCACGTCCGCACCGGCGTGGGTGAGCAATTCGACCGTTTCGGCGTAGCCGAAGGTGAAGGCCGCGCCACCGGCGACCGCGATCACCGGACGCCGGCCGGGGAATCCCGATGCAGATTGTTCTCGTTCGTCGCCTATAAGGCCCCGGTCATCGGTGAGGTCTGGAGCGGTCGAGGCGAGCTGGACCAAGGCGTCCAGATTCAGGCCATTGCCAACTACCTCGCCGAGGGCCGCCACGGTTTCGACCGCTTCGGTGGCCCGTTCGGCCGCAGGAATCAGTCCCAGATGCCTCGATGGTGTGACCAGTCGCTCTTGGCGGCGCACCACTCCGAGCACGGGCACGCCGACTTCGGCCATGGCGTCGATGAGAATCTCCTCGTGCCGGTCGGAGCCAACCCGGTTGAGAATCACTCCGCCCAGTCGCACCGATGGGTCGAAGGTGGCGAAGCCGTGGACGAGTGCCGCGGCCGACCGGCTCACTGCGGCGCCGTCCACTACCAGGACGACGGGAGCCTGCAGTAGCGAAGCAACATGCGCCGTCGAGGCGAACGAGCCGTGTCCGACCGCTCCATCGAACAGACCCATGACCCCTTCTATCACAGCGAAATCGGCAGGTGTCGGGGTCGTTGCGCCGTGTAAGAACAGCGGGCGGATCCGTTCCTCGCCGACCAGCCACGGATCGAGATTGCGGCCCGGGCGTCCCGCGGCCAGGCCGTGATAGCCGGGGTCGATGTAGTCGGGCCCGACCTTGTGGCCCGAGACGGTCAGCCCCCGACCGTGCAAGGCCGCGAGCAACCCAGTGGCGATCGAGGTCTTGCCCTGGCCGCTACCGGCCGCCGCGATCACAATCCTCGGAATCTTCACTTGCTTGCCTTCGCTCCGCTCCTCGCTCGCTGGCGCTCACTCACCACTCGATGCCTCGCTGGCCTTTCTGGCCGGCATCCATCGGGTGCTTGATCTTGGTCATCTCGACGACCAGGTCGGCGGCCTCGATGAGGGCCGGCGCGGCATCGCGCCCGGTGATGATCACGTGTTGCTGGCCGGGTCGCTGGGCCAAGGTAGCGACCACCTCGTCGACGTCGACCCAGCCCCACTTCATCGGGTAGGTGAACTCGTCCAGCACGTAGCAGCGGTGCGTTTCGGCGGCCAGATCCCGCTTGATCTGTTCCCAGCCTTGCACCGCCGCGGCCGCATGATCCTCCTCAGGCCCGCGCTGAATCCACGACCAGCCTTCGCCCATCTTGTGCCAGCTGACCGCCCCGCCCTCACCGGTTTCGTCGTGCAACCGACCGAGCGCGCGGAACGCCGCCTCCTCGCCGACTTTCCACTTGGCGCTCTTGACGAACTGGAAGACCCCGATGGACCAACCCTGGTTCCAACCGCGCAGGGCCAACCCGAAGGCGGCAGTGGACTTACCCTTCATGGCACCTGTATGCACGATCGTCAGGGCGCGGTTACGTCGTTGCCGCGTGGTCAGGCCGTCCGCCGGCACCGCTTCCGGGATTCCCTTGGGCATCAGGCAATGCCTTCGGTGCTCACGCTGCGTCCTTGAACAGCCGCACGGTGTCGGCCAGCGATCCCGCGGCCAGTTCGGACAGTTGCAAGCATGACCCGGCCAGGGTCTGGGCCAACGTGTTGGCCATGTTCAACCGGACCGGTCCCGATTCGCAGTCCACGACGACGCTGGCGATCTGCTGTCGGGCCAACAACGCCGCCGCCCGCGTCGGATCCTCACCGGCCGTGTGCCGCCCATCGGTGACCACCACCAGTAACGGTCGCCGTAGCGGGTCGCGCATCCGTTCCACCCGCAACGTTTCCGAAGCCCGCAACAGGCCAGCAGTCAATGGAGTCCGGCCACCGGTGGCCAATACCTCCAGCCGGGCCGCGGCCGTGTCGACCGACGACGTGGGCGGCAACACCAGTTCGGAGTGCTGGCCCCGGAACGAAATCAGTCCTACTTTGTCCCGCCGCTGGTAGGCATCCAACAACAATGACAGCACTGCGCCCTTCACCGCACTCATTCGGGACCGAGCGGCCATCGAGCCGCTGGCATCGACGAGGAAGAGAATCAGATTGCCCTCCCGTCCCTCTCGAACTGACTGCCGCAGATCGTCCTTGCGGATCAGCAGCCCCCGACCTGTGCGGCCCCGGCTTCGTTGATGAGGTGCCGCGGCAATCATCGTCGCCGTCAGGTGGACGTGCCGAACCGGCTCGACCGGCCGCTCGACCCGGGTCGTCCGGCCGTATTCGGTCTCAGCGCGCGAACGCCGGCCAGCGGCTCCGGCTCCGAGCCCGGGCACCTCCAGCCGCCGGGCCCGGAATGCGGCCGACGGTGCTACTACCCGATCGCCCGACGATCCCGTTGCGTGCTCAGGCGCTTGGCCAGCGGCTTGGTCGGCGGCCGCCTGACCGGTGCCGTCCGAAGTGGACGGTTCCGTGGCATCCGGATCGGACAAGGCGTCGGTATCAGCTGAATCGCCCGAGCCATCCGGTCCCGGGGTATCCGGGTCTGAGCCATCAGGTACTGGGCCGTTCGGTTCCGGGCCATCCGGGTCTGGGCCATCCGGGTCCGGGCCATCCGGGTCCGGGCCGTCCGGTCCGGGGGGCCGCGAGTCGGCCAGCGCTTGTTCCAGCTGTGCCTCGTCCAGGCCGGGAGCGTCGAAGGGATTACGCCGACGCCGGTGCGGCAAGCTCAACCGAGCCGCGATCCGGATATCCTCTTCAGTGATATCCGTCCGGCCGTGCCACGCGGCATGCGCAGCGGCGGTGCGGGCCGTGACGATATCCGCGCGCAGACCGTCGACATTGAACGATGCGCATACCGCGGTGATCTGCTGCAGGGCCTCATCGGACAGGACAACCTCGGGCAGCAGGCGACGCGCCCCGACGATGCGGACGCTCAGGTCTCGCTCCTCGACGGCGAACCGCTCGGTGAACTCGATGGCATCGGCGTCGAAGGCAAGCCGACGACGGACTACGTCGGCCCGGACAGCTGGATTGCGGGGAGCGGCCACCTCGACGGTCAGGCCGAAACGGTCCAGCAGTTGTGGCCGGAGTTCACCCTCCTCCGGGTTCATGGTGCCGACGAGCAGGAACCGGGATGCGTGCCGAATCGAAACGCCCTCGCGTTCGACGTAGGAGGTACCGAGCGCGGCGGCATCGAGTAGCAGATCGACGAGATGGTCATGCAACAGGTTGACCTCGTCGACGTAGAGCACGCCGCGGTGGGCGGTCGCCAGCAGGCCCGGTTCGAACGATTTAACCCCATCAGTGAGTGCGCGTTCGATGTCCAGAGATCCGACCAACCGGTCCTCGCTGGCCCCGACCGGTAACTCCACCAGCCGAGCCGGGCGGATCTCTGCGGGCTGATCGACCGAGTGCGGTCCGTCCGGGCAGTTCGGGTCGGGATCGGTCGGGTCGCATTGGAAGCGGCAGCCTTCGACCACCGAGAGTCGGGGGAGCACTGCGGCCAGCGCCCGCACGGCAGTGGACTTCGCGGTGCCCTTCTCGCCCCGAACCAGCACGCCACCGATGGCCGGTGATACCGCGTTCAGCAGCAGGGCCAACCGCATATCGTCCATGCCGACCACGGCGGTGAAGGGAAACTGCGACACGCGGGAAGACTCCTGACGAGATGCGGGGCACCTGCCGTGGACAGACGCGGGGCGGGAAGGCGCACGGACTCTGGCGGATCAGACCGATTCCGGTACGGGCTCGGCACCCACGCTACCCGTGCCGTCCCGGCTGATCGGTCTTCGGTGCGGGCGCTGGCGATGGCCGCAGCTGAGGCGGCAAATGCTGGTGCTCATGAGGAGCCTCTTTCAGGGATTCTGCGTCCCTAGTCGTCGGGCGTCGTCATGGCGAAGTGTCTGACTTGAATGCCGGTAAATGAACCGGATCCGTTCACAGTGGCGCGACCGTGCTGGAATTTCACCAGCTTCCTGTCACCCTGACGCGCCCTCACCCTAGTGACCGGCGTGCTTTGGGTCAATCGGAGTGCGGCAGACTGCAGAGCGTGGCAGAGGGAAATCCGATCGTGGTGGTCGGCATCGGGGTGGACGGGTGGCCGGGACTCTCGCCCGTAGCCCGCGATGCTTTGACCCAGGCCGAGGTCATCATCGGAGATGCCCGTCAACTCGAGCTCATCCCACCTGGACTGGCCGCTCAGCTCCGGGTCTGGCCGTCGCCACTGTTGCCCGCCTTACCGGCGTTGATGGCCGAACGCGAGAAATCCGATATCGCGATCCTGGCCAGCGGTGACCCGATGTACTACGGCATCGGCGGGACGTTGGCGCGGCGCTACGGTGCCGATTCGGTGCGGGTGCTACCCCAGGTTTCATCGGTGAGTTTGGCCTGCGCGCGGCTGGCCTGGCCGCTGGAGGAGGTCGAGGTCTACAGCGTGGTCGGACGTCCGGTGGCCGCCTTGCAGGTTGCGTTGCAACCCGCGCGCCGGCTGCTGGTGCTGCTCGGCTCGGCCGATGCCACCACGGAGATCTGTCGGCTGCTATGCGCCAGCGGGTTCGGTGCTAGCGAGATCACGGTGTTGAGCCAGCTCGGAGGCCCGGCTGAGTCGATGCAGCGCACGTCTGCCGAGCTGTGGGGCACGGCTTCTCATGATCGGGTGGCTGTGCTGGCCATCGAACTCCAGCTCGCTGACAACCGCATACCGATCCCGCGGGTCGGCGGACTGCCGGACGAGTTGTTCGATTCCGACGGGCAGATCACCAAGTCCGAAATCAGGGCTTTGACCATCGCGTCCCTGGCACCGATCGACGGTCAACTGCTGTGGGATGTGGGAGCCGGTTCGGGCAGCGTCGGCATCGAGTGGATGCGCAGCCATCGTGCCTGTCGCACCATCGCCGTCGAACCGCGGCCGGATCGGGTCGCCCGCATTCGCGACAATGCCGAAACGCTCGGGGTTCCTGGCCTGCAGGTAATTTCCGGCCGCGCACCGGACGCGTTGTCCGGGCTGCCCGCCCCGGACGCCATCTTCGTCGGCGGGGCGGTCTCGGTGGCCGGGGTCATCGAGACTTGCCACGCCGCGCTGCGCCCCGGTGGGCGGCTGGTCGCCAATGGCGTCACGCTCGAGACCGAAACCGTGCTAGCCCGTTGGCATGCCGAGCACGGGGGAAACCTGATCAGAGTGGCCGTGCAACGGGCGGCGCCCATCGGAGGTTTCACGGGCTGGCGTCCGGCGATGCCGGTGACCCAGTGGACCTACCGCAAACCATGGCTCACCGACGGGGCCAGCCAGCCGGCTGAGCGGAATGCGGGGCAGACCGGATGACCATCCACTTCATCGGCGCCGGGCCGGGAGCGCCGGACCTGATCACCTTGCGGGCGAAGGCGATCCTGGCCGCGTCGCCGGTCTGCCTGTACGCCGGCAGCCTGGTGCCGCCGGAAGTGCTCTCGCATTGCCCACCAGATGCCCGGCTGGTAGATACCGCGGGCCTCAGCCTCGACGAGATCCTGGCCGAACTGATAGTGGCCGACCGGGCGGGCCAGGACGTGGCGCGGTTGTGCAGTGGCGATCCAGCCATCTTCAGCGCGATGGCCGAGCAGATGCGGCGGCTTGACGCAGCAGCGGTGGCCTACGACGTCACGCCAGGTGTACCGGCTTTCGCGGCGGCGGCGGCGGCGCTCAACCGGGAACTGACCGTGCCGGGCGTGAGCCAGAGCGTGGTGTTGACCCGCACGGCCGAACGTGCCACCGCGATGCCGGCCGGCGAGGATCTCAGCACGCTCGGTGCTTCGGGCGCGACGCTGGTGCTGCACCTGGCCGTGCAACGAACCGCGGCCGTGGTGGCCGAACTCGTCCCGCACTATGGATCCGACTGCCCGGTGGCAGTTGTCGCCTACGCCAGCCGCCCCGACGAGGTGATCCTGCGGGGCACCCTGGCCGATATCGAGGACCAGGTTCAACAAGCCGGAATCAGCCGCACGGCGGTCATCGTGGTCGGCAAGGTGCTGGCCGCAGCGGGCTTTCCGGACAGTTACCTGTACTCGTCGAGTCGCGACCGAACGGCACATTGAACCGGCATGAGAGTGCTACTGCTCGGCGGTACCGGCGAGGCTCGGTCGCTGGCGGCCGAGCTGCATCAATGCACCGACGTCGAGGTCGAGTCCTCGTTGGCCGGCCGGGTCAGCAACCCCGCCTTACCGGTCGGAAAGGTGCGCATCGGTGGCTTCGGGGGAGTTGACGGGCTCACTCGTTTGCTCCAGGAGC
>JAVEET010000196.1 GCA_030840295.1 Pseudonocardiales bacterium
CGTCGTGAGGGCGTCACTCAGAAGATGCCGCCGTTCTGGGAAGTCGGGGTGGTGGGCGTCGATGTCGAGGTCGACCCCGACACCGGGGCAGTGAAAGTGCGTCAGCTCGCAACCGTGGCAGACGTGGGCTTCGCGATCAACCCGCGCGCAGTCGAAGGTCAGGATCTGGGCGCGGCAACGCAGGGACTCGGTGGGGCACTGTTCGAAGAACTCATCTACGACGGGCCGCAGTTGGTCAATCCCAATATGGTCGAGTACCGGGTGCCGCGGATGCAGGATCTGGCGGAGCGGATCGACACGATGATCGCCGAGCGCGGCGATGGCGTCGGCCCGTACGGAGCAAAGGGCGCAGGGGAGGGAACCCTGAACCCGATGGCCGCCGCGGTCGCCGGTGCGGTCGCCAAGGCGATCGGACGGTGGCCCACCCGGGTTCCGCTGACGCCGGAACGGGTATGGCGCCTGATGAACGATCTGCCCGAGGAAGACGGCGAGTAACGCGCTGCTGTCGACGCGGCGAGCGGCTAGCCTCGCGAGGAGATGTTGGTCCCGCGCTTGGCCGCCGTCGCGGGACGCTTGGTCCGCTGCTTGCTGGTCCGCTTGGCGGCCGGCTGCTTCGGCTCCACGGCGGTGTCTATTCCGCTGTCGGCTGCATCCTCGACGATGAGATCGCGAATACCCATACGCACCTGGTCAAGGTGCTTGGTGAGCCACTCTTCGGCGCCGGCCAGGTCGCCCTTGGCGATCTGCTTGACCACCGAGGCGTGGTGATGTGCGTGGGCGTCGAACCGAATGCCGAGGAAGTACCGGCCGACGTGGCTGCGCAGGTCCTCGATCATTTCGACCAGCAGCGGATTGCGGTCAGAATCGTACAGCGAGCGATAAAAGGCTATGCGCAGTTCGAGAAACTCACCGCCCTCATCGCCTTCGTCGAGTTGCTTGGCCATCTCCGACAGGCTCGCCAACCGCTCCGGGGTCATGGTTTCTATCGCCCGACGAAGCGCATAGGTCTCCAGCAGGGTGCGAAGACGGTAGATCTCGTCCACCTGCTCGGCGGTCAGGGTCCGAACCCGTGCGCCACGGTGCGGGTGGAAGGTGATCATGCCTTCGGACTCGAGCTGCAACAGTGCGGTGCGGACCGGGATCCGGGATACCCCGATCGCTTCGGCCAGCGATTCCTGGCGCAGCCACTCTCCGGGAGCGAACGCGCCGGTGAGGATTGCTTCCCTGAGGACCGCGTACACCATCTGGCCGACGGTCTTGTAGCCGCCGGAGAGGTTGTCGACGACGACAGAGAACTTCTGATCGGTACTGAGGTTGCGACCTTTGCGTGGAGCCATGGATGCAATGTACTGCCATCCGGGCCGTTAGAGGCCAAGGACGTGCAGATTTACTATTCCCGCGTGGGCCATGCTGAGGCTTGCGTCGCTGTAGGCATCCACTGTAGGTTGAATATCGTATCCAGGATCGCGAATTTGGGCGGCGGACCAGGCCCCCACCACACATGGGAGACCATCGATGACCAAGATCGAGTTCGGTATTCGAGTGCCGAATTCTGGACCATTGTCAAGTGTCCAAAACTTGATTCGCACCGCGAAGGCTGCCGAGGATTTGGGTTTCGACACGGTATGGACGCACGACCACGTTGTGTGGAGTTCGGAGATGCACCGGCATCACATCTCTTCGGGTTCGATGGATGCGCTCAAAGACGACCAGACCGCAGATTTCTACGAGTCGGTGACCACCCTCGCATTCCTGGCAGCACACACCAGCCGGGTCAAGCTCGGGGTCGCCTGCCTGGTCATGCCGACCCGCAACCCCATCTACGCAGCAAAGCAGCTGGCGACGGTGGATCACTTCACCAACGGCCGTCTGCTCGTGGGTGTCGGTCTCGGTTCGCGCGCCACCGAGGGCTCGAATGAGTTCGAGGTCTTCGGGGTGCCGTTCAACAAGCGTGCCTCGCTGACCGACGAGTACATCGAGGTGATGCGCAAGATCTGGACCGAGCCGCTGGCCACCCACCATGGCAAGACTATCGACTTCACTGACGCCGAACTGTTCCCCAAGCCGCTGCAGTCCCCATACCCGCCGATCTGGGTGGGCGGCTGGACCGACAAGGCCGCCGAGCGCACCGGGCGGATCGGCGACGGCTGGATCCCTGGATGGCTCTCGCCCAGCGAGATGGCTGCCGGTCGCCAGGTGCTGCTGCGCACCGCCGAGGAGAACAACCGCGATGGCAGCAAGATAACCGTCGCTGTCGAGAAGTTGACGACGATCGCCAAGACCCGCGACGAGGCCCTGGAGCGGGCGATGCCGACGGTCAAGACCAGCAGCAACACCTACGAGCGGGACGTGGACAACATCCAGTTCGCCCTCGACCGGCACATCTTCGGTTCGGTGGACGATGTGCGGCGCCGGGTACACGAGTTCCTCGAGGCCGGTGTCACCCATTTCGAACTGAAGCTCCTTTACTCCTCCATCGACCAGATGGAAGAGCAGATGCAGCTCTGGGCAGAAACGATCATGCCCGAGTTTCGCTGACCCAACCGGGCGGTGGCCGAATCACCGTCGAGCAGAGGAATCGAAGCCTTGAGTAGTCATCACCATCATCACGATCACCACCACGATGACGAGGTGGACTTCGACGACGATGAGGTCGAGAACCCGGCTGATCCGAACGGCATGCCGGATCAGATCCGATTGACCACGGTTGGCATCGACATCGGATCGGCCACCACCCATTTCCTGCTGTCCAGACTGACCTTGCGCCGGCTCGGTGTCGCGCTGATGAGTCGCTACGAGATCGTCGCCAAGCAGGAGCTCTACCGCTCGGGGATCCTCTTCACGCCGTACCGGTCCTCGACCGAGATCGACTCCGATCAGCTCAACGCGTTCTTCGCCCAGAACTTCGAGCAGTCGGGCGTCGGCTACGACGAACTCGACACCGGCATCGTGATGCTCACCGGCGAGGCTGCCCGCAAGACCAACGCCAGGGCGATCGCGACGATGTTTGCCGAGACCATGGGCAAGTTCGTGTGCACGTCGGCCGGGCATCATCTCGAGGCTCGGATGGCCGCCAGCGGTTCAGGGGCACTGCTCGCCTCACGCGAGGCGGGCTCGACCATCGTCAACGTTGACGTCGGTGGCGGTACCACCAAATTCACCCATATCCACAAGGGCGAGATCGTCGGTACCGCAGCACTGAACGTTGGCGGCCGGCTGGTCGCGATCGAGGATGGTCAGGTGGTGCGCGTCGACGAGGCCGCGCGCCGGGCCGCCGAGGTCGCCGGTGTGTCGCTGGCCCTGGGCCAACCACTGTCAACAGAGGACCAGCGGACGCTGAGCGCGACACTCGCAGGTGCAGTCATCGAGTACCTGACCAAGGACCCGTCCGAATTCTCGGTGTTCACCGATGCGCTGCTGCTCACCGATCCATTGCGCGGGCTGGCGGCCATCGACGAAATCGTGCTGTCCGGTGGTGTGTCCGAGTACATCAACGCAGACATCGCCGAGACCCGTGACCTCGGTCCGACTCTGGCGGCGGAACTGGTCGCCCAGGCGACGGCCGCAGGCCGAAATCTGCGGCCGGCCGCCGAGCGGATGCGGGCAACGGTGGTCGGGCTGTCGCAGTTCACTACCCAGCTGTCGGGCGATACGGTATTCGTGTCTTCGGCTCAGGCGA
>JAVEET010000203.1 GCA_030840295.1 Pseudonocardiales bacterium
TAAGCCGCGCGGACTCATGCCGAGCTACTTCCGAAGAAGCGCTGCAAAAAAGGCCGCATCTCAAGCTAACACGCTTCCCGGCTCATCCGAGCGCGTAGGCCGAAATTTGACGCACTGCTAGCACCGCTAGTGGGTTCCTAGGGAGCCACGCACGTGTCATCGCGGTCTGGGGATGGCGTCGCGCAGCATGTCGTTCAGCGGCAATGCGGACAGTTGCTCGGCAGCTGCGCCAGGTTTGGCTCCCAGCCTGGTCAGTTGACTTTCCAGGGATAGCGGAGTCGAGGTGCATCGGACCGGTGGGTCCGGTGGCCGGCTGGTCTGGCTTACGAGAAGGGGCACGACGGTTGCGGCGCTTGCTGATGAGATAACCCCGCGTGTGACGATTACCGAGCGGCCAGGCGATGAGCGCGATGAGCTGTAAGGAAATGCAGCCGGTGCCGGTCGAGAACGCGCAGCTGTTCGTCGAGTTCAACGCTCACGGCCTGCCGACGACCCAGAGCCCAGGGCAGGCCGCGTAACGCGAGCAGAATGCCGTATACCCAAGCCCGATCCTTGCGTCGCTCGCTCAGCAGCCGAAAAGTTGCAGTGACCGCGGCTACCCGACGCCGATAGATCCAGCAGGTCCAGAGGGCGTTGCGTAAACCCAAGGGCCGAAGACCGTTGACGTTGGCCCGGCTCGGGCAGTGATAGACAACAACGTCGTCTCGATAGCGGAGTTGCCAGCCTGCCGCAGCGAGCTTGAGGGCCAAAGTTTGCTCCTCACCGCCCATAAAGAATTCGGGTTCATAACCTCCGACAGCTCGGTAGGCGTTGACTCGAACGATGCAGGCACCTGCCATGAATCCCAGCAGGACGGCTCCAGGTATTCCGTGGCGCTCGGGTAACGGGCTGTCGGCCATTTCGGCGGAGATCGGATCGAGTCGTTGCTGCTCGCCGACGAGGATGCGGCCGTTAACCAGGGCAAGAGCGGGGTGCGCGTCGAGTGCGTCCGTGGCATGGCCCAACCCGTCTCGTTCGTACCAGCCGTCGTCGTCGCAGAAGGCCACGTAGGGTGTGGCGGTGTGTTCGAGGCCGACGTTGCGGGCCGCGGCGCCGATGTTGCGGGCGAGTCCGATGACCTTGATCTGTTCGAAGCTGTGCAGCAGGTTCATGGTGTTGTCTGACGAGCCGTTGTCGACGGCGACGATCGCAACGTTTAGTGCCGAGAGGTGGATGAGGATCGGTTTCAACCGGTGGACGCAGTTGTAGGTCAGCAAGACGATCGTGACTCGCTCACGCAGCTCCCTCTCGGCTATTTCAAGTGTGAGCATCGCGTGCCCCATTTCCCGAATCCATTCCCGCGTGCAACCGTTACCTCCGCTGCGGGCCTGAGCGCTGCGCAGGCTTTGGCATCACGCTACAAGTGGACGCCCACATAGCGGAACACGCCGCCGATGCAGCCACCTGCTGCATCTTCGATAGCGCACAGACAGCCAGCCTCGCCCAAGAAGTGCGACGGAGGGCTGGGAGCATGAAGTGGTTCGATTTGTGTGAGCGGTCATCATCGACGCCGATCGGGAACCAACGAACTCAAAGCCAGAAGCCGCCCGGCGTGCAGTCAGAGATGTTGCCCATACCGGACTGCGGAGAACACGCTACATCGGATCCGCACGCTACGCGGCAAAACGGCCGTCATCACCGGCGGTGACAGCGGCATCCGCCGCGCGGTCAGTATCGCCTTTGCTCGTGAAGGCGCGGATGTGCTCATCGCGTATCTAAATGAAGGAGAGGGTGCCCGGTCCACCGCGGCGGTGCCGTGCTCACAAACTTGCCAAACAACGGCATCGGAACGTCAAGGGCGGTGCTGGGCTATGGTGAACAGGGCAAGCAGTCGCCGCCACTCTCTGGTTTCGATTGGCCGGTTCCTACATGAGCATTGGTATCTGTGCGAACGAGTCTGCGAACCTCGTTGTTCGTTTTCCCACCAGCTCGGCAAGCGCGGTATCGGTTGTTGGGTCGTTCAACGACTGGACTCCGGGGAGTACACGAACTAGCTGAAACGGATGACGGCTCGCGGTGTGTATCCGTGACGATTCCGGCCGGCCGAGATGTTCGCTTCCGGTATCTGGATAACGACGGCCACTGGCCCGATGATCCGGACGCGGACGAGGTCGACGAAAACGGCAGACTGCTGGTCGGTGAGCAGCCCGGCGCCGTGGAGGACCGCGAGGCGAGCCCTTTGTCGGCCCGGCCGGGCATCTGTTCGACCGTGCGTTCGAGCGACGGGTTCCGCCGCACCGAACACCGCGGCCAGTGGCTCGACATCCCGGATGCGGCATTGCTCGCAACGGTGGAACCAAGTTGGTGTCGAGATGAATGGCACCGCACAACCCACGCCAAAGGCACCAGGCCTTCGGCCGGAACGATCTGCTGAAGCTAAGGAGGCGGGACGTCATGCCCCAGCAAGCATGGAGCAACAAGCGCGAACGGCAGTACGACCACATCAAGGAGGGTCTGAAGAAACGCGGCCGCTCGGAGGACACTGCGGAGGAGATCGCGGCCCGCACGGTCAACAAAGAGCGGGCTCGCGCCGGTGAGTCGAAGACGCGGAGCGAAACCTCGATCTCAGACCTCTCCTCCGCCCGGCGCGGGGGTCTACGGTCACACTCCGGCGCCGGTGGCCGTACGAAGGATCAGCTTTACGCCGAGGCGCAACGCAAGAACATCCACGGGCGGTCGAAGATGAGCAAGGCCGAACTCGAGCGAGCTGTCGGCCGCGGCTGATCCGCCTTGCTGCACAACCACGCGCCCATCAAACGCAGGCCCCCTGAGTTCGGCGAGTGGCTTGACTTCGACCAACCAACCACTCACAGATCGCAGCGATACGAATCCACCTGAGGAGACACCGGCCATGACCCAACCACCCCAAAGGCAGGAACCGCCCGGTCTGCAGTCGCAGATGAAACCCGTGCCGGACTGCGGAGAAGACAGCTACGTCGGGTCAGGCAAGCTCACCGGAAAGCGGGCGGTGGTCACCGGCGGGGACAGCGGCATCGGACGCGCGGTCTGCATTGCCTTCGCCCGTGAAGGGGCTGACGTCGTCATTGCCTACCTCGACGAAGACGACGACGCCCGCTCTACCGCCGAACTCGTGGACGCCGCTGGTCAGCGGGCCGTACTCGTCAAAGGCGACGTTTCCGATCCGCAGCATTGCCGCCACATCATCGCGACGTGCGTCAAGGAGTTGGGTGGCATCGACATCCTCGTCAACAACGCCGCCTATCAAATGACCCGTGAGTCCCTTGCCGAGATCCCCGACGACGAATGGGACCACACCTTCGCCACCAATGTCTCCGCCATGTTCCACCTGTGCAAAGCGGCCGTTCCGCACATGGCCGCCGGGTCGGCGATAATCGGCAGCTCGTCGGTCAACTCCGACATGCCCTCGCCAACCCTGGCCCCCTACGCGGCGACCAAGGCGGCCATCGCCAACTTCTGCGCCAGCCTGGCCCAGATGCTCGGGCCACAAGGCATCCGCGTCAACAGCGTCGCCCCCGGACCGATCTGGACGCCTCTGATTCCATCAACCATGCCCCCGGAGCACGTCGAGAAGTTCGGGCAGGACACCCCACTCGGCCGGCCTGGCCAACCCGCCGAACTCGCCCCGGCCTACGTCCTCCTCGCCTCCGACGACGGCAGCTACATTTCCGGCGCCCGCCTTGCCGTGACCGGCGGCCGACCAGTTCTCTAACGTCCTTCGATCGGGGTGCCATCCAGGCAACGAAGGACGGAACGAACGCCTTCGACGCGGCGTAGGTGGCGTAGTACGAGACCGGCATCGTCGAAGCCACCGAAGCGGTGAACAGCAGACCGCCCGAACCGCGGGCCAGTATCTCGACGCCGTTATTCAGAGTGATGCTTGGTACTTCTTGCGCCATGTTGGCACTTCGCCGAATTTGCTATGAACCGCGGCGAGTTGGCACCGCGGTCTGGTCATGCCCGCCGTGTCGGCGGCAGCAGCCGGAACGGGTCAGTCGTCGTCATGGGCAAGTGAGGACGAGACCTCTCGATAGGCGTCAGCCTGGGCGATCAAGTCCCGGCCCTTTTGTTGGACCGTCTCGACTGCATCAGCGCCAGCGACCCAACGGACGGGTGGCTCATCCTGGCTGGTCAGCTTCACGAGAGCCTCGGCGAGCTTCGCCGGATCGCCGCCCTGCTTACCGTTCATGCTGTTCCAGTTGGCGACCGTCTGCGTGGTGCGTTTCGCGTAATCCTCGATCGAGGGCTCGGCGTACTTGGTCGACTCAGGCGTAAGCAGATCGGTGCGAAAGAAGCCGGGCTCGACGACCATCGTGTGGATGCCGAAGGGCGCTACCTCGGGTGCCAGCGATTCGATCCAGCCTTCGATGCCAAACTTCGAGGCCGAGTATGCGGAGCAGAACTCCTGGCCGACGATGCCGCCGGTCGAGGAGATGGCGATGACCAGACCGGAGCGCTGTTGCCGCATGACGGGAAGCACAGCTCGGGTGACGTTGAGCGGGCCGAAGAGGTTGGTTTCGACCTGCGCCCGGAAGTCGTTGGGGCTGATCTCTTCGAAGAATCCGGCGATGAAGGTGCCGGCGTTGTTGACTAGGACATCAATCCGGTCGAACTTGTCGACCGCAGCCTGAGCGGCGGCCTTCGCATCGTCGGGATTGGTGACGTCGAGCTTGACGGCTAGCAAGTCGTCGTGGGCTCCGATAGCGGCGGTGACCCGCTCAGGGTCGCGGCCCGTGGCCACTACCGCGTTACCGGCAGCCAGTGCGGCCTTGGCGATGTCTGTTCCCATGCCGCGTCCAGCACCTGTGACCAGCCATATCCTTCTACTCATCGAGTTTCTCCTGTTCGGTCTTGCCTTATTTCTCGTCGATTACGTGCCTACCCCGGTGGTCCCGTCCACGCCGTCGCTGGATGTGTCATTTTTGGGCCACGAGGTCGACCATGAAGTACTGGACGCTCGCGCCGGTGGGTGTCTATCGTCGGCGGGCCTCAGGCGTGAGTTCGGCCGCGCCGTAGCTGTTGTCGTCCGCGTTAAGCGTCACGCCAGGCGCCACGAGCTCGTCGATGCGGTCCAGGATCTCGGTGTTCAACGCTACCTCCGCCGAGGGAAGCTGCGAGTCCAGTTGTTCCATGGTCCGCGGGCCGATGATCGCGGAGGTGACGCCCGGGTGGTTGATCGCCCATGCCAGCGCGAGATCGATCATCGTCATTCCAGACTGCTCGGCGAGCAGCGCGAGCCCTTCGACGACGTCAAGTTTTCGTTGGTTCGCCGGCGTGCTCATGTCGAACCGAGCGCTCGGACGTGCAGCTGATGTCGGAGTACCCGGGGCGTCCTTGCGCCACCGGCCGGTGAGCCACCCCCCGGACAGCGGGCTGTATACGAGGGTTCCCATCCCGTAGCGCTGCGCCGTCGGGAGGATGTCTTCCTCGATGCCTCGGACGAGGATCGAGTACGGGGGCTGCTCGGTGACGAACCGAGCGAGGTTCCGCTCGCGGGACGCCCACTGCGCCTCGACGATCTGGCTGGCCGAGTAGGAGGACGACCCGATGTAGCGGATCTTGCCCTGGTGCACGAGGTCGGTCAGCGCGCCAAGGCTCTCCTCGACGTCTGTCGTCGGGCTGGGGCGATGCACCTGGTACAGGTCGATGTAGTCCGTCTTCAGGCGCCGCAGTGAGTTCTCGACCTCCTGAATGATCCATTTCCGGGAGCCGCCGCCATGGTTGGGCTGGTCGTCCGTCGGCATGAAGAACTTCGTCGCGAGGACGACGTCGTCACGCCTTCCATGGAGGGCCTCGCCGACGATCTCCTCCGACACACCGCCCGAGTACACGTCGGCGGTGTCGACGAAGTTGATCCCGGCGTCGAGTGCGTGATGGATGACGCGGATGGCGTCGGCGCGGTCGTCGTTGCCCCACGGTCCGAACATCATCGTGCCCAGGCACAGCGGGCTGACCGATACCCCGGTCCGTCCCAGCAGTCGGTAATCCATGTCGCGCTCCTCGTTGTATTGGTTGGTCGTGTGGTTCAGCGGGTGATGTCGTTGACCGCGGCGAGGCCGTTGAGGGTGCGGGGGTAGCCGATGAACGGCAGCAGTACGGTCAGCACGGCGAGCAGTCTTTCGCGGGTGTTGCCGACCTTCAGGTTCCCGGCTCGTCCGCCGCGGCGTCGGTCAGGCGAGCGGCCACCGCGTCGTTGCCGACAATGCGGCCCTGCACGGACTCGCCGTGCTCCAGGCGCGTCTGCGGCGTGGACGCTGACTGTCCGGGCAACGGCAGCTCGACCCCGCCTCGGTGAGGACATCATTGGCCGCGTGGAGGTATTCGAACGCGCGGGCCATGCCGACGTAGGCAAATGGACTGATAGGTGATCTCCTTCAACTCGACCGGACTCACGCCGCCGTTG
>JAVEET010000060.1 GCA_030840295.1 Pseudonocardiales bacterium
TGCCCGGGTCCGCTCGTTCACTGCCTTCGACGCTGTTGATCTGTACCGGCTGCGGCGCCCGGTCGAGCTCGCCGCGGTACGTCTGGTCATCGAGGGTAAGCGGCCACTGGCCGAGGCCAGAAGGGCCTGGACTCGGCCGGGAGGGCGGCCGCGTCGGGATCGACGAATTCCTCGAATACCGCTACCTCGCCATACCGTCCCGCTGACCCGAGGCTAAGCACCAGCGGCGACGTCCCGGTGGAGGTGGAGGATGCAACACGCGCTGCAGGACATCGTCGACAGCATCGCCGGCCACATCCCGCTGCCGGTCTCGCTCACCGACCCGGACCTGAACTCATTAGTCTTCGGCCCGCACGATGAGCGCGCCATCGACCAGGTCCGGCGGCAGAGCCTGCTCACCCGCACCACCGAACCCTGGGTGAAGGAGTGGTTCTTCTCGTACGGAATCGCGGTCGCCACCGGGCCGGTCCGGGTTCCATCGCATCGCGAGCGTGCCGCAGTGTCGAGAGTCGTCCTTCCCGTGCGCCACGGCGAACGTGTCTGCGGTTACCTGTGTTTTCTCGACCCCAGCGAAACTTTTGACCTGGCCGATCTGGGAGCCATCGGCCAGGACGTCAGCGAGATAGGACGGCTCCTGCATGAACGGGGCGAGCAGCAGCGCAGCGATGCCACCGTGCTCAATGACCTGCTGCACGGCAACGAGACCAGCCGCGCCGCAGCAGCGATCGTGCTGCACGACAAGGGCTTTCTGCCTCAGGACTGGGTCGTGACGGCGATCGTTCTCCGCTCACGCACCCATCGCGGCGACGCCCGGGGCCGCCTGCTGGATTCGGCGTTGAGCCAGCTACCCGCCGGGCATCCGCGCCTTATAGAACCCGGCTCCGCCACCGTGCTCGTGCCCACGCGCGCCCGAGACGCGCACCGCACAGTCCGGCTCGCTCACGACATCGGCACCCGCGCCGGGCCGGCCACCGGTTTCAGCGTGGGGATCGGAGACCCGCACATCGACCTGTCATCGGCGTACCTGTCCCAGCTGCAGGCCCGTCGCGCGGCCTGGGGAGCTGCGGCGTGCCCACGATTCCATGGCGTGGCGGCCTGGTCCGAACTCGGCCATCTGCGGGCCCTCACTCTGCTCAGTGCCGCCGCTCTGGCTGAAGCCGTTGACCCTCGCATCACAGCATTGCTCGGCGCCGACGATGGCACCATCAGGGCCACCCTGCACGCCTATTTCGACCTTGGCGCGGACGCAACGGAAGCCGCGGCGGCCCTCACCATCCACCGCGGAACCCTCTACTACCGGCTACGCAAGGCTGAATCCCTGACCGGCCTGGTCCTCAGCGACAGCAACGACCGGATCGCGGCCCAAGCCAGCCTTGACGCATTGCGGCTACTCGAGGCCGATGCGTGACGCCGCGATGCGACAACCGTTCAATCCCCGTCCCGGAACCCTGAAACACAGCACATGGTTTCACCGCCATCAGCCTCCTACCGTCGTTGCAACGCCGCACCGACCGCGGCCCCGCACACGCTCGGGAGTGACCAGGGCAATGGATTCCCTATTCGTCCACGCAACGCTGATCGACGGCAGCGGCATCGACCCGGTCCCGGACGCCTGGGTGCGCGTCTCGGGCCAGCGCATCACCGACGTCGGCGCCGGCGCGACCGCCGCCGGGTCGGCCCGGGTGATCGACTGCGCCGGCCGAACCCTGATGCCCGGCCTGATCGACGCCCACACCCACCTCGCCGCTGGCGACTACCTCAACCAGGTGCACCTGCACTCCAAGCCGGTCATCGCCGCCCAAGCCTTCACCGCGATCGCCGACACCCTCGACGCCGGATTCACCACCGTCCGAGACGCCGGATTCACCGACTACGGCTTCAAACAAGCCGTCACCTCGGGACTGGCCCGCGGCCCACGGATGCTGCTGGCCACCGGACCCCTCAGCCAGACCGGCGGACACAGCGACTTCCGCACCCGGCAAGAGACCGAACCTCGACGCAGCGACGGCCTCTACCACCCCGGCCTCGTCGTTGACGGGGTCAGCGAATGCCGCCGCGGGGCGCGCGACCTGCTCCGCCGCGGAGCAGACCACATCAAGATCATGGCCAGCGGCGGCTGCACCTCACCCACCGACGACGTGCGCCACCCCCAGTTCACCGCCGAGGAAATCGCGGCCATCGTCTATGAAGCCCAATCGCAGGACACCTACGTCATGGCCCACGCCTACACCCCCCGCGCCATCCTCAGCTGCGTCGAAAACGGTGTCCGCAGCATCGAACACGCCAACTGGGTGGATGCCACCTCAGCCGCAGCCATGGCGGAAGCCGGCGTCTTCGCAGTGCCGACCATCGCGACCTACGAACTGCTCGCCCGCGACGGCGCCGGCGGCGGCATGCCGGCGGACCAGATCCAGCAGGTCAAAGACGTCCTGGCCAGCGCCTACGACGCACTCGCGCTGCTGCGCGACGCCGGCGTCAAGATCGCCTCCGGCTCCGACGTACTCGGCCCGCACCAAGGACACAAAGCCCTCGAACTCGAACTCAAGGCGCGGGTGCTCGGACCGATGGGCGCTCTCGTCGCCGCGACCGCCACCAACGCCCAACTGCTCGGTCTGGCCGACGAGATCGGCACCATCAGCGTCGGCAAACTGGCCGACCTCATCCTCCTCGACGGCAACCCAGCCGACAACATCAGGATTCTGCAAGACCCGAACCGCATCCACCTGATCGTGCTCGGCGGCGATATTGTCACCGACCGTCGCGACGGCCCGAGCAGTGTGACCGCGGTCCGCTCACCGTTCCGCTCCCCCATGACAGTCCACACCCCGGAGGACCGCCCATGAGTACGCCCGGCACCCGCAGCCTCAATCCGTTCCATGGCCTGACGAAACCCGGACGCAGGGCCTTCCTCGCTGCCGGCATCGGCTGGGGCTTAGATGGTTTCGACTGGACCATGTACTCCTTCGCCCTCGCCGCGATCATGACCAGCCTCGACCTCACGCTCGCTGACGCCGGCTACATCGCGACCGCGGCCCTGATCGCCTCTGCCATCGGCGGCGTCGTCGGAGGCCTGCTCGCCGATAGATTCGGTCGCACGCGTGTCCTGACCTTCGTCATCCTCGGCTACGCCTTAACGACCGCGATGACCTCGACCTCTCAAGACGGGACACAAATGGCCATCTGGCGAACGCTGCAAGGCTTCGCCTTCGGATCCGAATGGGCCGTAGGGGCAGCGCTGCTCGCCGAATACGCCAAACCCGAGACACGAGGACGGCTGATGGGTGTCCTGCAGTCCTGCTACGCGCTGGGCTGGGCCGCCTCGACCGCCGCCTACCTGGCGCTGTTCTCCGTCCTGCCCAACAACTCAGCCTGGCGTTGGCTCTTCGCCATCGGCGCGTTGCCGGCACTCGCGGCGTTCTTCGTCCGCCGCCACACCCACGACAACGTCGAACCAACCGCCACCCCGTACCGCCGGAGTATCGCCGGCCTATTCACCCGCCGCCAAGCCAAGATCACCATCCTCGCCATGCTGCTCGGCGTCGCCGTCCAAGGCATCTACTACTCAGTGTTCATCTACCTGCCGCTATTCCTCAAGACCGTGCGGCACCTGTCCATCATCGGCACCGCCAGCTACACCTGGGCCGCCGTCGCCGGCTCGTTCCTCGGCTACGCCCTCGCCGGATACCTCCACGACGCCATCGGCCGACGCCGCGCCTTCAGCCTCTACTTCCTCGGCGCCGCCGCCGCGATCGCCCTCTTCACCAAGATGCCCGTCTCCGGAACCATGATGGGTCTCAGCATTACGTTCCTACTCGGCTTCTTTGCCTCCGGGCAAGCCGCAGGACTCGGCGCCTACCTGGCCGAACTGTTCCCCACTGCAATCCGCGCCACCGGCCAAGGCTTCGCCTACAACGTCGGACGTGGCCTGGCCGCCGCCGCACCGACAGCGGTCGCCACCGCGTCCGGCTCCCTCGGGCTGGCCAACTCGATCCTCCTCATCGGCTGCATCGCGGCAACCCTCGGACTCCTCGTCGTCTGGACCCTGCCCGAAACGAAAGGCCTCGCCATCCGCTCCCAAGCGACCAGCGCTCCAGCAGAGTCACGCGCCGTGACGGCACGCCCGGATCTGGACCACAACGTCACGATCTCCCGGCACGTGTAGAGCGGCAAGCGAACAAACGCGTGCGGGTTCATGCAGGTCAATATCTACCGTTCGGTCAATAAGCTGTTGGGTTGGGACGGCGTTCCGGCTCCGGAAGAAGATCTGCCGGGCAGAAGCGTGTTTTCGATCGGGCGAGGCTGCGTAGTGGGAAATCAGTGACGAAAAGGATCATGACTCCTAGCATGCAGGCATGAACCTGGACCCCACCGTGTCGAACCCGGACCTCTACAACCTGATCTTCGAGAACGACCGCATCCGAGTCCTGGAGTATAAGGACAGGCCCGGTGACAGCACCACGCCTCATCTGCACCCCGACAGCGTCATGTACACGCTGAGCTCGTTCAAACGCAGGCTGGCCTCCGGCGGTAGAGAGGTCGACGTCGCGATTGACGCCGGGTCAGTGCGATGGCTCGATGCGCAGAACCACTCGGGCCTAAATATCGGCGACACCGACACGCATGTGATTTTCGTCGAACTCAAGGAGCCGGACCCCGCCAACGGGGCCGCGCCCGACAGCGCTCCGCTGGGTCCGTCCACCGCGTGAGCGCGGGAGTCGAGCC
>JAVEET010000223.1 GCA_030840295.1 Pseudonocardiales bacterium
TCGCCGCCTTTCTGGAGTCATTGCAGACGGAGGGGGACGTCTCCGTCGCGCCACCGGACGGGTGGGTCCACTCGAGTACCTACTGGTACCTCGACGGTCCGACGTTCCTGGGCTGCATCCGGATCAGACATCGCCTCACACCACAGCTGCTGGAGGTGGGCGGGCACGTCGGCTACGACGTGGCCCCGGCGGCGCGGCTGAATGGTTACGGGACCGCGATGCTGCGGGACGCTCTGCCTATCGCCGCCGATCTGGGACTGGATCGCCTACTGATCACCTGCGACAGCGACAACCTCGGATCCCGCCGGATCATCGAGTCCAACGGCGGCGTCTTCTCCGACGAGCGCAAGGGCATGCTGCGCTTCTGGGTGCCCACCAGCTGAGAACACCCGTAGGGCCCGGGACCTGACGCCTGCAGGCCGGACGCAAAAAGCAAACCGGGCACGATTTACCGGGCTGCAGCGTGATGTTTACCTCCTTGACGCCCGCCCCATCTAGCGCGAGACCTCACTTGACCTTTATGCTCTTAATCGATTCAGCAACTGCGAGCAAGCCGGACCCCCTTCATGCGCATTCCCCGCCGTAGACCACACGGCCCCGAACGTCCCACCCCTAATTCCGCAACCCGACCCGGCGAGCTGAGCCGTACCGGCTTGGAGCCCTCGATCGCCCGCGCCCGGCTGGTATTGATGAGCGCGTACGCGGCCAACGGGTTGTTGTTCTCGACGTGGTTCTCGCGCCTACCGGCCATGGCCAACCGGCTGCACATCGCCGCGAATGAGCTGGCCGTCGTAACCATCGCGCTCACCGTCGCGACGCTGGCCGCGATCCCGGTCGCGGCCCGGGAGCTACCGCATTGGCGAGCCACCCGGATCGTCCGGGTCACCGCGCCGCTGACCGCACTCGCCATGCTCGTCGCCGTTACCTCGACGCAGGTCTGGCAGCTGGTCCTCGCGCTGCTCCTGCTCGGTGCGGTGAACGGCATCCAGGGGGTCGGCCTCAACGCCCACGCAACCACGCTGAGCCGGCTGGCGAACCGGCCGTTCATGCCGGCCATGATCGGGTCGGCCTCGGCGGCGGCCGTATTCGGGTCCGGGCTGGCGACCGTGGCCACCGCTGGCGGCGTACCGCTGATGCTGCACCTGGGCCTGGTGGCCGGCTTGTGCCTGGTCACCGGGCTCGCGGTGAACCGGCAGATCCCGATCGGCGGCGGCAGCAGTTCGATCCGGATCGTCCGAGCGGCTGCTAGCAAGACCGCCCATCGCCTCGAGCAGAGCCACCGACCCGGCCGGCCAGGAACTTCGCGTCCGGCCAACCGGCTCGACGTAGGCCGCCTCGATGTCAGCCGGCGATTGCGAGCACAGTTCGGCCGACCGCGGGAGCGGACCTCGACCGGAACTGATCCGGTGATGCGGTTGCTGATCGGCGCCGCCCTGGGCGCCAGCGTGGCCGAAGGCGGCATCGCGACCTTCGCCATCGTGATCTTCCGGGATGTCGTCGGAGCCAGGTTGGCCCTCGCCACCCTCGCGTTTACCGTCTTCTCGATCGCCATGGCCTCGGTGCGACTGGCCGGCGGGTGGCTGATGACGGCGGTCGGACCACGGCTGACCCTCACTCTCGGGGGCACACTGGCTGCGGTGGCCGGCCTGGCCATGGTCTCCCCGCTGAGCCTGCCGGCGGCCTTCCTGGCCCTGATCGGGATTGCGACCGGCATCGCTTGCGCGGTGCCGGTGACGCTGCACCTGGCGACCGAGCACGCCGGTGGCCGGGCTCGTGAGGCAGGTGCGACGGACGATCGCGCCACTGCACAGGCGCTGTCCCGGCTGGGACTGGCGACCGGTGGCGGGTATCTGGCCGGTGGACCGCTGCTCGGGTTGGTCGCCGCCATGATCGGACTGCGTAGCTCGATTGTGCTGGTGGCCGTCGGTGGCGCTGCCCTGGCCGGGTGCGCGGGGGTCCTCGGAATGTGGGCCCACGCGGGTTCACGCCGGGAGCTGGCGGCGCCGCCCGGTGCCGCTGCGAGCCGTTCAGCCGAGCCCGCTTCGGTATCGACGCGTGAGTTGGCGCGCGCCCGAACATAGGCCAATTCACACCGAGGCCTTGACGGGGACGCCTGTAGCCATGTGTGATGACCAGGTCCAGACCGCTATGCCGGTCGGGGATGCCGTCTGCAATCGGTGGAGGCGGAGCCACATTCCCGAGCGGAAATCCGTGAGACGCCTGCTAACAGGCGCCCGTACTCGGCGCGGTCGCAACACACCGAAGGGAAAACTCCATGGCTGAAGTGCAATATGTAGAGGCCACTCGTCTCTACCCGGGCAACCCGGTCGCTGCTGTCAACCGGCTCAACCTCGATGTCGCCGATGGTGAGTTCATGGTCCTCGTCGGGCCGTCCGGTTCCGGAAAATCCACCGCGCTGCGCATGCTGGCTGGGCTGGAAGACGTCAATGAGGGCGAGATCCGCATCGGCGGCAACGACGTCTCGCAGAAGCCGCCGAAGGATCGCGATATCGCGATGGTCTTCCAGAACTACGCCTTGTACCCGCACATGTCGGTGGGCGAGAACATGGGCTTCGCGCTGAAGTTGAAGGGTGTCGGCAAGGAAGAGCGGGCGGCCAAGGTGCTGGCCGCGGCCAAGCTGCTGGACCTGGAGAAGTACCTCGAGCGCAAGCCGAAGGCACTGTCCGGTGGGCAGCGTCAGCGGGTTGCCATGGGCCGCGCCATCGTGCGGGAGCCCAGCGTGTTCCTGATGGACGAGCCGCTTTCCAACCTCGACGCGAAACTGCGGGTAGAGACGCGGGCCAACATCGCCGCCCTGCAGGCGCGCCTGGGCACCACCACCCTGTACGTAACCCACGACCAGGTCGAGGCCATGACCATGGGTGACCGGGTGGCGCTGCTGAAGGACGGCATCCTGCAGCAGGTCGACACGCCCCGCAACCTGTACGACCGTCCGGGTAACGCCTTCGTCGCCGGCTTCATCGGTTCGCCGGCCATGAACCTGGTCAAGGTGCCGGTCAGCGACGCCGGGGCCCAGCTGGGTAACCTCACCGTTCCGTTGCGCGCCGGCACGGCGGCCGCGGTTCGCGCCGAGGGCCTCAAGGAGATCATCCTGGGTGTTCGCCCGGAGTCCTTCACCGCGTCGGAGTCCGGAAACGGCCTCCGGGTCAAGGCCAACCTGGTCGAGGAGCTCGGCGCGGACGCGTTCGTCTACGGCGAACTGCCGGGCCAGAAGACCATCGACACCGGTGACGATGGTGGCGCCAAGCCGTTCGTCGTTCGCTTCGACGGCCGCATCCCGCCGAAGATCGGTAACGAGATCTCCCTCGACGTCCGTACCGAGGAAACCCATGCATTCCACCCGGACAGCGGCGAGCGCATCGGCGACTAGCTGCTCGACTAGCAGTTGAAAAGGGGACGCGGACCACCGACCGCGTCCCCTTTTCGTTTGCCCGTTTTCGCAGAGATCATTGCCCGGTCGCGGCGAGTTCGGCTGCCCGGACGCGGCGAGTTTGGTTGAGTGCCCCGTCGCCTACGTTTGGCTGAGTTACGCAAAACTGGCCTAGTCACCCCATGCATGGAGTAACTCAACGCCACATCGCGTAACTCAGCCCAACAGATCGCGTAACTCAACCCGCGTAGCCGTCCGCGAGGCCTAGGGACTACTTGTCCCACTCGATGCTGAGCCAGCTGCCAAGCCCGCCCCGCCGCCTGAGTTTGGCTGAGTTACGCGAAACTGGCCCAGTCACCCCATGCATGGAGTAACTCAACGCCAGATCGCGGAACTCGACCCAACAGATCGCGTAACTCAACGCCACATCGCGGAACTCGACCCAACAGATCGCGTAACTCAGCCCAACAGATCGCGTAACTCATCCCTGCGGAGCCGTCCGCGAGCCTGAAGTAACCGTCAGGACAGTCGGCGGATTCGCGCCACCTCGGCCAGCGTGACCGCGGCAGCCACCGAGGCATTGAGCGATTCTGCTTGTGCGGACATCGGAATCGAGACCGTGACATCACAGGTCTCGCCGACCAACCGGGACA
>JAVEET010000062.1 GCA_030840295.1 Pseudonocardiales bacterium
AACTCCTCAGCGACGATCCGCATCTCGACCCGCACCAGGTGCGCGCCGAGGCAACGGTGGATACCGAGTCCGAGGGCGAAGTGCCGGTTCGGCGTCCGGTCCGCGATGAACACGTCGGGGTTTGGGAACTGGCGCGGATCCCGGTTGGCGATCGGGTGCACCATCTGAATCTGCTGTCCTGCGGCCAGGTCGACTCCTGCGATCGTCACTGGTTCATTGACGATCCGTCCGGCCTGCGCCGGCCCGTACAACCTGAGGAACTCGTCAACCGCGGTCGCCCACATCGCCGGCTTGGCAGCGAGCTGTCGGCGAAGCTCCTTGTCCCAGGCCAAGCGCCAGAACATGTTGGACAACTGGTGGACCGTGTTGTCGATGCCACCGACCAGCAGCGCGATGAAGAAGTCCTTGATCTCGTCATCGTCAAGCTTCTCCCCGTCGAGTTCGGCGTGCACGACGGTAGAGAGGATGTCGTCTCCGGGATTGCTGCGGCGCTCCTCGAGCAGTTCGGCGAAGTGCTCGTCGAGGTCCCGCACGTGCGCCGCGGCACCCTCGGGATCGGTGTGCACCTGCATCACTATTGCGTGTACCCAGGTCCGGTAGCGGTCGCCGTCCTCGGGCGGCCTGCCCATGATCATCGCGGTCATCCGCCCTGGCACGGCGTGAGTCAGGGCCGCCACGAGATCCACCTCACCGTCGGCGATGAATCTGTCGATGAGCAGGTTCGTGTCCTTGCGGAAGTACTCCTCCATCTCCAAGGCCTTGCTCGGAGAGAACGGGATCTGCAGCAACCGGCGGTACCTGCTGTGCGCCGGCTCGTCGTAACCCGCGAGCATCAGGGGCCGTTCGCCGGGCGTGCCCAGAGTCGGGAAGTTGACACCCTTGCTGGAGAACAGATTCGCCTTGTGCTGGATCTCGCGCATGGCTTCCCAGCCGGTGACGACCCAGAATCCTCCGTAGATCTCACTCCAGCCGATGGGTGTGTCCGTCTGGACAGCCTCGTCACGCAGCGCCTCGAAGTATTCATACGGCGTGCCGTCCGGGCCGAGAGGGGTGTTGTAGTGGTCGTAATCGATGTAGAGACTCATTTCGCGTGCTCCTGTCGTGATGAACCGGGCAACGTGCGCTGGAACGTGTGACTTGCGAGCCGGGACCCCGCGGTCGTGCTTAGGCCCAGAAGAGCGCCTTCCCAGCGCGAGCGATCGACGGCGACCGATCTCATGTCGATGCCAGCAGCGGGTGGAGAAACTCCACAGAGTCGCCCGCGAGCGCGTCCATAGACGGCGCGACGGGTCGCCAGAGGGAGACCGCCTTGGCAATCTCCTTGACGGTCGGGAGGAAGGATTCCACGACCACACCGCCTGGGTAGCCGACGGCGCGCAGCGCCGCGATGACCTCGGCCCACGGCGTGTGCCCCGTTCCGGGAGTGCCGCGATCGTTCTCCGATACCTGGAAGTTGACGATGTGGGTACCCGCCGCGACGATCGCGCGCGGCAGGCTCTTCTCCTCGATGTTCATGTGGAACGTGTCAAGCATCAGACCGACGTTGGCCAGGCCGATGTCCTCGCACAACCGAACGCCCTGCTCAACGGTGTTGACCAGATCGGTCTCGAAGCGATTCAGCGGCTCGACCGCCAACGTGACCTCGGCCGCGGCGGCGGCCTCGCCGACCTGCCGCAGACCCTGCACCGCGCGGTCCCACTGAGCCTGGCGCTCTACCGGCTCAAGCAGTCGGGCCTGTCCGGTGGTTGCGTACATCGGGCCACTGACCAGCGGGCTTCCCACCTCATGAGCGAACTCAACACAGTGCATCAGATAGTCACGCGCTGCGCTTCGCATGCCGGCGTCCTCGTGCGACACGTCCCGCTGTGGCCCGAAGGCGCCGCAGACGAGCACATTCAGGCCCTCGTCCGAGGCGGCGCGGGCCACCGCGGATGCCTTCAGCAGGCTGGGATCCTCGATGCAGACCTCGACGTGGTCGTACCCCCATGCACGCGCTTTTGCGAGCAGCTGCAGATCGTCATCCGAGAACGGCGAGGCCAGCACGAATGTGCTCAGGCCCAGGGGTATCCGATCGGTCCGGGTCACGTCAGGCCTTTCCGGCCAGTGCCCGTCGGGTGCGGACCTTCTCCTCGACCGCGCGCAGAGTGCGGATGGCCCGCTCCGTGTAGCGGTCGAAGAATTCGTCGTGCCGTCCGGCGGCAAACGGATCTGCCGCCGCGGGAAGCAATTCGAAGCTGACGTACTTGTCGTAGGAGATGTCGATCAGCGCCTCGACGATCGGCTCGAAGTCGATCATCGCCCCACCAGGAGCAGTGCGGTCAGAATCGGCAAGGTGCACGTGCTGCAGGACGCCGACACACTCGCGGAACGCCCCGGAGATCGAGGATTCCTCGATGTTCATGTGGAATGTGTCGCCCTGGACACCACCGTTCTCCAGGCCGGTCTCGGCCCACAGTCGCCGGGCCTGCTCCAACCGGTTGAGGAAGTAGGATTCGTAGCGGTTCCAGCACTCCAGTGAAAAGCTGACGCCACGCTCAGCGGCGTACTCGCCGGCGGTCCGGATGGATTCGACCGCCCATTTCCACTCGTCCGCCGGGTCGGCCAGGGCCTTGGTCTTCATGCAGGCGGTAGGGTGCACCACCACGGTCGGACAGCTCATTGTCGCGGCAAAGTCAGCGAGATCCTTGACGTACTGGATTGCGACCTCTCGCGATTGGCGGTCCGGGTGCGCGAGGTCGCGCTCAGGGGTGTAGATCGAGCAGATGCTGCTGACCCCGATGCCGGCGTCGCGGGTGATCCTGCTGACCCTTTCGGCGTCGATGGTTTCCGGTTCCCCGACGATCTCGATCGCGTCGTAACCGAAACGCGCCACGCGGTCGACGGAGGCCTTGGTGTCCTCGCCGAAGTAGACGAGCGAGTTGTAGGCGTATCGGAATGTGCCCTCGGCGGTCATAGCTGCTCCATGTTTGAAAAGGGTTCGGGTGTGACATGCGGCCGGCATTGCTGCCCCATCAGATCTGAACCTGCACCTTCACGATGGACCGGTCATGTTCGAGGCCTCGGATGGCCGACACCGCGTCGGCCAGCGGCCGCACGGAATCGACAATGACGCTCGGGTCGAACCGGCCACCGGCCAGCAGCTCGATAGCTCGTGGCCAGGTGTCGTAGGTACCGGCGTACGAGCCGGTGATCGTGAGTTCCTTGGCGTAGATGTCGAACGGGCGCAGCGACATGGATGCGTCCTGCGGAGCGGCGCCATACGCGAGAACCCGACCGCCACGGCGAACGGCCGCGATGGCGCTCTCATAGGTAACGACGCTGCCGACCGCCTCGATCACCACATCGGGCCCGATGCCATTTGTCAGATCGGCCACGGCCTCCACGACATTTGACTGGAACGGATCGATGCACACGTCGGCACCCATCTGCTTGGACCGGTCCCGGCGAGCAGCGTCCGGCTCGGAGACGATGACCTTGCTGGCGCCGGAGAGTACTGACAATGCGATGTGGGCCAGTCCCATCGGGCCGCCGCCCAGAATCAGGACGGTGTCCCCGGATCGGATCCCCACCCGGTCCTGACCGTGCACGGCACATGCCAGCGGCTCGACGTACGCGGCGGTGTCAAGCGAAACCGACCCGGGCAGAACATGCAGGTTGGTAGCCGGTGCAACGACATATTCGGCCAGGCCGCCGGCGGTGTGCACCCCGAGCTGGGCGACTTGGGGGCAGAACAGTTTCTGACCGCGGGTGCAGTAGTAACAGTGACCGCAGGAGGTGTTGATATCGACCACAACACGGTCGCCGACTTTCACGTCGATGACGCCGGAGCCGAGCGCGGCCACTGTGCCGGAGAACTCGTGGCCCAGGACTAGGGGAAGGTTCGGCGCCGGGAAGTTGCCCTTGGCGATGTGCAGGTCGGTGCCACAGATGCCGCATCGGTGCACCTTGATAAGCACTTGTCCAGGACGTGCTTCTGGAATCGGTACCTCGTCCAGTCGCAAGTCGTTCTGGGCGTGCAGCCGGACAGCGGCCATCGTGTCGCTCATATACATCCTTCGTTCGGTTTCAGGTTCTTCAGGAGACGATCAGGGGGCGGAGGGTGCGGTGGGCGATCTGCAGTCCGGTCAGGACACCTTGTTCGGTACCGCCCCAGACCGGATCCTCGTGCTCGACCGACAGAACTCCGTCGAAGCCGCCCTCGTAGAGGGTGTCGATCACTGCGCTCCAGTCGACCTGGCCGAGGCCTGGCACCCGGTAGCGCCACCAGCCGACATCCCAGGGGTTGTCACGCGTGATCGCCTTGCCCGGATAGCCGTATCGGTTGCGCTGCTCCGGAAAAACCTGGATGTCCTTGGCCTGCGCGTGGGCGACCTTGTCGACGTACGGGCGGAGGGCGGCCACCGGGTCGATGCCCATCCACACCAGGTGTGACGGATCGTAATTGAGGTACAAGCCGATGGAGAACATCCATTCCCACAGCTCCGGCGAGTACGCCAGATTGCCCGGATAGCCGTCAGGATGCCAGCCTTCCATGACACAGTTCTCGATGACGATCTTCACGCCGCGTTCGCCGGCCCGCTCGACCAGGGGCTTGAACACCTCCACGGCCTCGGCCAAGTTCTCCGACACCGACTTGGACGGATCCCGCCCGACGAACGTGCCGACGGTCGGAACACCCAGCAGCGCGGCCGCGTCGATACACGCCAGGACGTGTGCATTGACCGCCGCCCGCTCGGCCGCCTCGGGATGCAAGTTGTTGTCGTAGTAGGCAAGTGACGACGCGACGAGACCATGGCGGGCCAGCAGTTCGCCGGTCTGATCGGCCACCTCAGTCGTGCACTTCTCGGCGGTCAGGTGCGTCGCGGTGAAAGGGCGGTCACCGAGTGCGGGCCAAGCCGCGATCTCCAGCGCCTCGAACCCGTTGCTCGCCGCCCATTCTGCGATCTTGTCCAGGCTCTGCCCGGGCAGACACGCGGTCAGGAATCCTAGTTTCATGACGGCACCTCGACCCAGCCGCGGGACGCTGCCGAATCCAGGACGGCGCGGGTGATGAGCGCGGCACGAAGTCCATCGGCGAACGTGGGCAGGCCTTCGGGCTTGTGTCCCCTGACCGCGGAGTAGGTGTCGGCGACAAAGGCGTTGAAGCAGTCCTGGTACCCCTGCGGGTGACCGGCGGGTAGCAGCGTGTACCGCATGGCCTCCGCCGATGATGCAGCCCCACCTCGGCGCACGACGCTGTTGTCGCCTCGTCGTCCCACCCACAGCGTCTCCGGCGATTCCTGGTCGAACGCCATGGAGGTGTTGGCGGCATCGAGTGAAAACCAGAGCCGGTTTTTGCGCCCGGGCGAAACCTGGCTCACGACAAGGGATCCGATCGCGCCGCCGTCGGTCTCAAAGATCAGCGATGCCGCGTCCTCGGTATCCACCGCCGATACCTGGGTGTCCTGACCCCGTCGCGATATCGCGGTCAGCAACCTCGCCGCCAGCGCGACGATGCGGTGACCCGTGGTGAACTCGACCAGGTCGCACCAGTGCACACCGATGTCGGCAAACGTGCGGGAGGCGCCGCCCAGCAGCGGGTCCACGCGCCAGTTCTGGTCCTCGGCGGTCGAGAGCCAGTCCTGGAGATAGGAGCCGTGGACAACACGCACATCGCCAGCCTCGCCGTCGGCGACCCGGGCGCGCGCCTCCCGCACAGTCGGGTAAAAACGGTATACAAACGGCACCGTGGCTACCACACCCGCCGCCGCCGCAGCCTCGACCAGCTCGTGGGCATCCGGCAGGGCAGTGGCAAGCGGCTTCTCGCAGACAACATGCTTTCCGGCCTCCAACGCCTTGCGTGCCAGTGGCAGGTGCAGATGGTTGGGGGCGCAGATGTGCACCACGTCGACATCTTCGGAGGTGATGAGTTCCTCGGCATCGTGGGCGATCCGCTGGGCCGAAACACGATTCCCGCCAGCGGTCGCCAGCTCGAGAGTGGCATCGGCGACGACCGAGACGACACCGCCCGCGGCTCGGATAGCGCGAGCATGTACTTCGCCGATGAACCCGAGACCAATGATGCCGGCGCGCAGTGGCTGGGCTGGCCTGTCGCTAGCCGGAGCTGCGTCGGAGGGATAAACTTCAGTCGGCATGTTGAGCAACTTAAGCACCGTGCGTGCGTAAGTCAATCCTAAACGTGCTAAAAATCTCTGTACCACGGCAGAAGGGATGGCATGAGCCAATCAGTCCTCCGGAACGAGCAGGTCCAGGGATTAGTCGCAGTGCTGGACTTGGTTCGGGCCGGCACCGCACGCACCCGGCCAGAGATCTTGCGCGAGTCCGGCCTAGGCCGAAACGTAGTGACCCAGCGTGTTAGCCAACTGCTGGACTCCGGCTTGCTGAGCGAGGGAAAGCTCGGCACGTCGACCGGCGGCCGTGCGCCCAGGGAGCTTCAGTACGGTGCCGATGCCGGCCGGATCCTCGTCGCCGAACTCGGCGCCACCCAACTGCGGGCCGGTATTGCCAACCTGGCCGGCGAACTCGTCGTCAGTCGCCAGGAACCGTGCGACATCGCTGATGGACCGGAAACCATGCTGGGCCGAGTGGACGAGATATTCCGCGAACTGTATATGCAGGCCGGCGAATCAGTCCCCATCTGGGGAGTGGGTATCGGACTGCCGGGTCCGGTCGAGTTTGCCTCCGGCCGAGCCGTGTCGCCGCCGATCATGCCGGGCTGGGACCGCTTTCCGGTCCGGGAGTATCTCGCCACACGCTACGACGTACCCGTGTGGGTCGACAACGACGTGAATGTGATGGCGCTCGGCGAGTTACGGTGCGGCATCGGCAAGGGAGCCGACGAGGCGGTGTTCGTCAAGGTCGGGACCGGCGTCGGCGCCGGGCTGATCTCGCGCGGCCGGCTGCACCGAGGAGCTCAAGGCTGCGCTGGCGACATCGGTCACGTGGCGGTCACGGCCCCGTCCTCGACGGTCGTTTGCCGCTGTGGCCGTCTCGGCTGCCTGGAGGCTCTCGCGGGGGGAGCCGCGATCGCTCGCGACGCGACCCAGGAGGCCACCCAGGGCTCGAGCCCCTGGCTGCGAAACCTGATCGACGCCGGTCAGGTCATTACCGCGGCAGATGTGAGCCGCGGTGCCACGCACGGTGACCGGGTCAGCGTGGACCTGTTGACGGCCTCGAGCCATCTGGTGGGTGACACTCTTGCCACGATCGTGAATTTCTTCAATCCTTCCCTCATTCTGCTCGGCGGGGTGGTAGCCGAGGCGGGCGACATGTACCTGGCCGGCGTTCGGGAGCGCGTCTTCTCACGATCGCTGCCGCTGGCGACTCGCGACCTTCGCATCGTCCGGTCATTCCTTGGCGACAAGGCGGGCATGATGGGTGCTGCGTGCATGGTGGTGGACGAACTGATGTCTCCGGAGATTCTTCCCTTCTGGATCGACGCAGGCAGTCCGGCCGGCCGGCCGGAGCTGACTGGAACGATGAAGCCCCACCACCCATCCATGGCGTCGGCTTAGGCAGAGCGAGGTTTTAGCCGGTCTTCGCGGACAGGTCAGGCTGTGACCGCGCGATCATGGTCGGGCGCAACGGTGGCCGTCGAGCAACTCCTCCCAGAACGACAGCGCGGCGCGCTCGATCCGCAGACCGAGTCCGAGGGGAACCAGCCGGCTCGCGACATCGGGGCGGTCGGCGAACCGATGCTGGATCTGTTCGTATTCCAGGATGCGAGAGCGGTGCTGCGCGATCTGCTCAGCCGCGAGCGATGTCAGATCGTCCGGGTCCGCGAATTCACCGAAGAACAGCTTGAGTTCGGCGATATCGCGCACCTGTAACGGGTCCTCGCCGCGCCGGGCGAGCCACACTTTCAGCTCTTCGCGTCCGCGCTGATTGATGTCATAAAGCTGACGGCGACGCCCCTCGTCCTCGATTTCGAGGTCGAGGAGTCCGAGGGCGGCCAGGCGCTTCGGCTCGGAATACAGCTGAGCGTGGGGGAACGGCCAGAAGTATCCGACCGAGTGCCCGACGGCTCGTTTCAGGTCGTACGACGTTGACCGTCCGCGCATGGCGATCATGCCGAGAACGACGTATGACGTAGTCGTCAGGCGGCTCGTTGACATGGTCCGAACCGTACCGTAACCTCGCCTATAGTCCAGAGTGGATGGTCTGCATCAGATGATTGGTCACACTTCATGGACTTGACGCACGCGGTGCGTTGGGCTGCTGAGCGCTACCCCGACCGCTGCGCCGTCGGCGGCCCACATCCGCTCAGCTATGCCGATTGGGACGCCCGCACAGACGCCCTGGCACACGCCCTGCTGATGATCGGCGCCAGGCCCGGCAGCCGCGTTGCGCTGTGCATGGCAGGCGGTGAGCCGCTCGCATCGCTGCACCTGGCCGCGCAGAAGATAGCGGTCACTTCTGTTCCCCTCTCGACGCGGCTCGCTCCAGCCGAGCTCGGGTATTGCCTTGCTGACTGCAATCCGGTCGCAGTGGTGGTGGATGCGACCACCCATGACTTGGTCTCGGCCGCGATAGACGCCATGGCGAGTCCCCCCAAGATCGCCGTCTATGGCGCCGATGCACCCCCCGGTGCAGATTCCGTCGAGGAGCTGCTCCGCCGCGCGCCACTCGGCGCACCTCTCTTCGGGGCGGTCGAGAGCGACGTATCGGTGATGCTCTACACCTCCGGTACTACTGGCCGGCCGAAAGGCGTGCCGCGCAGTCACGCAGCTGAGCATGCAGCAGCAGTGGCGCACCTTGTTCAGACCGGGCACGCGCCAGGTGACGTCACTCTCGGCGTGATGCCGATGTTCCACACCATGGGCCTGCGCACCCTGCTGGCTTCGGTCATCGCAGGAGGCACCTGGGTTCCCCAGGCAACGTTCGACGCCGAGCAATGCCTCACGCTGATCGATCGGGAGCAGATCAGCACCCTCTACCTGGTACCCACGATCTACTGGTCACTCGCCGAGACCGGGCGGCTCTCCGAACTGCACAGTGTCCGTCGGATCGCTTATGCAGGTGCGGCGATGAGCCCGTCGTTGGTGCAGCGTCTGCAAGCGGAGATCGAGCCAGAACGCTTCGTCAACCACTTCGGGAGCACGGAGATCTACACGTTCAGCGTCGCACCAGCGGCAGCTCTCAAGCCTGGTTCAGCGGGTCGTGCCGGTGTCTTCTCACGGTTGCGCATCGTGGACCCGTCGCCCGACGCGCGGCCCACCGACGAAGTGTCCGTGGGTGAAGAAGGCGAGGTTGCCGTATCACTGGAGAGCCCGGAGGCGTTTGCTGGCTACTGGAACCGTCCCGACGCAAACGCCAAGTCGATCCGCAACGGTTGGTACTTCACCGGCGATCTGGCACACCATGATGAGGACGGCGACCTGTGGATCTCGGGCCGGGTGGACGACATGATCAACTCCGGGGGAGAGAACGTCTATCCCGACGAGATCGAGCGCGTCCTCGCCGGCTGCCGAGGAGTGGCAGAGGTCGTAGTCTCGGCCACTCCCAGCGATCGATGGGGTCACGCGGTGACGGCGTTCGTCGTGCCGCCGCCCGGCGTACACCCCGACGATGCGATTCTCGCCCTAGAGCGTTTCATCAGGGACGGTTCAGGCTTGCCGTCCCTCAAACGTCCCAAACGGATCATTGCCATCACGGCTGTCCCGAAGTCGCCCGTCGGCAAGATCCTGCGGAGGAAGCTGACCGCGGGAGAGTACGACCGGCTGGCGGTACGAGAGGTCCCGTCCGGCTCTCCTCCTGCCGAAGCCCGTGAAGCGCACCGGTGACCGGTCAAGAGGCCTACCACGGAGCCCGGATAGAGGATCCTGCACTGCTCTGCGGGGAGGGCCGGTTCCTCGACGATCTGGATCCTTTCCCGGGCACGCTGGTGGCAGCGATCGTGCGCAGTCCCCATCCACACGCCAGGATTCGTGACATCGATCTGGAGCGCGCCCGCTCATACCCTGGCGTGGCAACGGTGATCGGGCCAGCGGAGGTGTCCGCGGCACTCAAGCCGTTTCCGCTCTCAGTTCGCACACCCATGCCGTATCTGCCCAGTGCCATCGACAGGGCCCGATACGTCGGTGAGCCGATCGCCGTGGTCGTAGCGTCGAACAGATATACCGCCGAAGACGCTGCCGACCTGGTATCGGTGGACTACGAGCCGCTTGCGGCGGTGGTCGACACTCGGGCGTCGCTCGATCCCCACGCTCCTCGGCTACACGAGGACGCTGATTCCAACATCGCAACCGACCGGACGTTCAGCTTCGGTGACGTCGCCGCGGCATTCGCCGGTGCGCGCAAGACTGTCCGCGGCGAGTATTCCTTTCCGCGATATTCCTCTACGCCGATGGAGTGCTACGTCGTCATAGCGGATTGGCGAAACACCGCTGAGGGTCCCCAGGTGGTCGCACACGCCAACTTCCACGGGCCGTTCTCAATGCTGCAGGTCGTGGCCGGCTCGCTGGGCATCCCGACCTCGTCCTTTCGACTCATCGTGCCACCGGATATCGGCGGCAGCTTCGGAATCAAAGCCGCCATCTATCCCTACGTCGCGCTCATGGCCGTGGCGAGCAAGCATGCTGGCCGTCCTGTGCGTTGGACGGAGGACCGTGGCGAGCACCTGCTTGCGAGTTCTGCCGGCTCGGACCGGGAGATGGTCTTCGAGGCGGCAATCGACGACTTCGGCGTCATCAGCGCGTTGCGGGTGGACCTGGTGGACAACGTCGGCGCCTATCTCCGCCCCCCTGAGCCCAGCACGCTGTACCGGTGTTTCGGCAACCTGACCGGGGCGTATCGCATCGCTGCCCTGGAGGTTCGCGCCCGAGCAGTCGTGACGAACAAGGCACCTACCGGCCTCAACCGCGGTTTCGGCGGGCAACAGCTCTATTTCGGGCTGGAACGTCTCATCGACGAGATCGCCGTCCATTGCGAGTTGGACCCGGCCGAGGTTCGTCGCCGGAACATGATCACTGCCGATGCCTTCCCGTACGCGACGCCCAGCGGGGGCATCTACGACTCCGGCGATTACCCCCGCGCCCTCTCGATGACCCTGGAGAACGCGGACTATATCGGGCTGCGTGCGCGACAGGCTGAGGCGCGGGTGCGCGGGGAACTGGTCGGCATCGGGCTGGCAACCGTCGTCGACCCGTCGGCAACCAATATCGGGTACGTGGGTCTTGCCACGCCTGAGGCGGATCGTCAGGCCGGCCGCGGCAAGTCCGGCTCGACCGAGCATGTGCGCGTCAGCGTTGATCCCCAGGGAATCGTCTCGGTCATGTTGGGCACCGTGCCGCAGGGCCAGGGCCATGCGACAGTTGCACGGCAAGTTGTGGCCGCACAGTTGGGGTTGCCACTGCATCAGGTGCGGCCCATCGTTGACATGGATACAGCAACAACGCCGTGGACGATCAGCTCGGGAAGCTATTCCTCGCGCTTCTCACCACTGCTCACCAGTGCCCTGTGCGAGGCCACGGACCGCATCGCGGAAACATTGCGAGCGGCCGCGTCGGTGCTCCTGCAGACCGATCCGGAAGAGCTCGAACTGGCTGACGGTGTGATTCGAGTTCGATCAGATCACCAGCGCTCTGTGCAGTTCCGTCACGCCGCCGGCCTGGTGCACTGGGACCCAGGCGCGCTGCCCGACGGAGCAAACGGCCGGCTGTATGAGGATGCGGCGTTCCGCCCGCCCCAATCAACTACCGCCGCGCGGACCGATCAGATCAACTCGAGCCTTTGCTACGGCTTCGTCGCGGAACTGGTGCTCGTCCGGATCGATCCGCAAACCTTCGAGCTCACTGTGGAGCAGGTGGTTACCACTCACGATGCAGGCACTGTTCTGAACACGACGCTCTTGCAGGGGCAGGTGCACGGTGCACTCGTGCACGGCCTAGGCGGTGCGATCTACGAAGAACTGCGCTACTCCGATGCAGGCCAGCCGATCTCGGCGACGTTCATGGATTATCTCTGTCCGACCTCGGCCGAGGCGTCGTTCGATTTGGTCGCCGCTGAACTCCAGACCCCGTCACCGTTGACCAGGCTCGGTGCCAAGGGATGCGGGGAGGGCAGCTCGATGAGCCTGCCCGTTGCCCTTGCAAACGCGGTGGCCGACGCATTGCGGCCCCTGGGCGTCGAGATCGATCGGCTGCCGTTGCATGGCGATGTGCTGTACCGGCTGGTGAATCGAGCCCGCGCCTCATGAGTAGATATCAGTCATTTCAAGGCGGAAGGAAACCAGATGCCCCTTAGCGGAGGCGACATCCATCTCGAGCGCAGCCACGATGATCGCGTAGCTAACCTCACGTTGTCCCACGGCAAGTACACGATCATCACTTTCCAGATGCGACGCCTGATGGCCGAGCGGTTCGCCGAGATCGACGCTGACAGCAGGATCCAGGTCGTGGTGGTGCGTTCCGATGGGCAACACTTCTCATCGGGCGGAGACATTGCCGGGTTCATGGAGGTCGAGCCGATCGATCTAACCGATCTGGGCCAGGACGTCACGGCACCGGCCCGCAGCCCGAAGCCAGTCATCGTCGCCGTCGACGGCTACTGCTTCGGCGTGGGGCTCGAACTCGCACTCTCGGCTGACATCCGGCTTGCTACCGCGAGGTCGGCGTTCGCGCTGCCCGAGATGAAGTTGGGCATGATCCCCGGCTCCGGCGGCACTCAACGACTGGCACGCTTGATCGGATTGTCCCGCGCCAAGTACCACGTGCTCACCGGCTCGCGAATCACCGGGCAGCAAGCCAATGACTGGGGAATCACAGCAGGCGTTTGGGATTCGCCTGAAGAACTATCGGCCGCCGTCGAGGAATGCGTGCAGACTCTGCTCGGTTACTCGCCGATTGCATTGCGAACCGCGAAGGAAGTGCTCGACAAGGGAGTCGATGCGCCGTTGTACTCGGCCATCGAATTGGAGCGCAAATCCTATGCAATGCTTCGCTCCAGCCACGACTTCGCCGAGGGCGTCGCAGCCTTCGGAGAGAAGCGGTCCCCCAAGTTCAGCGGCCGCTGAGATCGCGAAGGACCACATCAGATGAAGGCAGCAGCATTCGCCTATTGCCGTCCGGCCACGGTCGAGGACACGGTCGCCGAACTTCAGCGCGAGGAGGCAAAGGTCATTGCAGGCGGCCAATCTCTCGTGCCGGTACTTGCCATGAGACTGGCCAGGCCGAGGACGCTCGTGGACATCAACAGTGTCGCAGGACTTGGTCGCCTCGATCTCGACGACGACGCGCTGCGCATTGGAGCGACTGTGCGCCAGCGATGCGTTGAGCTGGATGCGCGGGCGGGCGTTGTCCCGCTGCTGCGACTGGCGCTTCCCTCGGTGGGACATCGCGAACTCCGTAGCCGCGGCACGGTGTGCGGCAGCCTCGCCCACGACGACCCCGCGGCTGAGTTGCCATCCGTACTGGCCTGCCTCGGAGGCTCCGTCGAGATCACCGGCCCCACCGGCTTCCGGCGGGTAACTGCGGATCAGTTCTTCCTCGCCGCCATGACAACGGCGACGCAGCCGCATGAACTGGTGACCGCTGCCTTCTTCCCGATCGCGCGGCGAGGTGAAGGCTTCGGATTTGGCGAGTTCGCGCGACGTCATGGTGACTTCGCATTGGCCGGGGTTTGCGTGAAAGTCTCGATGGCACAGGCGATAGTCGCGACCATTGCGTGTTTCGGAGTGGCGGACGGTCCCGTTGTGCGAGATGTCAGCGGCCTACTGGAAAGCATGCTCACGGACGGCCCCGATACGACCGAGGACACCGTGCGCGACGGAATCTCTGCCGTGGCCGGCGACTTGGCCTACGACATCGTTGACACCGACGGCGATGTCCACGCCAGCCGCGAGTACCGCCGGACGCTGCTTTCGGTCTTATTGTCACGCGAGATTGCCCGCGCTTATCACGACGCGGTTCGCTCGATGCGGGAGGTATCGTGACGAATGTAGTGCCGGCGTTGGCGCGTGTCGAGAGCCATGACCTCATCGAGGTGGGATTCACCGTCAACGGCACACCCGCGCAACCGCGGGTGGCCGCGCGCGTCACCCTCTCCGACGTGCTACGTGACCAGTTGGGCCTGACCGGGACTCATGTGGGTTGCGAGCATGGCGTCTGCGGTATGTGCACGGTGCTCCTGGATGGTGCGGCAGTGCGAGCCTGCCTCGTGTTCGCCGTGCAGCTACAGGGCTCTGAGATCACGACGGTGGAGGCTCTCGGAAGACCCGACCAATTGCACCCGCTGCAGGAGGCATTCAGTCGCCACCACGGTCTGCAATGCGGCTTCTGTACACCGGGGTTTCTCATGAGCGCCTTTGACCTGCTCAGCCATCGCCCCGACGTGACTCGGGCCGAGCTGCCGAATGAGCTGTCTGGGGTGCTCTGTCGTTGTACCGGTTATCGCAACATCATTGACGCCGTTGACGACGTCGCCTGTGCCTACCGCGAAGGGCTTCCCGGGCCCGGAAACTGCAATTCAGGGCGCAGCCTGGTCGGCCGTAACGCCGCGGGACCCGTGTCAACCCCGCAGGATCCGGTGGGCAACCAGGAGACTGATGCCGATGGCGGCGGCCTGCACACCATCGATGCCATAAGGCTGCCGACGAGCGAGCCGACGGTCACCATCACGGTGGATCGACAGATCGGCGCGACAATGGATGGAGTCGCCCGGGTCTTCTCCGACGTCCAGCTGATGGCCCGATGTTTACCTGGGGCCCAGCTGACAGATGACCTCGGCGGCGGCCGATACGCCGGACGCGCGACGATCGGGCTGGGCCCGGTCAAGTTGTCTTTCCGCGGTGTAGCGCAGATCGTCGATCAGCAGCGTGACCGGATCACGATCCTGGCGCAGGGACGAGATGCCGGCGGCAGCGGGGCGCAGGCCCAGTTCTCGTTGGCGGCTGAACCTTCAGCAGAAGGTGCACGGCTGACTGCCGATGCGCAGATGTTCCTGACCGGCCGCATCGCGGGCTTCGGCCGGTCGTTGGCCGGAGACGTGAGCCGACGAATGTTCGCCGACTTTGCAGCTGCCATCGAGCAAGCCGCGCGCGGCGAAGAGCCCGTGGCGGCCGAACCACCGAGCGCAGCGCGATTGCTGACTGCGGCGCTGGCGTCCCGGATGAGCGCCTGGTGGGCCGCGGCCAGGAGCCGCATCGCGCGGCGCGGCGCCGGGGTTCAGAACTCTGACGACCGCTGACAGGACGGCTTCACAGGAGTGGAGGGCGCCTTCGATTCGACGTCGCGGGCCGGCCTGCCTTACGGTGGGGGAGCCGGGTTCTATAAGGCGCCGATGCCCGAGGGGTAGGTGGCTCAACGCCGAATCCGAAGAGGCGGTCCCGGGCGTCGCCGCGATGGCTGCATGAGCGGAGAACGATCGCCGTCACGACCCAGTCCTGAGGCAGAAAGCCCTTGTCGTGCAGCACGATCGCGGCTGCGGCGCGGCTGCTCTCGTTGCCGTGCAGTAGGTCGGTGAGCGAGACCGGCAGCGGGATGTGGCCGGCGATGCTGTCGAGATGTCCTGCAGCGCGTGTTGCATCCTCCACCTCGGCCGGGACGTCGCTGCTGATGCTGAGCTTGGGGTCAGCCGGACGGTATGGCGAGGTAGCGGTATTCGAGGAATTCGTCGATCCCGACGCGGCCGCCCTCCCGGCCGAGCCCGGATTGCTTCACCCCGCCAAACGGCGCGGCAGGGTTGGACACGATGCCGGTGTTGAGACCGACCATGCCGACCTCGAGTGCCTCGCTGACCCGCAGTGCCCGGTTCAGGTCGTTGGTGACCACGTAGCCGACCAGGCCCCAGTCGGTGTCGTTGGCCGCGGTGAGGACCTCGGCTTCGGTGTCGAAGGTTCGGACGGCGGCGACCGGTCCGAAGATTTCGGTGTGCAGCAGTTCGCTGTCGGCGGCGATGTCGGTGAGGACGGTCGGTGGGTAGAAGTATCCGCCGGTGTCGGGGACCTGGCCCTGTGCCACGATGCGGGCGCCCTTGGACAGGGCGTCTTCGACGAGGCGGCTGACCTTGTTCAGGCTGGGCTGGTCGATGAGCGGTCCGACCTGGACCCCGTCCTCGGTGCCGTCGCCGACGATCAGGCCGGCCATCCGGTCGGCGAGCCGGCTGGTGAATTGTTCGGCGACGCTGCGCTGGGCGAAGATCCGGTTCGCCGCCGTGCAGGCCTCGCCCATGTTGCGCATCTTGGCCGCGAAGGCGGCATCCACCGCGGTGTCGAGGTCGGCGTCGTCGAAGACGATGAACGGAGCGTTGCCACCGAGTTCCATGGATGTCCGCATGACGGTCCTGGCGGCTTGGGCGAGCAGGATCCGGCCCACCTCGGTGGATCCGGTGAACGACATCTTGCGCAGCACACCGCCGGTCATGATGGGTTCGATGATCTGCTCGGCGCGGGTGGTGGGGATGACATTGAGCACCCCGTCCGGTAGCCCGGCCTCGGTCAGCAGCGCCGCCAGCGCCAGGCTGGACAGCGGGGTCTGCGGAGCCGGCTTGAACACCATGGTGCAGCCGGCCGCGATCGCCGGGCCGATCTTGCGGGTGCCCATTGCCATCGGGAAGTTCCACGGCGTTATCAGCAGGCAGGGGCCGACCGGGCGGCGCATCACGAGCACCCGGGTGTTGCCGTCCGGGGTCTGGCCGTAGGAGCCGTCGATTCGGGGCGCCTCTTCGGAGAACCAGCGGAAGAACTCGGCGGCGTAGTTGACCTCTGCCTTGGCTTCGGCCAGCGGCTTGCCCATCTCCGAGGTCATGATCAGGGCAAGGTCGTCGGCCCGCTCCAGCAGCAGGTCATACGCGCGACGCAAAATGTCGGCCCGCTGCCGCGGCGAGGTGGCCGCCCAATCGGTCTGGGCGGCGGCAGCCGCGTCCACGGCGTCCTGGGCGTCGGCGATGCCGGCGTCGGACACGTCGGCGATGACCCCGCCGGTGGCCGGGTTGTGGACGGCAAAGGTGGCACCGTCCTCGGCCGGCCGCCATTGCCCGCCGATGAACAGCCCGGTCGGGACCGTGCTGAGGAGCTCGGCCGGACCGAGGTGGGTGTTGGTGATGGTCATGGCTGTATCCCTTCGGGGGTGGTTGCCGGTTCGGCGGCGGCGATCAGGTCGTCGAGCAGTTCGGCCAGATGGACCGGGCGTCGATGCGGCTGCAGGTGTTCGATCTGGGTGCGGCAGCCGAACCCGTCGGCGAGGATGACCGCGTTCGGGGTGGCGCGTTCGAGCGCAGGTGTGAGCGCGATGCCGGCCACCGCGATGGAGGTGTCGTAGTGGTTCGCCTCGTACCCGAAGTTGCCGGCCAGGCCGCAGCAGCCGACCGCCTCGTTCAGGTTGGTCATTCCGTGCGTGCGCAGGCTGGCGCTCTGCTCGTGGGCGGGGAACGTCGCGTGTTCGTGGCAATGCGTCTGCAGGACCCCGTCTGCGGGCAACGTCGGGTAGCTCCAGTCGGGTGCGGCCAAGGTGTGCAGTGCCTGGTCGAAGGTGTGGATGCGGGCCGCTACTGCGTGCGCGTCGTCGGTGCCGAGCAGTTCGGGCAGGTCACTGGCCAGGGCGGCGGCGCAGCTCGGCTCGAGCACGATGATCGGCTTGTCCGTGTGCTCGGCGCGGGTGAGGGTCTGCGCGGTCCGCCGCAGCATCCGGCGGGCGGTGTCGAGTTGGCCGGTGGTCGTCCAGGTCAGCCCGCAACAAACCCGCGGGGCAATGCTGACGGCGATCCCCGCATCGGCGAGCACCCGGGCGGCAGCGGTGGCGAGTTCGGGCCGGAACGCGCGGGTGAAGGTGTCCACGAACAGCAGGGCCTGGCCGCCGGAGCTGGGGATGGCGGCGAGCAGCGCGCGGCTGCGGCGTCTCGCTACAAACGTAGGTAGCGGTCGCCGCTCGGTGACTCCGGCCAGCTGCGGTAGCAGCCGGCGCACTCCGGGCAGGGCGAGCAGCCGGTTCACCAGTGGCGCGAGGCTGGTGGCCAGGACGGCCGCGGCCGGCAGCCAGCCGAGGGTGTAGTGGCTGATGGGTCGGATCCGGCGCCGGTAGTGCCGGTGCAGGAATTCCGACTTGTAGGTGGCCATGTCGGTGCCGGTCGGGCAGTCGGTTGAGCAGGCCTTGCACGACAGGCACAGGTCGAGTGTGTCGAGCACCTCGGTGGAGGCGAAGCCGTCGCTGATGATGCCGGTGCCCGACACCATGTCCTGCAGGGCGCGGGCCCGGCCACGGGTGGAGTCACGCTCGCGCCCGGTCGCACGGTATGACGGGCACATCACGCCCCCGGTCGGTGCCACGCACCGGCCGATGCCGACACACCGGCCGACGGCGTGGGCGAGGTCGCCGTGGTCGCGGCCGAGCCGGAACGATGCCGGGATCGGCTTCGCTTCGAGCGGGATCTGGGCTTGCACCGGGTCGGGCTCGATGATGATGCCCGGGTTCAGCAGTGCGTCGGGGTCGAGGATTGTCTTGATCTGTGCGAACACACCGAGCAGGCGCTGGCTGTACATGATCGGCAGCAGCTCGCTGCGGGCGCGGCCGTCGCCGTGCTCGCCGGACAGGGTGCCGCCGTGCCGGGCGACCAGGCCGGCCGCCTCGAGCAGGAAGGCGCGCATCCTGCCCAGCCCCGCGTCGCTGCCGGTGTCGAAGTTGATCCGGACGTGGACGCAGCCCGCCCCGAAGTGCCCGTACAGCACGCCGCGGTAGCCGTGTCCGGTCAGCAGTTGGCGGAACTCGCGCAGATACCCGGCCAGGTTGGCGGGGGCGACGGCGGCGTCTTCCCAGCCGGGCCAGGACCGTTCACCGTCGACGCGGTTGGCCGCGAGGCCGGCCCCGTCCTCGCGGACGCGCCACAGCAAGGCGCGCTCGACGGCGGTGGGCACCACCCGGGCGTGCCGGCTGCTGCCGGCGGTGTTCAGCGCGGCGACCAGCGCGGCCGCGGTGTCGCCGAGTGCGGACTCGTCGGCGCCGGCGAACTCGACGTAGAGCCACGCCCGGCCGGGCGGCAGCGCGGCCACCGCGTCCGGGCCGCGGCGGGCACGCATGGTGTCGACGATCGCCTTGTCCATGCCCTCGATCGCGGTCGGCGCGAACCGCAGGATGGCGGGCACGTCCTCGGCGGCCTGGATGAGGTCGTCGTAGCCGACGATCACCAGGCTCGAGTGGCGAGGCTTGTCCAGCAGGGCGAGTGTGGCGGTCACGATGACGGCCAGGGTGCCTTCGCTGCCGACCAGCGCCCGCGCGACATCGAAACCACGCTCAGGTAATAGCCGGTGCGCATGGTAGCCGGACACCTGGCGGGGGATGCGGTCCAGTTCGGTGCGCAGCGTAGCCAGGTTGTCCTGCGCCAGTTGGCGCAACTGGCGTTCGATCGCCGCGACCCGGTCGGCGTGCCGCGGCTCGATGGCCTCGATGCCGGTGCCGGTGACGACGGCCGGGGTGCCGTCGGCGAGTACGACCTCCAGCGACAGGACGTGGTCGCTGGTGCGGCCGTAGGCGACCGAGTGGTTGCCGCAGGCATCGTTGCCGATCATGCCGCCGAGGGTGGCCCTGCTGTGCGAGGACGGGTCCGGCCCGAACATCAGCTGATGGCGCGCGGCGTGTGTTTGCAGCTCGTCGAGGATGGTGCCGGCCTGCACGGTCGCGGTGCGCCCGACCGGGTCGATGGCCAGCACCTGATTCATGTGCCGGGCGAAGTCCAGGACGATGCCGGAGCCGATGGCGTTGCCGGCCATGGACGTTCCGGATCCGCGTGAGATCACCGGCAGCTTGCGATCGGATGCGGCACGCACCAGCGCGGCCACGTCTTCGATGTCGCGGGGGTAGGCCACCGCGGCGGGCGTGACGCGGTAGTTCGAGGCGTCGTAGCCGTATTGGCTGCGGGCGAGCGCGGTCGTGTCGATGAGCAGACCCGGCCTGGCCTGCGACAGCGCCGCGGCCAGGGCCCGGGCGGCGGCATCGAGCTGGGCGGTCATCGCTGAATCTCTAGCTCTGGCCGAGCGCGCGGGTCACGGCGCGGTCCCACACGGCCAGCCCGGCGTCGACCTCCTCGGCGTTGATGACCAGGGCCGGAATCATCCGTACCACGTTGTTCCACGGTCCGCAGGTCAACAGCAGCAGACCCTCCTCGACCGCGATCCGCTGCGCCGCGGCGGCCAGGGCCGGGTCCGGTGCACCGTCGGCGGTGCTGAACTCGGTGGCCAGCATCAGGCCGAGGCCGCGGACCTCGGCGATCCGGTCGGTTCCGGCGGCGACCTTCTCCAGCCCGCTTTGCAGGCGGGCGCCCATGGCCGCGCAGTTGGCGACCAGACCCTCGTCCTCGATGACCCGCAGTGTCGCGACCGCGGCGGCGCAGGCGACGGCGTTGGCGCCGTAGGTGCCGCCCTGCGAGCCGGGCAGCGCCTTGCTCATCAGCGCGCTCGACGCGGCGATCCCCGATAGCGGGAAGCCGGACGCGATGCCTTTGGCGGTGACCAGGATATCCGGGGTGATGTCGCAGTGTTGGTGCGCCCAGAACTTGCCGGTCCGGCCGACGCCGGTCTGCACCTCGTCCAGGATCAGCAGGATGCCGTAGCGGTCGGCGCGTTCCCGTAACCCGGCCAGGAAGCTGGCCGGCGCGGGAATGTAGCCGCCCTCGCCGAGGACTGGTTCGATGATGAACGCCGCGGTGTCACTGGGCGCGGTGAGGGTCTGCAGGATGAAGTCGAGCTCATTCAGGGCGAAGGTGACAGCCGTCTGCTCGTCCCAGCCGTAGCGCAGCGGCGACGGGAACGGCGCGACGTGGACCCCGCCCATCAGCGGGGCGAAACCGGTCCGGAACTTCGTGCCGGAGGTGGTCATGGTGGCCGCGGCGACGGTGCGGCCGTGGAAGCCGCCGTGGAAGACCACCACATTGGGCCGTCCGGTGGCCTGCCGGGCCAGCCTGAGCGAGGCTTCGACCGCCTCGCTGCCGGAGTTGGCGAAGTACACCGAATCCAGCTGGGGCGGAAGCACCTTGCCGAGTTCGGCGACCAGCTGCTGCAGCGGCTCGTGCATCACGGTCGTGTACTGGCCGTGGATCAGGGTCGCGACCTGTGCCTGCGCGGCGGCGACGACCTTCGGGTGGCAGTGGCCGGTGCTGGTCACGCCGATGCCGGCGGTGAAGTCGAGGAAGTCCCGGCCGGCGGTGTCGATGAGGTGCACGCCATGGCCGGAGGCGGCCTGGACGGGAGTGGCCTGCTTGAGCAGGGGCGACAAGGTGGTCATGCGTTCGTTCTCCAGACGTAGCGGGGCAGCGCGAAGCAGCCAGCCGGGCGTGCGAGTGCACAGCGGTTCCTGCCCGGCGATGCTCGCCCCGGCGGACTGCGGCTTTCCCGGGGGACCTCAGATGCCGCCCGGGCCATGCTTGACGAAGTGGCTACTCGGCGTCGACGGCGGCGGCGAACCCGGCCATCGACGGGAACTGCCAGTCCGGGGTCACCTCCGCCGGTGGCGCGGGCGTGGCGCCCCAACCCGGCCGGTCGTGCCGGCGATTGATCCACACCGTCGGCAGCCCGACCCGCTTCGCGGGCACGTGGTCATGGAACAGGCTCTGCGCCACGTGCAGCAGCTTGCCCTGGCCGATGCCCAGCCGTCGCGTTTCGGACGCCAGCGCATCGAAGTTACGCGCGGACGGCTTGTAGGAGCCGACGTCCTGGGCGGTGATGACGCTGCTGAACTCCACCCCGAGCCGGGCGTTGGACCCGGCGAAGGAGGTCCGGTCGACGTTGGACAGGATGATCAGCTCGAAGTGCTTGCCGAGCGCACTCAGCGCGTCGTGGGAATCCTCGAACGCTGGCCAGTCCGGCACCGAGTTCGCCAGGGCCGCAGCGTCGGCGTCGCTGACTTCGGCGCCGAGTTCGACACCGAGCGCGCGGATGCTGCGGGCCAGGATGTCGGGGTACAGATCGGCGGGATGCTCGACCTCGGCGGTGGCCTCATGTGCGGAGTACGCCGTCAGCAGCTGCTCGGCGTCCAGGCTGAGCCCACGCCTGGCGGCCCACGGGTTGAGCACGGCGGCGATGCCGGCCTCCCAGTCGATCAGGGTGCCGTAGCAGTCGAAGCTCAGCGCCTCGTAGTCGGTGAGTTTCACTGGTCGCGCTCCTTGATGAGGTCGAGAAAGAATTGTTCGGCGATGTCGAGGTGCTCTTGCCACGCCTCCAGCGCGGGGCGGATCTTGCCTGCCTGCAGGGCGTAGAACAGCACAGCGTGTTCGGCGGCCAGTTCCTGCGCGCCGCGGTAGGCAGGCCGCAGCTGTGCGATGAGCAGCCGCAGTTCGGTGCCGACGCTGTCGAACGTGCGCAGCAGCCGGGGCGAGGCGGCCGCGGCCAGCACCGAGCGGTGAAACGCGATGTCGCGGTCGGCCACCAGGTCCCAACCCACCTCATCCGGGAGTGCGATGAAGCCATCGAGGGCCCTTCTGGCCTCGGCCAGTGGCCGCTTACCCTCGATGACCAGACGTACCGCGGCGAGCTCGACCGGGCGCCGCAGCCGGTACAGATCAACAGCGTCGAAGGCAGTGAACGAGCGGACCCGGGCA
>JAVEET010000257.1 GCA_030840295.1 Pseudonocardiales bacterium
CTCCCATGAGCCGCTTACTTATCGCTTCGGCTGCCGCCATCGCAGCGATGGCGGCGTCGGTGCCCGCCGTCGCCGGATTGGCCGGCAACCCGTCGTTCAGCCACAAGCTTCCCGTTCAAGTGCCTTCGCAGGCCCAGGTCGTGTCCTTCGACCACCAGGGGCAGACGGTATCCCCGAGCGGTGCAAGCCGCCACGCCTCGCCCACCTCGACCAAGAGCCCGTCGGCAAGTGAAAGTCCGGAGCCCGGCGACGACAAGGGTGGCGACCGTGCCACCGGAACCACCGAGCCCGGCGATGACAACGGCGGCGCCAGCGCCTCCAGGACCCCCGAGCCCGGCGATGACCACGGCGGCACCAGTGCCTCCAGGACCCCCGAGCCCGGCGATGACCACGGCGGCGCCAGTGCCTCCAGGACCCCCGAGCCCGGCGATGACCACGGCGGCGGACGGGGCAGTGGACACTAGGTCCATGACTTCGGACGCCGAGCTCCGTCCCACTGCTGATCCCTCTCAGCACGACGATCAGAGCCGCCGTGACCCAGCCGACCGCAATCAGGTCGGCTGGGTCACGGTCGTGTCCCCAAATGCTGCTCCCAGCTCGACCGAAGGACCGCTGAGCCTGCGCCGATTGCTCGTGCAGATGACCTTGGCGGCCTCGGTGCTGGCCTTGCTGGTCGCGTTCGGCGGTGCGGCGGTCAGCCGGCGGATCGCTGAGAGCCAGGCCGTCCACGAAGTCGCACAAACCACCGACATCCTCGCCGAGAGCGTGTTACAGCCGTCCTTGACCGACGCCATGGCCACCGACCTAACGGCCGCCAAGGCGCTTGACCCGCTGGTGCGCGGCCGGATGCTCTCCCAATCGGTGGTCAGGGTCAAACTGTGGTCGCCCGAGGGACGGATTCTGTACTCCGACGAACCGAAACTGGTCGGACAGATCTTCGGGCTGGATTCCGGTGCCCAGCGGGCGCTCAGCGCCCCCCAGACCCTGGCCGAGATCACCGACCTGAGCCTGCCCGAGAATCGTTTCGAGACGCCACAGCGCAAGCTGCTCGAGGTCTACCGGCCGGTGTGGACGCCCAACGGTCGCGAGATGCTGTTCGAGACGTATTTCCGCTACGACGTCGTCACCGACCGCAGTTCGCAGCTCTGGCGTGGCTTCGCCGGAATTACGCTGACCAGCGTCGCGCTGATCTTCCTGCTGCTGTTACCGATCATGTGGGCCTTGTTGCGCCGAGCCCGCCGTGCACAGAACCAGCGGGAAGCCATGATTCAGCGAGCTCTGCACGCCTCCCAGGACGAACGTCAGCGGATCGCGGCGGCCTTGCACGACGGCATCGTGCAAGAACTGGCCGCCGCTTCCTTCACCGTCGCCGGTGGCGCCGAGGCGGCTGCCGCCCGAAACCAGCACGAGCTGGCCGAGCAATTGCGCAGCGCCGCCAACACGGTGCGCACCAGCATGGGCGGCCTTCGGTCCCTGGTCGTCGACATCTACCCCCCGAGCCTGCACTCGGCCGGCCTGACGGCGGCATTGCGAGATACCGCCGCCACGATCGCGGGCCGCGCAGCGTCCGTCCGCTTCGAGCTGGACGAATCCGCCGCCGAGCGCCTGAATCCCGAGCAGCAGCAGGCCCTGTTCCGGATCGCCCAGGAATCGCTGCGCAACACGGTCAAGCACGCCCAGGCGACCGAGGCGGTGATCACGCTCAGCACGGACGCGGACGGGGTCACGCTCGAGGTAGCCGACAACGGCCGCGGTTTCGACTCGTCCATCAAACGCGATCAGCACCTGGGTCTGTCACTGATGACCGATGTGGCCACTTCGGTGGGAGCACAACTGGACCTGCGCACCGAGCCCGGACACGGGACGGCCTGGCGGATGCGGGTGATCCCGGCATGATCCGGGTCGTGCTGGTCGACGACCATCCGCTGGTCCGGGCCGGTCTCATCTCGCTACTGGCGACGGCACCGGACATCGAGGTGGTCGGCGAGGCTGCCGACGGTCAGGAGGCCATCGAGCTTTACACCTCGACCGAACCCGACGTGGTGCTCATGGACCTGTCCATGCCGGTGATGGACGGTGTGGCCGCCACCCGCGCACTGCACTCGAACCACGCGAACGCCCGGGTCGTCGTGCTGACCTCGTTCTCCGACGTCGCGCGGGTCCGGGAAGCCATTGCGGCAGGCGCTGCGGGTTATGTGCTCAAGGACTGCACGCCCGAAGAGCTACTCGCCGCCGTCCGGTCGGCGGCCGGTGGCCATACTCCGCTGGACCCGCGGGTGGCCGGTGCCCTGTTGCCGGGCGCCGGCGCACCGGTTGCATCGGACCAGCTCAGCAACCGTGAACAGCAGGTGCTGCGGCTGGCCAGCAAAGGCCTGGCAAACAAGCAAATCGGCCGGACGTTGGGCATCACCGAACGCACGGTGAAGGTCCATCTCGGCAACATCTTCCGCCGGATCGGTGTCAGCGATCGCACCTCGGCCGCACTGTGGGCGCGCGACAACCTGGCCGAGGAGAGCTCCGACAGCTGAACCGAGGACGGGTCAGTCGCGGCGGTCCCGATTCGGGTCGATACCCGCTCGTTCGAGCACCAATCCGGCCGCCGTCACCGCTGCCGCAACGACCAGCAGAACCAACCCGACCCAGAGATCATGACCGGCGGCGCCGGTCCGAGAACTGTCCGGCAGGACCGTCAGGACAAGGGCCAGGGCGGCTCCGGCGACCCCTGCTCCGACGAGCGACGACGCCTTGCCCAGCGCCACCGAACGGGCGACGGACAGTGCGGTCATCACCTTGGCGCCGGGTTCGTGCCGGACGGCGAGGCGCACCCGGCGGGCCATCACGAATTCCGCGACCGCCAGCGCACCGATCGGCACGGCCGCGAACCACTGGAACGGCGGCAGAGAGTTGTAGGTCAGCTTGAGCAGTACGTAGACCACCGCGGCCACCGCCACGAACGGGACCAGCACATCGGAGGCGCTCGTCCGCCGCATCATGCTCGCAACTCCATCCCAGCCATCATCCGGACCGCCTCGACCTCGGCCGGCGGCAGTGCCTGCATCAACTCCAGCACCGATCCGTGACCGGGTAGTTCCGCTTCCGGATCCACCGACCACCACGGCACCAGCACGAACGCCCGCTCGGCCGCGCGCGGATGCGGCAGCGTCAACAACGGATCGTCGCTGACGATATCGCGCCCGCTGTGGCTGACAGTGATGACGTCCACGTCCAGAGTTCTGGCCCCCCAGCGCACCTCGCGAAGCCGGCCGGCCGCCTGCTCGCAGGCCTGCCCGCGCGCCAGCCAATCGACGGCATCTGCCCCGTCGTCGGCGACGATCAGGACTGCGTTGAGGAACTCCGGCTGTGGGACCGGTCCCCAGGGCGGCGTCTGGAAGACCGCAGATGTGCCGAGCAGGTAAGGAGAAAAGGCGTCGAGCGCAGACCTAAGGTGGGCCAGCCGGTCACCCTCGTTGGATCCGATCGACAGTACGGCGCGCGTCATCGGTCCTCATCGGTCCGTTCGCGCCGGATCGAGACGCTGACGTCGGAGAACGTCAGCGGGATCGGCGCCTGCGGTTTGTGGACGGTAACCGTCGCCGCGGCGACCCGGCAATCGGCCAGGCATACCGCCATCAGCCGATGCGCAAGTGTCTCCAACAGATTCACCGGCTCACCCGCGATGACCGCCGCCAGGCCCTCGGCGAGTTCGCCGTAGTGCACGGTGTCGACGATGTCATCACTGACAGCAGCAGACCGCGTGTCGAGCTCGAGTTCAACGTCGACCGCGAAATCTTGACCCTCGCGGCGTTCGAAGTCGAATACTCCGTGGTACCCGCGCACGATGAGGCCAGTTAGCCGGACGACATCGCTGCCGGCCGGCGTGGTCGAACCGCTCACCGGGCGCTCCTGATCGCCGCTGCCACCAGCGCCGCGTCCACGTTCGCTCCGACGTCGTGTACCCGAACACCCCAGGCTCCGTTGAGGCCCGCGAAGGTGGTCAGCGCCGTCGTGGCATCCTCGCGGCCGGCGGTCGGTCGGACAGTGCCCGCCGGGTCCGCAAGCAACCGTCCGAGGAACGACTTTCGCGATGCTCCCAGCAGCACCGGCAGGCCGAGGCTGGTGAAGGTATCAAGATGGGCCAGCAGGGCCCAATTGTGTTCGGCCTTCTTGGCAAAGCCCAAACCCGGATCGAGCAGCAACTGGTCCGCACCGACCCCGGCGGCCAGGGCATCCGTGACGCGGGCCATCAGCTCGGTTCGGACATCGGTCACCACGTTGTCATAGTGGGCCAGGTCAGCCATCCGGTCGGAATGCCCGCGCCAATGCATGAGGATCCACGGGCAGCCGGCGTCCTTCACCACTCGTGCCATGTCGGAATCGCCGAGGCCACCCGAGACGTCGTTGACCACCGAGGCGCCGGCCGCGACCGCCAATTCGGCTACGGCGGCGCGGTAGGTGTCGACGCTGACCTTGATGCCCTCGGCTGCGAGAAGTTCGATCACCGGCAGCACCCGGCGGGCCTCCTCCTCGACGGGCACCCGTTGGGCTCCCGGGCGGGTGGATTCGCCGCCGACGTCGATCAGATCGGCACCCTCGGCGACCATCACTCGAGCATGATCCAGGGCCGCGTCCAGCCCGGCGTACCGACCGCCGTCGGAGAACGAATCGGGAGTCACGTTGAGCACGCCCATCACGACGATTCGGTCGGCGCGGGTGGGGATCTCGGTCCTCGACATCAACGCACCACCGAGTAGTGAAACCGGGCCATCTCGTCGGCTACTTGCCCAGGATCAGGCTCAGCGCCTCGGCGCGGGTACGGGAGTCGCTCTTGAAGATGCCGCGAACGGCCGACGTCATGGTGCGCGATCCAGGCTTGCGGATTCCCCGCATGGCCATGCAGAGGTGCTCGGCTTCGACGACCACGATCACGCCACGGGGCTCCAGCTTGCGCATCACCGCGTCCGCGACCTGAGAAGTCAGCCGCTCCTGGACCTGTGGACGCTTCGAGTACAGGTCGACCACCCGGGCGAGTTTGGACAATCCGGTGATCCGCCCATCCACCCCGGGCACGTAGCCGACCGCGGCGGTGCCGTGCCAGGTCACCAGGTGGTGCTCGCACGTCGAGTAGAGCGGGATGTCCTTGACCAATACCAGTTCGTCGTGGTTCTCGTCGAACGTGGTGAGCAGGACCTCGTCCGGGTCGACGTGCAGCCCGGCGAAGATCTCACCGTAGGATCGGGCAACCCGCGCCGGGGTACCCTTGAGGCCCTCGCGGTCAGGATCCTCACCGACCGCGATGAGCAACTCGCGAACGGCGCGCTCCGCCCGTTCCAGATCGATCTCAGTCATCGCAACTCTCTGCCGCTAGGCCGTTCAGCGGCCCTCGCCGCCACGTCGGTCGTCGGTATCGGAGCGCGCACTGTCGGGAACCACCGGGTACGCCTGGGTCGCTGACTCGCCCTGCTTGGACGGCTCATTCGGCGTGGACGGCTCATTCGGCGTGGGCGACTCGCCCGGCCGATGCGTCCCCACCGGGGGATACGCCGCGGTTGGCGGGTACTGCTCACTCGGCGGATACGGGCCGGCGGGCGGCGGCGGTGGCGCCTGGTACTGCCCGGTCGGGTAATTTGCCGGCGGGTATTGCCCGGACGGATTGTGCGCCGACGGGTATTGCCCGGACGGATTGTGCGGCGGCGGGTACTGCCCTGACGGACCCTGGTTCGGCGGGTACTGGGCCGCCGGCGGCGCGGGCGGGTACGACCCGCCGCCGGGCATCGTCAACGACTCGGGAACCCGGTCGGGTGCCGGCTGGCCGGGAGCGTAGGGCGCGCCGTTGGCCGCGCCATGTGCGGAGGGGACCGGCGTGCCATTGGGCGAACCGTTCTGGCCGTAATTCACCGGTGGCTGCCGAACCGTCGCGGGGATCTCGATCGGCGGGCGGTCGGACGGCGTGCGCTTACCGAACCCGGCGAAGGTGTTGTGCGGAGCGCGCTTGCGCACCGGCGACAGGATCCGATCGAGGTCTTCCTTGTTGAGGGTCTCCCGCTCGGCCAGTTCGAAGACCAGGGCGTCGAGCACATCGCGGTATTGGACCAGGATCTCCCAGGCCTCGTCGTGCGCACCCTCGATCAGGCCGCGGACTTCCTCGTCGATCCAGGACGCGATCTCCTCGGAGTAGTCCCGCTGGTGGCCGTAGTCGCGACCCATGAAGGGCTCGGAGTCCGAGGTGCCGTACTTGACCGCACCCAGGCGGGAACTCATGCCGTATTCGGTCACCATGGCCCGGGCAAGCGCGGTTGCCTTCTCGATGTCGTTCGAGGCGCCGGTGGTGGGCTCGTGGAAGACCAGTTCCTCCGCAGCCCTGCCTCCGAGGGCATAGACCAGCTGGTCCAGGATCTCGGCGCGGGTCTGGGTGTAGCGGTCTTCCAGCGGCAGCACGAGGGTGTGGCCGAGCGAGCGGCCCCGGGGCAGGATCGTCACCTTGTGCACGGGATCCAGGTTGGGCATCGCCCACGCGGCCAGCGCGTGGCCACCCTCGTGATAGGCGGTGACCCGCTTCTCCTTGTCGCTCATGGCCCGGGTCTTGCGCTCCGGACCGGCGATGACCCGGTCGATGGCCTCTTCGAGGGCGACGTTGGTGATCAGCCGGCCGTTGTGACGAGCGGTCAGCAGGGCCGCCTCGTTGATCACGTTGGCCAGATCGGCGCCGGTGAAGCCCGGGGTACGGCGCGCGATAGTGTCCAGGTCGACGTCCGGGGCGAACGGCTTGCCCTTGGCGTGCACCTGCAGCACGGCCTTGCGGCCGATGATGTCGGGCGGCGAGACGGCGATCTGGCGGTCGAAACGGCCGGGCCGCAGCAGTGCCGGGTCCAAGATGTCCGGCCGGTTGGTGGCCGCGATCAGGATCACGGTGCCCTTGACGTCGAAGCCGTCCATCTCGACCAGCAACTGGTTGAGGGTCTGCTCACGTTCGTCGTGGCCACCGCCCATGCCGGCGCCGCGGTGGCGCCCGACGGCATCGATCTCGTCGACGAACACGATCGCGGGTGCGTTGGCCTTGGCCTGTTCGAACAGGTCCCGGACCCGGCTGGCGCCGACGCCGACGAACATCTCGACGAAGTCCGAGCCTGAGATCGAGTAGAACGGCACACCGGCCTCACCGGCCACTGCGCGGGCCAGCAGTGTCTTACCGGTGCCGGGCGGTCCGTAGAGCAGAACACCCTTCGGGATCTTGGCCCCGATGGCCTGGTACCGCGCCGGGCTGGACAGGAACTCCTTGATCTCGTGGAGCTCTTCGATCGCCTCGTCCGCACCCGCGACATCGGCGAAGGTCGTCTTCGGAGTGTCCTTGCTCACCAGCTTGGCCTTGGAGCGGCCGAAGCTCATCACCTTGGAGCCGCCGCCCTGCATGTTGGACATCACCCAGAAAAGGACGAGACCGATGAGGATGATCGGCAGAAAGTTGAACAGCAGGCTGACCAGGACGCTCTGGTGACTGATCTCGGTGGTGAACGTCGCGCCCTTGGACTTGATGAGGTCTTCGGTCAGGGTCTGAGTGAAGTTCGATGGGTAAGAGGTGGTGATCTTCGTCTTGCCGTTGTACGGCGTCTTCAGAGTAAGGTCGACCGTCTGTTCTTTGTCATGAATTGTCGCCGTCGTGACGTTGTTCGCGGTGATCTGGGACAAGGCCTCAGAGGTCTTCACCGATTTGTAGTCACTGCCCGAGCGCAGGGCTGTGGGTAACACCAGCACAAGGAGAACTGCGATGGCGATCCACAGTATCGGAGAGCGAATGAGGCGCTTACGATCCATAATGCGTCCGTCCAGTCACGGGAGTGACCGGACGTTTCCTCCTGATCAGGGCTGAGAAATGCTGTCTCGGACGGTACACGGGGCAAGCTGTCCCTGCATTGGAACGCTACGGAAGGCCCGGTAGTTCCTGATCACCGGCCCAGAAACAGCCGATCCACAGCTTAGAGCCGGCCCAGGCTCGGCATTGTGCAGCCGGAAAAGTCGGTTTGCGGCACTTGGGTCCATGGGGTAGCCGACGGTTTCGGGCCGTGCGATGCCCGGCGGGCTGAGGTGGGGCTCAGCTGTATACGGAGGGTTTGAGCAGCCCGATGTAAGGCAGATCGCGATACCGCTCGGCGTAGTCCAAGCCGTAACCGACCACGAACTCGTTAGGGATATCGAAGCCGATGTACTTGACCGGCACCTGAACCTTGATCGCGTCCGGCTTGCGCAACAGGGCCACGACCTCTACGGACGCCGGATTGCGGGCCTGCAGGTTCTTGAGCAGCCACGACAAAGTCAGCCCGGAGTCGATGATGTCCTCGACGATCAGGATGTCGCGACCGGTCACATCTCGATCGAGGTCCTTGAGAATCCGCACCACGCCGGACGAGGTGGTCGCAGATCCGTACGAGCTGCAGGCCATGAATTCCATGGCCGATGGACGGGACAGCGCCCGGGCCAGGTCGGACATGAAGATGACCGCGCCCTTGAGCACGCCCACCAACAGAGGTTCGCGGTCGGCGTAATCGGCGTCGATCTGGGCCGCCAGTTCAACGATCTTGGTGGAGATGTCATCCGCTGTGATCAGGGTGGCCTGGATGTCGTCGTCGAGGACGGACACGCTTGTCTCCTGGATTGGGGTGCCGGCTGGTTCAGATGAATTCCAGACTGCCAGACGCCCTTTGCACGCGATAACCGCCTGGCAGGTCGATGGGACCTTGACCACGCCAGTCCGAGATCAGCCTCGACAATTCGGCCAGGTGGCTCGCGGTGAGCGGTTGCGTTCCGTGCCCTTCGGCCCACAGCTTGAGCACCCTGGCCCGAAGAGCCTGCGGCTGCTCGGCCAGCACCGCGACCGCCAGCCTGCCCGAGTTCGTACCGGCCCTGCCGGGGTCGTCGGCCGCGGGGTCGTCGGCTGCGGGCTCGTCGGCTGCGGGCACCGTCGCCTCCCGCATCAGGGTCGCGGCGATTGCGTCCAGTGCGTCCAGGTCGTCGGCCAGTTGACTCGCAGTACGAGCCAACGCCTCGACCACACCACCGGCCAGGACGTCCTCGAGCAGCGGCAGCACCTCCCGGCGGAGCCGCACTCGTCGAAAGCGCGGATCGTCGTTGTGCGGGTCGTCCCAGACCGGCAGACCGAGGTTGGCGCACGCCTGGACCGCAATCGCCCGGCGCAATCCGAGCAGGGGCCGTAGATAGCCCTCGGCATCGGCGCGCATACCCGCAATCGACCGCGGCCCCGACCCACGCCCGAGGCCCAGCAGCACGGTCTCGGCCTGGTCATCGGCGGTGTGCCCGAGTAACACCAGCGCCTGCGTGCCACCGGCCGCGGATCTGGCCCGTTCCAAGGCCGCGTACCGGGCCGTCCGCGCCGCTGCCTCCGGGCCGCCGGCAGAACCGACGTCGACCCGCAGCACGGTTACCGGGTCAAAGCCCAGTTCGAAACCGAGGCTGGCGACCCGGCTGGCCTGCAGGTCCGAACCGTCCTGCAGCCCGTGGTCGACCGTGACCAGGGCCGCCGGGCGGCCGGCGGCTCGGCACTCGAAGGCGGTGGCCGCGGCCAGGGCCAGGGAGTCGGCGCCACCGGAACAGGCCACCACCGCGGGCCGGTCGACGTCGTAACCGCTCAGCGAACGGCGAACCGCCAGTCGTACGGCGGCGACGGCGGGATGCGGGCCCATGCGTTCATCCTGGCAGCACGCGCCTGTCGCCCGGATCTCGGCGCGGGATACCGTGGATCCCATGCATCCTGGCCAGAACGCCCCGCCGGACATCACCGCGATCGACGCCCTGGCGCGGGTCGAAGCAGGCGCGTTCCTCCTCGATGTCCGGGAGGCCGACGAGTGGCAAGCCGGCCATGCGCCACAGGCCGTGCATATTCCGATGTCCGAACTCACCGGACGCACTGCCGAGATCCCGACCGATCAGACGATCATCTGCGTCTGTCACGTGGGTGGGCGTTCTGCGGTAGTCGCCGACGCCCTCAACCGCGCCGGATGGGACGCGTTGAATCTGCTCGGCGGTATGAACGCCTGGGAATCATCCGGACTGCCGGTGGTGTGAGGTGGCCACCGACTCAGCCGTGCACCCGTTTGATCCAATCCCCCGGCGCGGTGATCTCGGCCTTGGTCGGCAACGTCGAGGGCGATGACCACACGACGTTGAAGTCGTCCAACCCGATCTGGTCCACGACCGAACGGACGAACTGCGAGCCCTGGGTGTACTGGCGGGTCTTGGCGTCCATGCCGAGCAGCGTCTTGAGCAACCGGTCGAGTGGGTTGCCGCCCTTCTTGCGACGCAGCGCGAATTTCTTCTCGATGGCCGCCTGCGAGGGGATGACCGACGAGTCGACCGCATTCATCACGTACTCGGCGTGTCCCTCGACCAGCGACATGAACCCGGTCACCCGGTCCATGATCGCGCGGGCCTCCGGGGGCGCCAGGGCGGCCATCACGCCGCTGGCGTCGCCACGTCCCCGGGCGACCTTGGCGATCTCGCCGACTGCGGACTTGAAGCGATCCGCCAGCGCATCCGGGTCGACATCGAGGGCCTCGGTCAGAGCGGCGATCTCGTCCAGCATGTGCTGACGCATCCACGGCACCGCGGTGAACTGGACCCGGTGGGTGACCTCGTGCAGGCAGACCCACAGCCGGAAGTCCGACGGATCCACCTTCAGGCTCTGCTCGACGGCGACGATGTTTGGGGCCACCAGCAGCAGTTGCCCTTTCTCGACCGAGAAGAACTCGTACTGTCCGAGCACCTTGCCGGAGAGGAAGGCCAGGATCGCCCCGGCCTGCGCGCCGGTTGCCCGCCCGCCGACCGCGGCCGTCACCCGACCGGGTTTGCGCTTGGCGGTCAGCTTCTCGGTGAGGGGATCCATCACGGTCGACATGCTCGCGATATTGGCCGACACCCAGCCGGGCCGGTCGACCACCGAGGTGGCTGCGGTCACGGCCGGTTCGGTCAACCGGGTCAGCTCGGCCACGTGTTGAGCAGCTCGTTCGGTCGAGGTCCGGAGCTCAGCGACCACGGCGTTCGCTTCGCCCGGCGTGACCGACGGTGGAGTGGGAGCCAGCGAGCGGGCGGCGCGTTCGGCGACCGACCAGTCGATCAGTGAGGACATTCCTCCAACCTACCGACGTCGCCGGCATCCGGCGCCCGATTCGGGGAAGCCTTAATTCCGGGAAGCTTGGATTCCGGGGAGCTTGAAGCTTTGTTAGATCTCGGTTAAGGTTCGCAGCCAGATCACCTCTGGGATGAGAGAAGCAAACGTGAGCCCAAGCCCCAGCATCGCCGCCGTGGTGACCGCCACTCTGGTCTGCGCGATGGGAGTTGCCATGGCCCGGTTGCCGGCGGACGCTGCGACCCCCGCCCTCAAGGTCTCCCGCGTGAACTACGACCCTGCCGGCACCGACCTGCGCACCAACACCATGTACAACAAGGAAACGGTCACCGTCACCAACACGACGGGCGTCGCCCGGTCTCTGAAGGGCTGGACGGTCCGCGACATGCAGAACCACGTCTACACCTTCGGCAATGTCACCGTGAAGGCCAGGGGTTCCGTCGTCCTGCATACCGGTTCGGGAACGAACACCGCCACTCAGCTGTACTGGCGCCAGTCGAACTACGTCTGGAACAACACCGGTGACACCGCCGTCCTGCGTAACAGCACCCGCGCCACCGTGCACTCCTGCAAGTGGACGACGCTCAAGCCGGGTTACAAGATCTGCTGATCGCGCCGTACTCCGGTGCCTGGCGGGCAACTGTCTCAGCTACGACAGCCGCAGGCGGCCAGTGCGCTCACCGCAGAATCGAACGCGTTTCGGGCGGCAGGCGAATTGACGTCGCCGCCCGGTACCTGATCGGCCACGAACGAGAAGACCAGTAATCGCCCGTCGGCATCGGTCACGACGCCCGCAATCGCGGATACCCCGGTGAGGCTGCCGGTCTTAGCCCGCACTACCCCGGCCGCGTTGCGAGCGGCACCGGAGAATCGGCCCTGCTCGACGAGCGTGCCGTCCCAGCCTGCCACCGACATCGCCGCGATGATGGCGTGCAGCTCAGGATGTTTCGGATCGACCGCCTTCAACAAGACCTGCCCCAGGACGCCGGCCGGGACCCGGTCCTGCGCGGACAGGCCGCTGCCGTCCTTCATCCCGCTGCCGATCGGAATACCGAACCCGGACAGGGTTGCCGAGACGGCTGCGGCCCCGCCCGTGAACGACGCCGGCTTCTTCGTCGCGATGGCGATCTGCCGGGTGAGCACCTCAGCGATCACGTTGTCGGACTCGCTGAGCATCTCTTCGACCAGCGTGCCAACCGGGGCTGATCGGACGCTGCCGAGCACCTTCGCCCCCACCGGTGCACGTCCCCGGCTGATCGTTGCGCCGCCCAAGGCGTCAGCGAGCGCCTTGGCGGCCGCGAGATCGGGGCTGGGAGAACGAGTCTGGGCGCCCGGGGTGTCCCGACCACCGTCCACCATCGTTGCGGTGATGGGACTGGCGTAACTCGACGGTGCATCGTCGATCGCCCATCCGGTGGCCGTTTCCGGACCGGTGAACAGCGAGCCGTCGACGACCACCTGGTTCACCGGGGCACCGGCCACGCTCTTTTTGACCTGAGCCGCGAGGTCGGAGATGCGGGCCGCTTCGGCATACTCGGTCGCTGTCCCGGTGCCGGCGGCGCTCAGCGTGGGATCGCCACCCCCGACCAGGACGACCGTCCCGGGCGCAGCACCGGCCACCACCTTGGTGCTAAACCGGTCAGTCGCCCGGCGGACTGTCAGCAGCGCCGCCGCGGTGAGCAGTTTGCTGGTCGAGGCCGGCTGCACCGGGTTGGCTGCGCCTTGATCGAGCAGCGCCCGCGCGGTCGTCGCGTCATAGACCTGAGCCGACACCGACGGCCCCAGGCCGGGCGCGGTGAGTTCGGCGGCCAGCGCCGCCTTGATGCCGGTAGCGGTCGGAGCCGGGACTGCCGCCGGCGAGGTGACCCCACCGCCGGCCTCGGCCGCGGGCGAACCGGTCACCGCTGACAACGCGCCGGCCGCGTCAGCGGGTACCGCCGTCGCGGCCGGTACAGCGATCTCGTGGAAGTTCCGGTTGGCCAGGTACTGACGCCCCTGACCGACCGCCGCGTAGAGCCCGGCACCGACCAGCACGGCGATCATGACCAGCAGCACAACCCTGGTCGTCCGGGCGCGGGCGTCGGTCACGGTAGGTCACACTAATGTTCGCCCGACAACGCACTGCGAGAGGACACCGTCATGGTGGAGTTCGACGTCCTGATCGAGATTCCGAAGGGCAGCCGGAACAAGTACGAGGTCGATCACGAAACCGGCCGGATCCGGCTCGACCGTGTGCTGTTCACCTCGACCCAGTACCCCGCGGACTACGGCTACATCGAGGACACCCTGGGTGAGGACGGCGACCCCCTCGATGCGCTGGTCATCATCCACGGCAGCCCGCTGTTCCCCGGCGTGCTGGTCACCTGCCGGGCCATTGGAATGTTCCGGATGACCGACGAGAAGGGCGGCGACGACAAGGTCCTGTGCGTGCCGGCCCATGACCCCCGCCTGGAGCACCTGCGCGATATCCACAACGTGCCGGAGTTCGACCGGCTGGAGATACAGCACTTCTTCGAGGTCTACAAGGATCTGGAGCCGGGCAAGAGCGTCGAGGGTGCCAGCTGGGTCGGCCGGTTCGAGGCAGAGACCGAGATCGCCGCGAGTCGTCAACGGCTGAAGGATAATCCCGACTACGGGCACTGACAGCCCCAGCAGGGATCTCCGTGCTCTCCCGACGATTGCGCCGGTCGGGCCGCCGCGCTGCCCAGCTCAGCTCGGTTCGACCCCTGAGATCAGGCCGTCCGCGGCGAGTAGCGCCAGGAACCGGTCGACGGTGTCGTCGTGCAAAGCGGCGAGCGCCGGCAGGTCCCGGCTCCGAAGCGCGACCAGCCGCCGTCGCGGACCCTGCCGCTCCCGTTGGACGGCGTCGATGAACACCTTGAGGCGCGGCCATCGAGGGGATTCCAACAGCCGCCTCATGTCGATGACGATCACGCCCACGGGCGGCGCGGCGAGCATGGCTGGCTTGCCGTCGAATAGTTCGATCGCCGGCACCCGATAGAGGTCCGCCAGGGCGAACAAAGCCACCGCGGTCATCACCCGCTCGCCCCGCTCGTAGGTGCCGAGGGCGCTGGCCGACCACCGGCCACCGCACAGCTGAGCAACGTCGGCCCGCGTCCATTCGTACCGTTCCCGGACCTCGCGAAGGCGTTGGCCGAGCGCCGCCACATCGAAGGCGGTGTCTGCCCCTTGCCCGGGACCGCCGTATCGACCCCCCATCGACAAGAGGCGCTCTGCCGGTTCGCCAGGACATTCGCTTGGGCATACGTCCCGCTCTGCTGTGAGTTGTTGCGTCTTCACGTGGAGTTCCCTCGCGCGAGGTGACTGGTTCCGCGTGTAGACGCAGCAGTAGCCCGGCTATGACACCGAAATCGCTATCAATCTTGTTGGAACACCTCCGAACCCCAAGACGCCGGCCAGGTCACCATCAGATGGTGACCGGGCCGGCGGCGGGAACAGGTACGCGTTGACGGATCAGCGACCCTGATGCACGACGTTGCCCTGGTCTGTGGAAACCGCGCCGCCCGAACGCTCAGCGGCGACCCGCTCGGCAGCTGCCCGGTCGGCGGCGACCCGGTCGGCGGCGGCCCGTTCGGCGGCCTGGGCTTGCAGACCTGATTCCATCCGCAGCTTGACTTCCTTGAGGAAGAAGCTGAGGACGAAAGCCGGTAGGACGACCACAGCGGCGATCAGGAACACCCGATCCATGGCTCCGGCGAAACCCGCGAGGAACGGTTCGCGCAACACGTTGGCCCCGTGCTGGAGGAAGCTGGTGTCATTCAGCTGGCTGGTGGAACCGGTACCCAACGCTTGCACGGCCTGGGCGATGACGCGGTTGGCCGGATCCCGCAAGGCGGTCTGAAAATCCGGTGACTGCGAGGCCGCCTGGAGATTGGCACCGACCTTGCTGGTGGCTCCCGAGAAGAAGATGGTCAGGAACACCGCGGTCCCGAACGTACCGCCCATGGACCGGAAGAACGTCGCCGAGGCGGTCGCCACGCCCATCTCAGTCGCCGGCACCGAATTCTGAGTGGCCAGGACCAGGGTCTGCATGCAGCAGCCGAGACCGGCTCCGACCAGGAACATCAGCGGCGCCAGATGGGTGTAGCTGGTGGTGTAACTGATCCGGGACAGGCCGAACAGGGCGATGACCAGCAACCCGCTGCCCACGATGGGGAACACCTTGTAACGACCGGTCTTGGACGTCGCGATACCGCTTGCCATGGCTACCAGAATCAGGCCGAGCATCAATGGCAACAGCGACAGACCGGACTTGGTCGGGCTATAGCCCTTGACGATCTGCATGTAGAGCGGCAGGCAGATGATGCCGCCGAACATCCCCATACCGATGATGAAGTTCAGTAGGGACGCCACGCTGAACACCGGGCTGTTGAACATCTTCAGCGGCAGGATGGCCTCGTCGCCTACCCTGCGCTCGACGAAGACGAACGCCACCAGCAGCGCGGCCCCGGCTACGTATGAAGTGAGGGACTTCGGCGAACCCCAGCCCCAGGCGCGACCCTGTTCGGCCACCAGCAACAGCGACGTCACGCCGAGAACCAGCAGCGCAGCCCCGAGATAGTCGACCTTGTGGTTCTTACGCACGTGCGGGATGTTGAGGAACCGGCTGACCACGGCCAGTGCCACGATGCCGATCGGCAGGTTGACGTAGAAGACCCAGCGCCAGCCGTCGAATCCGAGCAGCCGGTCCTGACCGGCCAGCAGGCCGCCGAGCACCGGGCCGGCCACCGAGGACAGGCCGAAGACTGCCATGAAGTAGCCCTGATACTTGGCGCGCTCGCGTGGCGAGACGACATCGGCGATGATGGCGAAGGCCAACGCCATCAGGCCACCGGCTCCCAGCCCCTGAACAGCGCGGAACACGGCGAGTTCGACCATCGAGGTGGACATGCCGCTCAGCACGGAGCCGACCAGGAAGATCGAGATGGCGAAGAGGTAGAACTTCTTCCGGCCGTACATGTCGCTCAACTTGCCGTATAGCGGCGTCGATACCGTTGATGTGACCAGGTAGGCCGTCGTCGCCCAGGCCTGGTTGGTCTGGCCGTTCAGCTTGTCGGCGATGGTGCGCATCGCGGCCGACACGATGGTCTGGTCCAGGGCGGCCAGGAACATGCCGAGCAGCAGGCCAGACAGGATCAGCATGATCTGCCGGTGGGTCATCCGGCCGGAGGTATCCGGATCGACCGCTGTAGCGACGTGGGTTTCAGCCATGATTGAGTTCCTGCTCCAGTTCCTCGGCGTTCTGCGCGCCGTACTTCTCGGTTGCTTCGTTGAGCCGGCCCAGCAGCCGACCGAAGTTCGCGATGTCCTCGGTCGGCCAGTCACTGAGCATCCGCTCGATCCGGCCGCGTCGGCCGTCGGACAATCGCTTCATCAGGCTCAGCCCCGCCTCGGTGGCCTGCAGCTGAATGGCGCGGCCGTCGTCCGGGTCGGGCTCTCGGCGGAGCAGCCCGGCCTTCTCCAGGTCCGCGACCTGCCGCGACATCGTCGATGGATCGAAGCCGGTGCGCTCGGCAACTGCACTCAGCCGGGATGGGCCACAGTAGGACAGCGTGCCCAGCACTATGAGCGCCATCCGGTCAATCCGGTTTCCGTTGACCTGATGCTTGTACCGGGTCAGGTTCATCACGAAGGCGCCGAACTCCCGTTCGACCTCGGCGATCGGGTCCTCGGAGTCTGTTCCGGACATAGATGCATGCTCCACGCAACTAAAATACGTGCGCCGCACAAGTATTGTCAAATCAATTGTGGATGGCTGACCCGAGTCGACCTGAGTTGACCCGAGTTGGAGCAATGTCAGGGGCGCTCGGCGCGGTGCAGGGCGACAATGCCGCCGGTCAAGTTCTTCACCTGTACATCGACCCACCCGGCCGCCGAGATGATCTGCCCGAGCTCGCGCTGCTTCGGCCAGGCTCTGATCGACTCGGCCAGGTACACGTACGCGTCCGGGTTGCTGCAGACCTTGCTGGCCACCCGTGGCAGCGCCCGCATCAAATAGTTCAGGTACAGCTGGCGAAATCCGGGGATCACCGGGGTCGAGAACTCGCACACAACCAGTCGACCACCCGGCTTGACCACCCGCAGGAACTCCGCCAAGGCACCGGGCACGTTGACGATATTTCGCAAACCGAAGGAGATGGTGACCGCGTCGAAGGCTTCATCGGCGAAGGGCAGGTGCAGCGCGTCGGCCGCCACGAAGGGCAACTGCCGGCGACCCGGACGCCCGTGACCGGCCCTCAGCATGCCGAGCGAGAAGTCGCTGGCAATCGCCGTCGCACCCGACCGGGCCAACTCAGCCGTCGAGACGCCGGTCCCGGCAGCCACGTCGAGCACCCGCTGGCCCGGGTGCAGGCCGACGGCGTCGCGGGTCTTGCGGCGCCACCGGCGATCCTGGCCGAACGACAGGACCGAGTTCGTCACGTCATACCGCTTGGCGACACCGTCGAACATTCTCGCGACTTCGAAGGGCTTCTTGTCCAGGCTGGCTCGTGTCATCAGGGCTCCAGTATTGCCGACGGGTCTGAGGCCGTTTCGGCACCCGGTGCCTGGCAAGGTTCTGGCCCGGCCAGCCGCACTGTGGCATAGGCCAGCACGGCCAAGCACGCCAGATAGCCGAGCACTTTCGCGCCACCGAGGGGCACTCGCTCACCGAGCAGGACAGCACCCAGCACTACCGCAACCACCGGGTCGAGAATCAGGTTGACCGGGAAGCTCGCTCCGAGCGGGCCGATCTGAAACCCGATCTGGACGAGGAGATAACCCACCACGGCCAGCACGATCATGCCGACCAGCGGGACCAGGCCGCCGGCGTCGTCGAAACCGCTCAGGCCGTCCTTCTCCCAGACTACGGACACAGCCTCGATGAGCACGCTCACGACGCCGAACCACGATCCGGCCACCATTCCGAAGACCACGGCCCGGAGGGTCGGCGCGCGGTTTCGGGTGAGCAGGATCGCGGCGATGCCGCCCAGGAAGACCAGCCCCGTCGTCCAGGCGGCCGGTCCGGCGCCGATGATCCGGCCACGGGCGGGTTCACCGAGCAGTGCGAAGAAACCGCCGAGCGCCACGATCACCAGGGCACAGTTGAGCAGATCCCGATGCGACGGTGGTGGTTCGCCGAACCACGATCGGACGGCCACCGCTACCGGCAAGGCGAGGACGAGCAGGGGCTGCACCAGCACGACCGGACCGTTGCCCAGCGCCAGGATCTGCAGAGCGACGCCAAGCACGTCACCAGCGGTGGCGGCGAGCCATCGTGGGTTGCGCAAAAGATCGGCCAACCGTCCGGCATCCGGCTTACCGTGGCCGGTGTGGGCCGCCGCATGCTGGCCGGCCGTTCCGGCACCGTAGGCGACCGCCGAGGCGGCCCCCGCCGCGATGGCGATCGCGATCGACACCGGACCTCAGCAACCTGTATACGCCGACGTGGCGATCAGCTCACAGCGTCGGCAGCGGCACCCGGCGCGCCCGCACCGGAAACAGGAGCCGCCGCAGCAGCCGCCGACGCCGGGACGACGGGCAGCAACTTGAGCGCGGTGGAGGCGAAATGCGAGTGCACCCGGTCGTCATGCGGGTCATCGGCCGGGTCGGTATGCACCACCAGGTGCTGGTAAAGGGTGTCGCGCTGGGCCGGGATCCGGCCGGACGAACGGATCAGCTCAATGATCTCCGTCCGGTTGCTACGGTGCCTGGCACCGGCCGAGGAAACCACGTTCTCTTCGAGCATCACCGAGCCGAGGTCGTCCGCCCCGTAGTGCAGCGTGAGCTGACCGATGTCCTTGCCCGTGGTCAACCAGGATCCCTGAAGATGATTGATGTTGTCGAAGAAGAGCCGGGCCACTGCGATCATTCGCAGGTATTCCAGCGAGGTTGCCTGCGTGCGACCCTTGAGATGGTTGTTCTCCGGCTGGTAGGTCCACGGAATGAACGAACGGAACCCCCCGGTGCGGTCCTGCACGTCCCGGATCATGCGCAGGTGCTCGATCCGCTCGGCGTTCGTCTCACCGGTACCCATCATGAAGGTGGCGGTCGATTCGACGCCGAGGCCATGCGCCGTTTCCATCACCGACAGCCAGGTCTCGCCGTCCTCCTTCAAGGGTGCGATGGCGGTTCTCGGCCGCTTGACCAGGATCTCCGCCCCCGCGCCGGCGAAGGAATCCAGCCCGGCGATGTGCAGCCGCGAGATCACATCGGCGTGCGCCAGCGCGGACACCCGGCCGATGTGCACCACTTCGGACGCGCCGAGCGAGTGCAGGGTCAACATCGGGTAATCGCGCTTGATCGCGGCGAAGATCCGCTCGTACCACTCGATGCCGAGTTCGGGCGAGTGGCCGCCCTGCAGCATGATCTGGGTTGCGCCGAGTTCGACTGCTTCACCGCAGCGCCGCAGGATCTCCTCGTCGGTGTGCGTCCAGCCCTCGGCGTGGTTCGGCGCGCGATAGAACGCGCAGAATTTGCAGGCAGTCAGGCAGACGTTGGTGTAGTTGATGTTGCGATCGATGATGTAGGTCGCGATGTTGTCGGGAAAGCGCCGCCGCCGGACGGCATCGGCCGCCTGGCCCAGGGCGTGCAGCGGAGCGTCGGTGTAAAGCAGCAGCGCGTCTTCCGGCGAGATCCGCCCACCATCGGCCGCATGCCGCAGCAGGGAGCCGAGGTCGGCTGGAACAGCATCGGAGCTCAGCGCAGACGTCACGGGTACGAGGGTAACTGGCGCTCCGGCGGCGCCTCTGTCGTGCCACCACCGCTCAGCAGCTCGTGCAGGTCCTCGGCGGCCTGACCGGCTGCACCGTCGGCCACCGCAGAGACCCCGCCGAGGCCGAAGTAGGAGTGATTCAGCGTCGGCCACTCCCGGCTGATCACCCGGACGCCGGCCCGGCGCAGGGCGTCGGCGTAGAAGTTGCCCTCGGTACGCAGCACATCCAGTGTCGCGGTGTGGATCACGGCCGGCGCCACCCCGGACAGGTCCTTGGCCCGCATCGGCGACGCCCGCCAGTCGGCAGAGTTCGCGTCGTCGACGTAGTGGTGGGCGTAGTCGACCATGCCTTGCAGCGTCAGTCCCAAGTTGACCTTGGTCGTGCGCCGGGACATGTAGAAAGCGTTGACCGTCTCGTCGAGGTAGCGACCGGCGACGTCGGTCACCGGGTACAGCAGCAGCTGCGCGGTCACCGGCTGCCCGGCGTCGCGACGGGAGATCGCGACCGACGCGGCGAGCTGGCCGCCGGCGCTGTCACCGGCCAGGATCAGCGTTTCCGGGTCACCGCCGAGTTCGGCCAGGTGCTGGAAAGCCCACTCGGTCGCGGCGACCGCGTCCTCGAACGCCGCCGGGAAGCGATCTTCGGGTGCCAGCCGGTAGCCGACAGAAACCACCACCGCAGCGGCCTGCGTGCAGATCCGTCGGGCGTGCCCCAGATGGGTGTCGATATCACCCATCACCCAGCCGCCACCGTGGAAATACACCACGGTCGGCTTCGGAGCAGCAGCCGGCCCGGAGGCGTCCGGTCGCAGCACCCGGATCTGCAGCGGGCCTGCCGGGCCGGCGATCTCATCGTCCGTCTCGGACGCCGGAACCAGTGCGGGGTTCATTGTCGCGATCGCCAGCGCATTGGTGGTGCGGGACAATTCGCGGGCCTCGATAATGCTGGTCGGCTCGCCATCAGGGGTCGTTCGGACGAGCCAGTTGGCGATGTCGGCGTCGATCGTCGGTTCGGTCACGGTATTTCCTCTATCGGACATCGGCTGGTTCAGACTTCGGCGAAGACCGGCGTCACGGGCCCGGACAAGGCACCGGCAGACGCGGCTCGGGAAGCAAATTCTCTCAGACCCCGCAGTTGGCGTTCGCCAAGTGAGAAGTCGAGCGTACGGAAGTAATGGGCCAGGGTGGCCGTGTCGAAAATCTCCCAGCGTGAGGCCTGCCCGGCCACCTCCTCGACGTGGGCCAACGCCTCGTCCCGGCTCCGCACGAACGCAGTGTGCACATCCTTGACGATGCCGGGGTTGGCATCGGCGAAATCTCGGCGCGCGGCCCAGACGGCGAACACCATGGGCAACCCGGTCCAGTCCCGCCAGGCCTGGCCGAGGTCATGCACCGCCAGCCCACGTCGCGGTCCCTCATAGGTTGCCCGCAACGCGACATCGCCGATCACGACGGCCGCGTCGGCCTCGAGCATCATCGCGTTCACATCCGGCGGGCAGGTGAAGTAGTTCGGACGGACGTCGTGCACTTGCGCCAACCACATCTGGGCCAACAGAACCGACGTCCGCGAGGTGGAGCCCAGGGCCACCGGGCGGGCGTCGAGCTCGGCGAGCGGGCGCTGGGCCACCAGATTCACCGACAGCACCGGTCCGTCCGAGCCGACCGCGATATCGGGCAGCAGTACGAGCTGGTCGGCATTGCGCAGGTACTCGACCAGCGATATCGGGCCGATGTCGAGAGCGCCGTCGATGAGCATCTGGTTCAGGTTGTCCGGAGTGTCCTTGGTCAATTCGATGTCCAGCAGCGCGCCCGAACGGACCAGACCCCAGTAGATCGGCAGGCAGTTCAGGAACTGGATATGACCGACCCTCGGGCGTGAAGCTGACTGCGTTGGCACCTGTCAGAGGTTACGCCGGGCCCATTGCGCTCCGACGTCTTCACAGCGGGAGCTGCGGCAACAGGCCACCGGCACTCCACTAGGTTTGGCATGTGACCGACGATCTGACGCTGGCGGCGGAACTGGTGCGCGAGGCCGGCGTACTGGCCCGAAGGATGCTGGACGATGGCCTGGAAACGCACCACAAGACGTCGGTGTCCGATGTGGTGTCCGCGGCCGACCACGCCGCCGAGGAACTCGTGGTCAGCCGGCTGCGCGCTGAACGGCCCGAGGACGGGCTGATCGGCGAGGAGGGCACCGCCGACAGCTCCACGGCAACCGGCGGGCGCACCTGGTACATCGATCCGGTCGACGGGACCTATAACTTCCTGTTCGGCCTGCCTTACTGGTGCGCGGCGATTGCTTTGGGTGAACGGCCCGATCCGGACGGCCCGATCGTGGCGATACTCGGCGCGGTCTACCACCCCTTCGCCGACGAACTATGGCTCGGCGGCCGCGACCACCCGACGACCTGCAACGGCGTGCCGGTGCCACCGCTGGTCGACGCGCCGCTTTCGCAGCTGTCGGTTGCCAGCTACCTGCACCCGGCCACGCTGCCCGACGACGGCGCGCGGGAGCCGCTGATGGCGATTCTGCAGCGGGCCGCGACGGTCCGGATGCTGGGGTCCGGAAGCATCGAACTGGCATCGGTGGCCGCCGGACGGCTGGGCGCCTGGGCCCAACACGATTCCCTCGACTGGGATTGGCTGCCAGGCGTGGCACTGGTCACAGCGGCGGGTGGGGTGACCGAGGTAATCCAGCATCGTGGCCACCGCTGGCACATTGCGGGAAACGCTCAAGCGGTCGCCGAGATCTCCTCAGCCATAAAGAGCTCAGCCATGAAGAGCTCAGCCATAATCGGCTAGCCGGCTGGGCGCTTGCGGTCGCGTTGCCGGCTGGCGCGCACATCGCCATAGAGCACGCCGCCGACAATCGGCGGCACCAGGAAGAACAGCCAGGACCAGCTCCAGCCGCCGGCGAAACCGAAGACGAAGAACAGCAGCAGGCATACCGGTCCGATCGCCGCCATCACCCGGCCACCGTGCCGGGCCGCGAACGGCTCCGCCGCGTGCTGCCCGCCCACAACAGGTACCGGCGTACCGCTCGCACCGGACCGGCTCACCGCTGCCGGGACGCCAGCGGGCAGGTCCTGGAACAGCGGTGTCAGATCCTCGAGGTATCGGGCGACTGACAGCCGGGTGGCGCGTTCGGTGTACTCGTCAGGGTCGAGCCGTCCCGCCCGCATGTGCTCACCGAGGGCGTCCAGCGCGGCATCGCGCTCGGCGGTTCCGATGCGGGTCCGGGCTGGTGGCGCTGGCTCGGTCATGACTGGGAATCCGTTCCACCAGAGAGCTTGTCGTCCAAATTGTGGCCGCGGGCCTTGCGGGCCTCGACCCGTTGCTCGAGGTTTCGGGCCAGCCGTGCGCGGGGGCGGGCCAGCAACACGAAGGACAGCGGCACCGACAGGAACACCGCGATCACGGCCGCCAGGAAGCCCGGAACCCGGGCTACCCACAGCAGGCCGAACAGGACGAAGAACACCGCGAATCGCAGCAGCGAGTACACCCACATGGCGGCCAGAGACTGTTTCGCCGACGGGGCCTGCGGCAACCCGTCCCGGGCAGCCGGCTCATCGACCGGGCCTGGGGTGGGTTCGCGTGGTTCTTCGACCATGGCCTAGGCCCAGACGGCCTGGGGCTCGGCGCGACGCTCGGCCAGCGACACTGGTGCGTCGTACTCGCGGATGACCTCGTAGCGGGTGTTGCGTTCCTTTGGCTGGAAGCCGGCGTCGCGGATGAGCTCCAGCAGGTTGTCCCGGGTGAGCTTGTCCGGTGTGCCGAATCCGTCTGCGTCGTGGGTGATCTTGTACTCGACCACCGAGCCGTCCATGTCGTCGGCGCCGTAGTTCAACGCGAGCTGGGACGTTGACAGGCCGTGCATGACCCAGAAGACCTTGACGTGATCGAAGTTGTCCAGCAGCAGCCGGGACACGGCGAAGGTCTTGAGGACGTCGACCGGGGCGGCCATGTTCAGGTGCGAGAGCCGGTTGTTGTCGTTGTGGAACCGCAGCGGGATGAACACCACGTGGCCGTTGGTCTCGTCCTGCAGTTCGCGCAGCCGCAGGACGTGATCGACCCGGTGGCGGGGCTCCTCGATGTGGCCGTAGAGCATGGTGGCCGGAGTCCGCAGGCCCTTCTTGTGGGCCAGCCGGTGGATGCGCGACCAGTCCTCCCAGTGGGTGTTGTGGTCCACGACCTGCTTGCGGACCTCCCAGTCGAAGATCTCGGCACCACCGCCGGTGAGGGACTCCAGCCCGGCGTCGATCAGCTCGTCCAGGATGGCATCGGCCGACAGCCCGGAGATCTCCTCGAAGTAATGCACCTCGGTCGCAGTGAACGCCTTCAGCGCCACATCGGGTAGGACGCTCTTGAGCTCGCGCAACACCCGGGGGTAGTACTTCCACGGCAAGGTGGGGTGCAAGCCGTTGACGATGTGCAGTTCGGTGAGGCCGTCGTCCTTCATGGCCGACGCCAGCTCGACGGCCTCTTCCACCCGCATCGTGTACGCGTCCTTCGCGCCGGGCTTGCGCTCGAAGGAGCAGTAGGCGCAGGAGGCCCGGCAGACGTTGGTCAGGTTGAGGTGCCGGTTGACGTTGAAAAAGACCGCATCGCCGTTCTTCTTGGTCCGCACGCCGTGGGCCTGGGCGCCGAGCCAGGCCAGGTCGTCACATTCGTAGAGGTCGACACCGTCCTGGTAGGACAGTCGCTGCCCGTCGGCGATCTTCTCGGCCAGTTCGTCCCTGCGGGTGGCGTTCCACGTCATGCGCTCAGCGTACGTTCCGCCTCGCCGCCCTCCGAATCGCGCTTCGCCGGGCTCGCGCAGGCTGGGATGCTGGTGGCATGTACGTTCCCAGCCACTTCACGATGTCCGCGGCCGAGACCCGGTCGCTACTCGCTTGCATCACGGCCGCGGACCTGATCACGCCCACGTCCGAGGGTCTGATCGCCACCTTCCTACCGCTGCGGTACGACCCCGGGCCGGGCGAGCACGGTGCGCTGCTCGGGCACGTGGCCCGCAACAACGAGCACTGGCGGGCTGCTGACGCCGCGGACGGTAACGGTTCGTCGGGATCCGGCGACTCGCTGGTCATCGTGCGCGGGCCGGACGCCTATGTCTCGCCGTCCTTCTACGCCGCCAAGCGCGAGCACGGACGAGTGGTGCCAACCTGGAACTACGTGACCGCGCATGTGTACGGACAGCTCATCGTGCACGACGACGTCGATTGGCTGCGATCCCTGGTGACCACCCTGACCGAGCAGCACGAGGCGCAGTTCGCGGAGCCGTGGGCCGTGACCGACGCCCCTGCCAGATACATCGAAGGACAGCTGAAGGCCATCGTCGGCCTCGAACTACGGATCACCCGGATCGAGGCCAAGGCCAAACTCAGCCAGAACCGGTCCGAGACCGACCGGATCGGCGTGGTGGCTGGGCTGTCCGAGCCCGGTTCGGCCGACACGACGGCTCGGGCCTCGATGGCGGCCGCGGTGCAGTCGACCCTGCCGGATCAGCCATCCGAGCCTTAGGCCGCTTCACCTGTGCACGCTCGAACGCTCGAACGCTCACGGCGAGGGACAATGTTGACCATGCGCTACTTGAGTCCGGTCGACAATCCAGCGGATCGCTCACTGATTCGCTGGGCGACCGACGTCCTCGTTGTGGTGCTGGCGTTTGCGGCGGCGCTGCCGAATCTGTTTCATGACCACGTCCACCCGCCTGCGCTGGCCATCCCGGTGCTGGTCGCAGTCATAGCACCGTTGGCCGTCCGCCGGCTCTTCCCGATACCGGTTTTCGGCTGGGTGTTGGTCGGCACGGTCGCAGCTGCTCTGTGGAATGACCACGTAGTCGCCGGATTCGCCGTGTTGATCGCCCTCTACACCGTCGCCGCCACGCAGACCCGCCGGGACGCGCTCGGTGCGGCAGCGGTGCTCGAAGTCGCCATTGTGATAGCGACAATCGCCAGGGCCGGCAGCGCCTGGTGGTATGACTCGATCTTCCTCTCCGGTTTGGTCGGCGCGGCGCTCGGCCTGGGCCTCTATAGCGCGACCAGACGTGCCTATCTCGCCGAACTACACGACCGCGCGCTGCGCCTGGAACGCGAACGTGACCAGCAAGGCGCGCTCGCCGCCGCGGCCGAGCGCGGTCGGATCGCCCGCGAGATGCACGATATAGTCGCGCACCACCTGACCGTGATGGTCGCCCTCAGTGACGGTGCAATCGCCGCGACCGCCACCTCTCCCGAGCGCGGGATCGAGGTGATGCGCACGGTCTCGGCAACCGGCCGCCGCGCGCTCCTCGACACCCGCCGGCTGCTGGGGGTGCTGCGCCACAACAGCGCGGAAGACCCGCAGGATTCCCTGCAACCCGTCCCCGACCTGGCCGAACTCGACGTCCTGCTCGAACGGGTACGCGCGGCCGGACTGATCACCACGCTCGAAGTGCACGGCGCGGCGCTGGAGTTGCCCGCCGGAGTTCAACTGACCGTCTACCGACTTGTGCAGGAAGCGCTGACGAACACGCTCAAACATGGCGGCTCGGAAGCGAGTGCCTCGGTGCGGCTGCGATACCTGCCGGGTGAGCTACGCGTCGACGTCGAGGACAACGGTGCGGGCGCGGATGCCTCAACCCCGGTCGGCGTCGGCGGTGGCCTGAGCGGTATGCAAGAACGCGTCCACGCCTACGGCGGCGAAGTGCACTCCGGTCCCGGTCGGTCCGGCGGCTGGCAGGTCTCGGCACGGTTGCGGCTCGACGAAGCGGACGCCACGTGATCCGAGTGTTATTGGTTGATGACCAATCCCTGTTGCGGATGGGCTTTCGGCTGATCCTGGAAGCCGAGCCCGACATTCAAGTGATCGGTGAGGCCGGCGACGGCAAGGCTGGGGTCAGCATGGCCGGCGCGCTTCATCCTGATGTCGTCCTGATGGACATTCGGATGCCCGGCATGGACGGAATCCGAGCGACCACAGCGATCATCGCCGCCGGGCTGGCGAGCAAGGTGCTCATCCTGACCACCTTCGACCTCGACCAGTACGTGTTCGCGGGACTCCAAGCCGGGGCCAGTGGTTTCCTGCTCAAAGACGCCCCTCCCAGGGAGTTGCTCGCCGCGATCCGCACAGTAGCGAGCGGGGAAGCGGTGCTGGCCCCGACGGCGACCCGGCGCCTGATTGACCAATTCATGCCGCTGATGCCCAACCCCAGTCGTCGAACCGACCACGCCAAGGTGCTGAAGCAGCTGACCGACCGGGAACGATCCGTTTTCGCTCATCTTGCCGCGGGACGATCCAACCGTGAGATTGCCACCGAGCTGCACGTATCCGAGGGCACGGTGAAGATCCATGTCGGCCGGATTCTGGCCAAACTCGATCTGCGAGACCGCGTCCAAGCAGTCGTGCTCGCCTACGAATCCGGCCTCATCACACCAGGCAACTGAACCACTCCTCCGCGGAGAACGGCCTCGATGGGGCAGTTCATCGGGCCACGACGGACGCCGCGTTGTTGCGACGGCGGCGCAGTACCAACACGGTGACGGCGACAATGGCCAGGACGGTCAAGAAGATGTAGCCGGCGTAGCTGGCGTAACTTTCGATTCTTTTGTAGCTGGCCCCACCGAGATAGCCCAGCAGGCTATAGCCAATTCCCCAGATCAGACCGCCGGTGGCATTGAAGATGAGGAACCGCCGGTAAGGAAGCTCGGCGGTACCGGCCAGGCCCGGCGTAACGGCCCGCAGGAAGGCGGTGAAGCGAGACAGCAACACCGCCCGTCCCCCGTTCCGGCGGAGGCTCATTTTCGCCTTGCCGAGTGCGTCGGCATGGCGGGCGAAGATGCGGGTGGCAAGCAGCCGAGTGCCGTAGTGGCGACCCACCTCATAGCCGACGCTGTCGCCGGTGATCGCGGCAACCACGACTACTGCGATCATCCAAGGCAGCGAAACCGAGTGCCGGTAGGCCAATACGCCGCCGAGGATGACAGCGGTCTCCCCCGGCAGGACGAAGCCGAAGAACAACGCGGCCTCGGCGAAGACCAGGACACCCACCAGCCCGTAGGCCGGCAGGCCGTTCAGGTTCAGAATCGGGTTCACGATCGAGCTGATCAGGCTCATCTCGATCCTCGCTCTCGTCGATCAGCTCGCCGAATGCCTCGGGTGCCGGCTGGTAAGTGCCGGTTTACTGAACAAGATCTAGGCGTCTCGTTGCTTGAGGCGGATGGCTGCCGCAGCAACCGCGGCGGCGGCCCACGCACACAGCACGAGTAGCCCGGTCAGCGCGGCCAAGTGCGATCCGGTCGGGTGTCCCCAGAAAGCCTCGCCGGCGTTGGACGGCAGGTACGGCCCGATGTGGTCCGACCAGCTCTTCGGGAGCAGACCCAGGATCGGCGGGATGACGAAGAACACCGCGACGAGACTGGAGATGCCGGCAGCGGTGTTGCGGAACAGCCCACCCAAGGCCATCCCGATGATGCCGACCAGGACGAGGTAGACGGCGGCGCCGAGGACCATCCGCAGCGCGTTCGGACTGCTGATCGAGACGTTCAGGTTCTTGCTGGCGAGCAGGGATTGCCCGAGGAAGAACGCCGCGAACGTCGAGATGACCGACAGCACGCCGACAACTGCGGCGAACACCCCGAGTTTGGCCCAGAGGACCGGCAGTCGTTTCGGCACCGCGGTCAACGAGGCGCGGATCATCCCCGTCGCGTATTCCCCACTGATCAGCAGGACACCCAGAACTCCCACCGCCAGCTGGGAGATGTTCACGCCGTTCAGGCTGGTGACGACGGCGTTGAAGTCGGCGCGGTCGGCCGGGGATGCCTGCGCCCAGTGGGAGGCGGTGACTGCGCTTATCAGAGCCCCGAGCCCGACCGTGAGGGCGACGCTGACAAGCAAGGTGATCAGGGTCGAGCGTAGCGAGCGGAACTTCGTCCACTCGGACTTGATGACGCGAGCCTGGGTGACTTTCATCCCTGGAAAGCGGGGAGTCACGTTCAATTCGGTCCGGGTTGGGGTGAGTGTGCTGGTCATCGGGAGTCTCCTGCGGTCTGGGCGACCCGGGTGGGCGCCCCGCTCTGGTTACCGCTCGGGTCACCGGTGTGGTCACCGGTCTGGGCAGTGGTGGTATGGGCATGGAACTCGACCGAGTCGCGGGTCATCTCCATGAAGGCGTCCTCCAGCGAGGCCTGCTGGACAGCCAGGCCGTGCAGCCGGATCTGGTGGTCGAAGGCCAGATCGCCGATCGTTTCGGCACTGACGCCGCGCACTTCCAGCAACCCGGCTTCCTTGCTGGTGATCGTGACATCCGGTCCGAGCAGCAGATCGCGCAACTGGGTGGCCTGCGGTGAACGCACCATGATCACGTTGGTGGAGGCCAGCGCTACGAACTCCTCGACATCGAGGTCAGCGATCAGTTCCCCTCGGCCGACCACGATGAGGTGGTGTGCGGTCAGCGCCATTTCAGTCATCAGATGCGAGGAAATGAATACGGTTCGGCCTTCGGCGGCGAGGCCTTTCAGCAGGTTGCGAACCCACAGGATGCCTTCAGGGTCGAGCCCGTTGATCGGCTCGTCCAGGACGATCGTCTGCGGGTCGCCGAGCAGCGCGGAGGCAATACCCAGGCGTTGGCCCATCCCGAGGGAGAAGCCACCGGCCCGCTTCCGGGCCACCTCGCCCAACCCGACCAGGTCGATGACCTCAGCCACCCTGGAGCGGGGCACACCATTCGTTTGGGCCAATGCCAGCAGGTGATTAAACGCCGACCGGCTGGTGTGGACCGCTTTGGCCTCCAGCAGGATCCCGAGCTCGGCCATCGGCACGTGCGCTCGCCGGTAGTCGGCACCGTTCACCCGGACGGAGCCTGACGTGGGTCCATCCAACCCGGCGATCATGCGCATCGTCGTCGACTTGCCCGCCCCGTTCGGTCCGAGGAAACCCGTCACGATTCCGGGTTTGACCGTGAACGTCAGATCGTTCACGGCGGTCTTGTCACCGTAGCGCTTGGTCAATCCGGTTACTTCAATCATCGATACTCTCCCTTTGGCTTCAGGTACCCCCTGACCGTAGGTAGCCGGCCCACCCACCGGCATCAGCCGCACGGCCACACTTCGCCCCGGCCACGTATGCACAAAGAGGTACGTAGCCGTTGGCAGTCACAGGTGCTTCTGAGAAATGGGAGTTCACGTACTCGGCTTGGCCGTGCGCTATCGGTCAGCCGATCTCCGAGATCGACACAGTGCCATCCTCGGCGACCGAGAACCCCGGGTTCCAGGCAACCTCCCAGCGATGGCCGTCCGGGTCGGCGAAATAGCTGTGGTAGCCGCCGAAAGCAGCATCCTGCGGCTCCTTGAGGATCTTGGCGCCGGCTTCGCGTGCCCTTTCGATTGCGTCGTCCACCTCGGGCTTGGTCTCCACGACCTGACCGAGGCTGAATCCGCTGTCGATCGAGATGGGTGCGCCGACGTCGGCCGCAAAGTCGAGGAGCGGGAACAGCGACAGCAGCAGGCCGTGGCCGACCTGATAGAACACCACGTCCGTGATATCGAGCACCGGCCGCCAGCCCAGGCCGTGGCTATAGAACCGGCGACTAACCTCCAGGTCCTTGACGGCGACCGTGATGAACTGCACGTTCTGGCGCATGACTCCAGTGTGCCTCCGTGGTCCTGCCAAGCGACGCGAGTTCGAGCGCTGGAGTTGCTGAGATCACGATCCGGGTCGCTCACCCGCCGGCTGCACCCGTCCCTCGAAGCGCGTGGACAACACCACGGTCGATCGGGTCCTGGAGACCCCGGAGATCTTCCCGAGACCGCGGATTGCCTTTTCCAAACCACCGATATCGGGCACTCGCAGCTTGACCACGAAGGATTCCTCACCGGCAACGAACCAGCAGTCCTCGATCGCCGGTAATGCGGCAATACCCACCGCCACCTCGTCCTCGTCGGCGGTGTCCGAGAGGAACACCCCGACCAGCGCGCTCATCGAGTAGCCGAGAGATTCCGGCGCGACCGCCGCGTGGTAGCCGGTGATGACGCCCGAGGACTCCAGTTTCCCGACCCGCTCGTGCACCGCTGGCGCTGACA
>JAVEET010000258.1 GCA_030840295.1 Pseudonocardiales bacterium
CGCCCTCCTCCGGTTCTCACTAGTGACACTAATGTTAGATACCTGCGAAGTTCAAGGCCATGAGATCGGCGCGATGAACCGTATCAGCCGGTACCCCGGCATTGCCTAAAAGTGACAGTAATGCCAGAATCGGGTGTTGTGAGCGCGACCGACCTCGATGAGCAGCAGTTCGCACCGCTGATCGACCTGCGGTGGTGGCAAGAGTGCCCGGGCGACCGGACAGATCTCTACCGCCGCCTGCGTGAGGCCGGCGGCCCGGTGTTCGTGCGCACCAACCGACCCGACTCCCCCCGGGTCCGGGGATTCTGGGCTGTCGGGTCGCACCGCGACGTCGCCGACATCAGCCGCCGACCTGAGGACTTCAGTTCCGGTCAGGGCACCCAGATCTTCGACCAGACCGCAGAGATGCGGGAGTACCGCGGCTCGATCATCGACATGGACGATCCCGAGCACATGCGTCTGCGGAAAATCGTCTCGCGCGGTTTCAGTCCCCGCGTGCTTTCGGAGTTGCGCGGACTGGCCGAGGAAACCACTGCCGAGATCCTCGAGGAGATGCCTCGTTCGGGTGAGTGCGACTTCGTCTCCGCATTCGCGACGCTGTTGCCCCTGCGGATCATTGACAACATGCTCGGCATTCCCCGCGAGCATGAGCAATTCATCCTGCAGGCGACCAACATCGTGCTCGGCGCCTCCGATCCCGAGTACGTGCCTGACCAAACCGTCGCGGGCATCGAAGCGGCGATCACCGACATCAGCGAGCAGTTGATCGACCTGCTCAAGGGCATCGCCGAGGACCGCATCGCCCGGCCCCGCGACGACGTGATCAGCAAGTTGGTCACCTCGGACGAGGAGAACCTGACACCGCAGGAGCTTGCGAAGTTCTTCATCCTGTTGATCGGCGCGGGCAATGAGACGACGCGCAACGCGCTCACCCACGGACTCATGATCCTCAGCGCGCACCCCGAGCAGCGCGACCGGCTGTTGGCGGATTATGACGAGTTGGCGCCGACCGCGGTCGAGGAAATCCTGCGGTACTCCAGCCCGGTGATCCACATGCGCCGCACGCTGACTCGCGACGGCGTCACGCTCACCGATGCGCAAGGTAGTGTCACCCATACGTTCAACGCGGGTGAGAAGGTCGTCCTCTGGTACCCGGCAGCCAACCGGGACCCCGAAGTCTTCGACGAGCCTGAGGCCTTCGACATCGCACGAAAGCCCAACAACCACATCGCCTTCGGCGGCCCGGGGCCGCACTATTGTCTCGGCGCGCATCTGGCGCGGCTGGAATTGAACGTGGCGTTCCGGATGCTCTACGCGCGCTACCCGGACATCGCGGCCAGTGGCGAACCGGTCATGCTGAGGTCGAACTTCGTCAATGGCATCAAGCACCTGAAGGCCACCTACACGCCATGACTGCGACCGAGACTGTGCTGTCCGACCTGACGAACGGCGTGCTGACCATCACGTTGAACCGGCCCGACTCCGCCAATGCAGTACGGCCCGAGGACCGCGACGCGCTCATCGGGTTGCTGTCGGCAGCCGACGCTGACGAGAAGGTGCGCGTGGTGGTGCTGCGCGCCAACGGCAAACACTTCTGCTCCGGCGCCGACGTGGCCTCGCTGGCCGCGGGACGCGCCAAGGGCGAGAAGCGTGTGCTTGAGCCGACGCGACGCATCATGAACGGTGCCCAGAAGCTGGTGGCCAGCGTGCTCGATTGCAACAAGCCGGTGATCGCCGCGGTTCACGGCGCGGCCACCGGATTGGGCGCGCACCTGGTGTACGCCTCCGACCTGGTCATCGCTACCGAAAACGCTTATTTTGCTGAGTCGTTCGTCAAGCGCGGGCTCGTCGTCGACGGCGGCGGCTGCTACTTGCTGCCCCGGCGCATCGGCATGCAGAAGGCCAAGGAAATGGCGTTCTTTGGTGAAAGGCTCACGGCTGCAGAGGCATTGACGCTCGGTCTGGTGAACCGCGTGGTGAGTGCCGCCGACTTCGACGCCACGGTGGCCGATTTCGCCGGACGACTAGCGGGATCACCCACCAGCGCCATCGCGTTCACCAAGCGGTTGCTCAACGACTCCCCCGACACCGACCGGTCAGGTGCGTTCGTCGCGGAGGCGATGGCGCAAGAAATCCAGTCGTATGCACACGACTCCAAAGAGGGCGTGGCGGCCTTCATGGAGAAACGCCCGACCGTATTCACCGGGTGGTGACGGCAATGGCGCGCGCTGACGTCCCCACCATCGACTCCGCGAGCGCTCCTTACTGGGAAGCCGCGAGGGAGGGTCGGTTGATGATCGCCTCCTGTGGTGCGTGCAGCAAGGTGCACCACTATCCGCGGCCGTTCTGCCCACACTGCTGGAGCGAGGACGTGCACCCGGTTGAAGCCACCGGATCCGGCACGCTGTACACGTATTCGATTGTGTACGTGAACGATCTAGCCCCGTTCAAGGACCGGCTGCCGTACGTGGCGGCGATTGTCGCATTGGACGAGGGCCCCCGGTTGATGACGACGATCGAGGGCGCGGACCCTGGCGACCTCCAGGTCGGGATGCCGGTCACCGCGGCGTTCCGCCCCGTAGACGGAGACGATCCGGACAGCCCGTACCTCACGGTGTTCACCCCAATCAAGGAGCATGCATGACCGGACTGCTCGACGGCAAAGTCGCGTTGGTGACCGGTGCCGGGCACGGCATCGGCCGCGGCCACGCGCTCGAACTGGCCAGGCACGGCGCAACCGTGATCGTCAACGATCTGGGCACCAGCCTGTCCGGGGAGGGCACCGGCAAGGTCGCCGACGAGGTGGTGGCCATCATCGAAAGCCGTGGCGGCGCCGCGGTTTCCGACTTCAGCGATGTCGGCGCTGAAGAGCAGGTCGACCTGGCGGTTGAACGAGCCTACTCGCAGCTCGGCCGGCTGGACATCGTCGTCAACAACGCGGGCATCGTACGCGATAAGGCGATCTGGAACATGACCGTCGACGACTTCGACCTGGTGATACGGGTGCACGTCCGCGGCAGCTGGCTCACCAGCCGTGCGGTCGCGCGCAAGTGGCGGGCGGAATCCAAGGAATCCGGCGGAAAGGTGTACGGCCGCATCATCAACACCACGTCCGGGGCCGGCCTGCACGGCCACTTCGGGCAGACCAACTACAGCGCTGCCAAGGCCGCGATCGTCGGGCTGACCCAGACCCTGAGCCTGGAGTTGGCGTCGATCGGTGCCACCGTGAACGCCATCAGCCCGGGTGGGCGGACCAGGATGTCCGCGTCCATGCCCGGAGCAGAGCCGGCCATCGAGCCCGACGAGCGCGCCGAGGACGACTTCGATCCCAAGGACCCGTCGCTGGGTTCGCCGCTGGTGGCCTGGCTGGCCAGTCCGGAGGCCGGCCACGTCAGCGGTCAGGTGATCCGAGCCATGGGCGAGCACCTCCAGCTGATGAAGGGCTGGCACTCCGTGGCGTCTGTGTCCAACGGCCAAAAGCGCTGGGATGCAAACACACTCGGTGCGATCATGGCTGCCGATGTGTTCGGCACCCGTAACACCGGACTGCGGCTGGGAGGATGACGATGGCGGACATTGCAGAGGTCGAACGAGAGTTCCGGCGCTACTTCATGACTGGACCAGTGCTCGAGGACTGGCATGCCTGGGCGCACATGTTCACCGACGACGCGACCTACTTCGACCACTTCTATGGCACCTTCACCGGCCCCGATGAGATCACCAAATTCCTCGAAGGCACCATGGGTGCGTCGCCGCAGGTCTACAGCCCACTCATCTGGTACGTCGTCGACGGCAATCGCGTGGCCTACAAAGTGTTCAACCGCGCCGACAATCCCGAGCCGGGTGCTCCGCCGATCGACTTTCCCTCCTACCA
>JAVEET010000268.1 GCA_030840295.1 Pseudonocardiales bacterium
CCAGGTCGCGCCGGTCATCGGCAAGGGGGCTGTGGGCGGGCCTGCAAGCCAGGTGGATAAGTGTGGTTCGACGAGGCCATCAGCGGTCGCTCCCGGCAGGAGATTGAAATCCCGCCGAGCGCTCAGCGACTGGCTTCACCTTTCGAGTCGTCGATCAGTCTGACGCGCCAAGTAGAAGCAAGGCCTGATCGGCGTAGACGTAGCTGACCTCGTCGACGGAATTCTCCCCGTCGGCGCGGAACCACGCCGAAACACCCATGCCCATGTCGAGGATGGCGTAGGACGCCAGCCGAGCCGATCGCACATTGAACCGCTGCGTTCGGCAACCCTCCTCGATGACTGCGCGCAGCGTCTGCTCGTATTCCGCGCGCAGTGTCAATACTCGCGTGCGGTTCTCCGGCGTGAGGCTGCCGATCTCGCGGTTGCCGACGAACGCCTCCTGGCGGTGACTGGCGTGGTAGCGCACGTGCGCCTCGACCATCCTGCGCACTCGAATCCCGGGGTCACCGCCCGCCGCCAGCGCGGCCTGCTGATCCCGCAGCAGCGCCCGCATTGTCCCTAGCATGATCGTGGCGAGGAGCTCCTGCTTGGAAGCGATGTGCTTGTAGAGGCTCGGTCCCCGGATACCGACGGCCGAACCGATGTCGGTCATCGTGGTCGTCCGGTAGCCGTGTTCGGCGAACAGCTCTCGCGCGGCGTCCACGATCGCGGAGTCGGTAGTCCCGCGCCCTGTCCCGTCATTCCGCACGAATCCATCATACGGCTAGGGAGCGCTAGCGCATGAGGTCGCAGGGGCGCTATATTCCTCGATGGACATAGCTAATGATCATTAGCTACCGTGAGCAAAGGGCGACCGTGTCGATAGAGTTCACCGTTCCCGACGAGGTGGCGGACCTCGCGGCTCGCACTGCGACGCTGGTCCGCGAGGTCGTCATCCCGGTCGAGATACGCGTCCGCGGGGCGCTGCACGACGGGGACGAGTCGGTGCGGGCGAAATTACAGCAGGCCGCGCGGGAGGCCGGCGTGTTCTGCCAGCAGATGCCGCCGGAGTACGGCGGCCTCGGCCTCGATATGCGCGGTCAGGCGGTGGTCTTCGAGCAGGCCGGGTACTCGCTGCTCGGCCCGCTTGCGACCAATTGTGCTGCGCCGGACGAGGGCAACATGCACCTGCTCGAAGTGGTCGGCAGCCCGGTCCTGCGCGAGAGGTACCTCAAGCCCCTCGCTGCTGGTGACACGCGGTCCTGCTTCGCGATGACCGAACCCGCCCCGGGTGCCGGCGCCGACCCGCGGGCGCTGGCGACCACCGCTACCCGGGTAGCCGGCGGGTGGCGGATAGACGGCCGCAAATGGTTCATCAGCGGTGCCCGGGGCGCGGCATTCGCGATCGTCATGGCCCGCACATCCGGGGTGGCCGGGGACGCGGGCGGTGCAACCATGTTCCTGGTAGATGCGGGTACTCCGGGTTTCAAGCTCGTCCGAGACATCGACACGATGGATCAGGGATTGTTCGCCGGTCACAGCGAGATCGTGTTCGACGAATGTGTGGTACCCGACGATCAGGTGCTGGGCGAGGTCGACCGGGGTTTCGAGTACGCCCAAGTGCGACTCGCCCCGGCCAGATTGACCCACTGTATGCGCTGGCTGGGAATCGCCCGGCGTGCGCAGGACATCGCGCTAGGTTATGCCACCACCCGAAAAGCATTCGGCGGCTATCTCGCCGATCTAGGCATGGTGCAGCAGCAGATCGCCGATTCCGAGATCGACATCGAGGCAAGCCGCGCGATGATCTATCGAACTGCTTGGCAGCTGGACCAGTCCGCAACCGACTCAGCTGCAGGGCACCTGTCTTCGATGACCAAAGTGTTCGTCGCCGAGGCGGCGTACCGGGTGGTCGACCGGTCCGTGCAGATCTGCGGGGCGCTCGGCATCTCCGAAGATGTGCTGCTCTCGCGGTACTTTCGCGAGGTCCGGGCATTCCGGGTGTACGACGGCCCGTCGGACACGCACCGGTGGGCCATCGCCAAGCGAGTCAGCCGACGTCACCGCACCGTCGAAGCATGAGCCGCACCGGCACCGCGCTCATCACCGGTGCGTCCCGGGGTATCGGGCTGGCTATTGCGCGCCGGCTCGCCGCCGAGGGTTTCGACCTGACGGTGTCGGCCCGCTCACCTGGCACGTTGGAACCGGTCGCCCAGCAGTTGCGGCAGTTCGGCCGCCGGGTCCACGTGGCCCCGGCCGACATGGCCGATGAGGCCCAGGTGATCGAACTGGTCGATCAGCACCAGGCGCTGCATGGCAACCTCGATGTGTTGGTGCTGTCTGCCGGCGTCGGTTTCGGCGGCCCGCTGGCCGACTATCCCATCAGGCGGTTCGACACACAGATCACCGTCAACGTCCGGGCACCGTTCCTGCTGGTACAGCGGGCATTACCGGCATTGCGAGTAGCCGCCGCGAGCAGCCGGCGCGGTGCCAAGATCATCGCCATCGCCTCGATCACTGGGATTGCGGCCGAGCCCGATCTGGCCGCCTACGGCGCCAGCAAGGCGGCGTTGATCTCGCTCTGCGAGTCGATCACCGTCGCCGAGGCCGAGCACGGGGTCAGTGCCACCGCGATCTCACCAGGGTTCGTCGATACCGACATGAGCGAATGGATGCGCGAACGGATAGACCCGGCGACCATGATCACCAGCGACGACATCGCAGAACTCGTGCACAGTATTACCCGGCTGTCCCGGTGGGCGGCCGTCCCCAATATCGCCGTCACTCGACCTGGCGCCCAACTGTGGAGGGCCTGACGTGATCGACGTCCCCGGCGTCGATCTCGATCGGCTGCGCAGCACGCTCGCCGGCCCGCTGGAGGTCACGCCTGCCGATCTGTCCGTCGAGGTGATCGAAGGCGGCCGATCCAATCTGACCTACCGCCTTACCGCCGGGACTCGGGCGTGGGTGCTCCGGCGGCCGCCGCTGGGTCATGTACTGGCCACCGCGCACGACATGGCGCGCGAGTACCGGGTGATGACGGCATTGAGGCCGGCCGGTGTCCGGGTACCGGAGATGCTGCACTTCGAGACCGATACCGACTTGATCGGCACGCCCTTCTTCGTGATGGAGTTCGTCGATGGCCTGGTGGTGCGCAGCGATGCCGACGCTGCGCTGATCTCGGCCGAGGATGCGCGCCGGGCCGGCGATGAGCTCGTCGACCAGCTAGTCGCGCTACACCGCGTCGATCCCGAAGCGGCTGGTCTCGCATCCCTGGGACGTCCGGTGGGCTATCTGCAGCGGCAGGTCACCCGGTGGCAGCGGCAGTGGGCGGACTCCCGTGGTGCCGCGACCGGGCAGCCCCTGGACGAGCTTGGAGCACAGCTCATTCAACGGCTGCCGGGTCGGCCGGGCTCGGCGATCGTGCACGGGGACTACCGCCTGGACAACACCATTCTCGATGCGGGCGATCACGGCCGGGTGGCGGCGATCATCGACTGGGAGATGGCGACTCTCGGCGATCCGCTGGCAGATCTCGGGCTGCTGCTGACCTATTGGAGCCCGCTGTCGGCCCGTGTCACGGGTGCCGGTCATCCGGTCTCGACGAACCACGGCTTTCCAGACGGGGCGTATCTGGCGCGCCGTTACGAGCAGGTGTCGGAATCCGTGATCGAAGACCTCGCGTTCTACGAGGCGTTCGGGCACTTCAAGCTTGCCGTGATCGCACAGACGATTCACGCCCGTTACCTGCAGGGCCTCACCGTAGGGCCCGAGTTCGCCAGTGCCGGCACGGCGGTCACCGACCTGATCGCCCGGGGACGTGAGCTGCTCAGTTCGTGACGAACCAGATCGCACGGACCAGCTGATCCGTCTCGTTCATCAGCCGGTGCGGTTCGTCTCCGCGCATCGCAATGGCACTGCCCTGCTTCACGCGCCGTTTTCGACCTTTGACCACCACCGTCAGGGTGCCCTCGAGGATGTAACCGTAGTCATTTCCCCGGTGTTGCTGTGGCTGATCTGCCGGGGCGGAATCCGCCCCGGGTTCGTACTCGGTCAGCAGAAAATCCACCGCATCCTGCCCGAGATCGGCCAGCCGCTTCCACCGGACCCCAGTCTGGAATGTCAGGTACTCCGGAACTGCGGGGGACTTGATCGGATTGCGGGGTGGCGTCTTGTCGATCGAATGGCCGAGCAGGTCATCGAGCGAAACGTTTAATTCACTCGCAATGGCAAAGAGAGTGCTCACTGCGGCCTGGCTCTGACCAAGTTCGAACTGGGAAAGGAAGCTCGCCGAAACGCCGAGTCGCCGGGCCAGTTCACGAACCGACAGACCGGCCTTCTTTCGTTCGGCCCGTACGTTATCGCCGACCGACTCGCTCATCGCGGTCGGCGCGGGCCGGCCGGTCCTGCGTGAAGCGGCCACGGGGTGCTCCCTGTTGTGGTGGGCTGCGGGGCGGCTCTGAGAATACGGTCCGCGGCGGAAATCGTGCTCACCGACTCACCTGCCGGGCCGCGCCATCGGTTCCGCGCACCTGATCGCGCAACATGAACCGCTGCACCTTCCCGCTCGCGGTCCGGGGCAGGTCATTGACGATCACCAGCATCTCCGGAGCCTTCTGGATCGCGGTGCCGGAGGCCACCACATGGTCCCGTAACTCTGCGAGGGTCGGTGCCGTACCCGGTACCGGCACGACGAAGGCGCAGGCCCGCTCCACCAGGACCGGGTCGGGATAGCTCACCACAGCCACGTCCGCGACCGCGGGGTGGCGAAGTAGCAGCGATTCCACCTCCGCGACGCTGTACTTTTCGCCGCCTCGGTTGACGATGTCCTTTATCCGGCCGATGATATGCACCGTGCCATCGGCGTCGATCCGGGCCTGGTCGCCCGTCCGGAACCAACCGTCCTCGGTAAAGGCCGCCGCATTGAGATCCTCATCGAGGTAACCGAGGAACAGTTCACGTCCCCGCACGAGCAGTTCGTGGCCGGACTCGGCATCGGCCCGTACCTCAAGCTCGTTGGACTCCATGGCAATTCCCTCACCGTCCGCTGCGACATCGAGGTCACCGAAGGGATTCGCCATCGACGAGGTGGGCAACTCGGTCGAACCGTAGGTGCGCACCACCCGCGTTCCCATCGCCCGATGAGCCTGCCGCACCAGGTCGGCCGGTATGTCGGCGCCGCCGCAGACGAAGGTAACCAGGCTCGATGGTCCGCTGTACGCAGCTGCCAGACCGCGCAGGAACGGGGTGGAGCTGACAGTGAAAGTACAGTGGTGCCGTTCGATGAGTCGGACGGCCTCGGACGGGTCCCACTGATCCTGCAGGACGACGGCACACCCCAGTTCGACCGGGAGCAGGATGCCGTAACTCAGCCCGGTGATGTGGCTCAGCGGAGAGGCCATGAACACCCGATCCACATTGCTCAAACGGCACCATCGAGAGACGTCTGCTGCTTCGGCGAGCAAGGTTTGGTGGCTGTGCAATGCGCCTTTGGCCTGGGACGTGGTACCCGAGGTGTACAGCACGACGGCGATGTCCTCCGGCATGCCCGACAGCTCGACCGACCGGTGCGGTCCGGCCAACAACCGTTCGAAGCAGCTGGGACCGTCCGCGCCGCGTACGTCAAGCACGGTGGCCGTGGTCCCGACCTGATGACGCAGTTCGGCGGCATGGTCGTAGGAGCGGTATCGCATCGGTGCGATCAACACGCGGGGTTTCACCTGACCGATGATGAAGGCCAGTTCCTGACTTCGGTAGATCGGGACCACCGGTACCAGTATCGCTCCGGCTAGGAAAACAGCCCAGCTCGCGACGGTCGCCTCCCACCAGTTGGGCAGTTGCGTGACCACCCGGTCGCCCGGTCGGACGCCCAGATCCTGGAGCCCGGCCGCAACCCGCTCGGCCGCGCCGAGCAACTCGCTGTAGGTCAGGCACACATCGCCTTCCATCACCGCCGGTTCGTCCGGCCGCAGGCGCGCGACGAGCCGTAGCCTTTGGGCAAAGGTATGCTGCGGCAGCTCGTAGTTGAGATGGTGCGGTCGGGTTGCCGTCAGGGTCGTGTGTTCATCGGTCATTGGGCCAACACCTCACGAATGGTGCGTACGATATCGGCTGGGCCTGCGCGCCATTGCTGTTCCAGGTTAGGGGCATACGGCGCCGGGGAGTAGGCCGCGCCGACCCGGGCAACGGGTGCGTCAAGGGACCAGAAGCCGGAACCGACGGCGAGGGCGGCAAGTTCGGCACCAACCCCGAAGTCCACGACGGCCTCGTGTGCGATCACCAGTCGGTTGGTGCGTGCCAGGGAGCGCAAGATGGTCTCGCGATCGAACGGAACGATCGTACGGAGATCGATCACCTCTACCTCGACGCCCTCTGCGCGCAGGGTCTCGGCGGCATCGAGCGCGTCGTAGAGCATCCGCGACCAGGAAACCAGGGTCACATCACGGCCCGGTCGCACAATACGAGCTTTTCCCAGTGGTACGCGGTGATCGGTCGGCGGCATCGCCCATTTCTTCTCATAGAGCAGCCGATTCTCGATGAAGACGACTGGGTTGTCATCCTCGATGGCGGTGCGCAGCAGGCCGTACATGTCGCTGCCGGAACTGGGCATCACCACGGTGAGACCGGGTACGTGTGCCAGCAGCACTTCCAGGCTCTGTGAATGCTGGCTGCCTGAGGAATGACCGGAGCCGAACTGGGTCCTGATTACCAACGGGACGGTCACCGCACCTCCGGTCATGAACCGCAACTTGGCTGCCTGATTCAGGATCTGATCGAAACACACGCCGAGAAAATCGAGGTACATGAGCTCTACCACCGGACGCAGACCGGCCATGGCCGCGCCGACCCCGATGCCCATGATCGCGGTCTCGGCGATGGGAGTGTCGAGCACCCGGTCTCCGAATTCCTGACTCAGGCCGCGCGTGATTCCGAAGACGTTGCCACCGGCGACATCGATACCGGCCAGGAACACCGAGGGATCGTCGGCCAGCGCGTCCCGCAATGCCTTGCGCAGGATACGTGATCCCGAAGAGGGCTTCTCACCCTGCGCCGGCGCCGTGATCGGGGTGTCGGCCACCGTGTGACGCGGTGCGTAGACGTACTCGCCTGCGCCGGCCGGATCGGGAACCGCGGAGTTGCGCGCAAACGACTCGGCATCGGCGATGACCGCCGCGGCCTGTCGGTCGAGATCGTCCAGCTCCCCCTCGATGGCGCCGAGTTCGAGCAGCTTCGCACGTGCTGTGATCAACGGGTCTGTGGCGGCCACCTCATCAAGTTCGGCCTGGTCGCGATACTTCTGCTGATCACCTTCGTAATGGCCGTGTACCCGCAGGGTCAGTGCCTCGACCAGGAACGGGCCACCCCCGGCGCGCACCTTGTCCAGCACGTCGGCCATGCCGTCGGCGACTTCGTCGACGCGGTTGCCCGACAGCGAGACGAACGGGACGCCGTAGCCGAGGGCGCGTTGTTCCATCGGCACCGGGTGCTGGTCCACCGAGCGGGAGAATTCGGAGTAACGGTTGTTCTCGCAGAAGAACACGATAGGCAGACCGCGCAGCGAGGCGACGTTCAACGATTCATGAAACGCACCAGTTGCCACGGCTCCGTCACCGAAGAAGGCCACCACCACGTCGTCCTGCTTTCGAGCGGCAATCGCGTGAGCGGCGCCGAGTGCGATCGGCATGCCGGCGCCGACGATGCCGTTGGCGCCGAAAATGCCGATACTCGGATCGGCGACATGCATGGAACCACCGCGGCCCCGGCAGGAACCGGTCTCCTTGCCCATCAACTCGGCGAGCATCCGGCGTGGTTCGAGCCCCTTTGCCAACACATGTCCGTGCCCACGGTGCGTGGACGTGATTATGTCTGAGCGACGGGCATGAAAGAGCGCTCCTACAGCACACGCCTCCTGCCCCAGCGAGGTGTGCACGAAGCCCGGGACGTCACCGTCCCGGTACAGCGTCGAGATCCGCTCCTCCATCTGGCGTATGACGGACATCTGCCGGTAGGCGTCGAGCAATGGGCCGCGATCCATGAGTTCTCCCGTCGACGCGTCCAGTGTTCCGAGGTGCTGCGGCCGCGTTCATGTTTCCTCAATGTAACTGCCGCGACACCATGCGTCCAGTGTCACTTGACAGCAATTTGTGGCATTTTCCCTGCTCTCAAGGGGGCAACGTTGCGTTCCTCGCCAGGATGGGGGGTCAAGTGGTACTTGACAATCATGTTTCGGCGTTCCACGATGGTCCGCACCTACCCAACTCTCGCCAGTGCAGTTCACCGGCGCTCAGCCCGACCCTGAACCGATGTCGCCGCAGACCTGGCGCATCGGCCCTTCGGGCTGCCTCTACCTGCAATCCAACGAAATCGGAGAGCTCACGATGCGTCGCGAAGACATCGAGTTCGACAGTGAGGGCACCCGTATTCGCGGATGGCTCTACCGTCCGGAGAACACCAACCGGGATACCCCGGCCGTAGTCCTGGCCGGCGGCTGGTGCTATGTCCGTGAACTCGTAATGCCCTATTATGCCGAGGAATTCGCCAAGGCTGGCATTGCTGCCCTGGTGTTCGACTACCGCAACTTCGGCGTGTCCGACGGCGATATCCGCCAGCACATCGACCCCACCGCGCAGATCCGGGATTACCAGAACGCGCTCAGCTTCCTCGAGCGTACGAATGGTATCGATGCCGATCGGCTCGGTGCCTGGGGCATCTCCTACTCCGGCGGCCACGTGTTGGTGCTGGCCGCGACCGATCCGCGGGTCAAGGCGGTCGTCAGCCAGATCCCCGTTACCGACGGCTACCGCAACATGCGCCGGATCCACGGCACAATGGGTTATCGCAAGCTGTGGCAGGCGATACTGGAGGATCGCCAACTGCGCTTCGATGACCCCAGTAAGCGAACGTATTTGCCGCACGCCAGCGTCACCCCGGACCAGGAGCTGTCATCCTGGCCGTTCCCGGAGACACGCACCACGTTCGCGGCGCTGCAGCAGACCGAAGCGCCCCTCTATCAGAACTCCAGCACGATGGAGTCGGTTGACCTGCTGCTGAACTACGACGTGAACCCGTTCGCGGTCCGGATCTATGACACCCCGACGCTGATGGTGGTTGCCGAGGGGGACGACCTGACGCTGTGGGATCTGGAGATCGAGACCTACAACCGGATCCCCACCGAGAAGAAGAAGTTGGTCGTGCTGCCGCACACCTCGCACATGACCCTGTACAGCGATCAATCCAAGCTCGCCGTGGCAGCGGCGCATGCAGCCAGCTGGTTCACTGCCGAGCTGAACCCAGAAATCCAGTAGTAACCACTGGCAAGGCAGTACCGGGCTGACCCGCCCGGTAGACGAAACAGCCTGTGACTGCGGCCCACCGGGGCCGTGGCGGGCCATGTGCATCTCAAGGAGATGAGGAAAGTGGCTTCCACCGAATCGCGGATCGTCGATACGGCGCTTCACGGTCAGTTCGTGAACCCGGTGTCCAGACGGGCGTTCATCACGGCCATGAGCGCGGCGGGCATCACGCTCGGCCTGGCAGCGTGCAGCAGCGGCTCGTCGAAGAGCTCGTCAGGTTCGCCGGGCTCTGCCGCCGGTACGGCTGCCGGCAACCTTAAGCACGACAAAACCTGGTGCCAGGTCACCACGCTGTCCAATGACTTCTTCGTTGCCTTCGACGAGGGCGGCAAACAGGCCAGCGCCGCCCTCGGTGTACAAATGGCTTCCTTCGAGGACCAGGGCAACGTCAGTACCGCTATCGGACAGGTCGGAAACGTCCGTACCGCCAGCGGAAAGTCGATCTTCGGTACTCCAGCCACCGAGGCGCAGGCGGCGGCCGTGACCAAGGCCTGCCAGGCGGCCGGCATCCTGTATGCCAGCTCCTATACCGCTCCGCCGTGGTACACGCCAGCAGATGCGGACAAGTGGGTCCGTTTCATCACGCCGCCCTCGGTGAAAATCGCGGCAGCCACCGCGAAGGCGTTGTTCGACAAGGTCGGTGGCTCCGGAACGATAATCCACGTTCCCGGGCAAAAGGGATCGTCAGCGGACGACCAGCGTACCGCCGGCTTGAACATGACGCTCAAGAATTACCCGAACATCAAGGTGATCACGGCGAATCCCGGAAACTGGACGTCGGAGGACGCGCGCAAGTCGCTGACCAACCTGCTGCCATCGGTCAAGGACTTCGTGGGCGTCTTCGCCCAGAACGACAGCGAAGCGGCCGGGGTCATCGCAGCACTCGACGCCCAGGGCATCAAGGGCAAGATTGTCACCGGTTTCGACGGCAACAAGCAGAACATCCAGTACATCGCCGACGGCAAGCAGTACCTGACGAGCGCAACCGTTGGTGGCCTGAGTGCCGGCATTCTCGGCGTCACCGTTTTCGACGTACTCAACGGGGTGAAGTTGGCGCTGCCCGAGACCTTCCTGTCACAGGGTGCGTTGCTGGTGACCCCTGATATGGCGGACAAGGTGCTCTCGACCGTTTACGCCAAGACCCTGCCGTTCGACTGGGCGAAGATGAGCAAGGCGCTGCACCCGACCGATTGGGACCCGCAGACCCTGCTGAACCCGATTGATCCCAAGGAGTACTACGCCGGCGTCCCGCAGGATCAGTACAAGCTGAATTCGGCCTGGGACAACGCCGATATCGCCGGCGTCCGGGCCAGTTACGCCGCTGCCTTCAAGTCCGGCCCGCTATTCGACTACAAGGGCAAGCTCGTCGCCTGATCCGATTCACCATTCGAAAGTTGGACAGTTGTGCCTTCGACCTCAACGGTGACCCTCACCGGTATCTCCAAGAGCTACGGCTCGGTCCGCGCGCTGCGGGACGTTTCGCTCGAGGTGCGTACCGGTGAGGTGCTCGGCCTGATCGGCGAGAACGGGGCCGGCAAGTCGACGCTGATCGGGGTGCTCAGCGGGACCGTGCGGCCGGACGCCGGCGAGATGACGGTCGACGGGGTATCGGCTCCGCTGGGGGAGCCGCGAAAGCTGTCCGACCTCGGCGTGGCTGTGGTGGTGCAGGAACAGGCGCTGGTCCAATCCTTGCGGGTCTACGAGAACATCTATCTGGGCCGGGAGGCCATGGTCGGTGGGGTGGGCTTGTCGCGGATCCGCAGGCTGCGCCAGGCTGCGACTGATCTGCTGGCCGAGATGCACATCGAGGACATCCGCGCCGATGCACAGGTGGGTGATCTGACCTATCCACAGAGACAACTGGTCGAGATCGCCAAGGCATTCGCGTCTGCTCAGTTTACTGAGCGGGCACCGTTGATCCTGCTGGACGAGCCGACCAGTGCACTGAGCGAGCACGAGGTCGAGATCCTGTTCTCGCTCATCGGGCGCTGGCGACACCGCGTCGCGTTTATCTATGTCTCGCACATTTTGACCGATGTGATGCGGCTCAGCACCCGGTTGATGGTGCTGCGCGACGGGCGATCGGTGGAAACCCTGGCCAACGAAGGGGTCACCGACGCAAGGTTGCACGAACTCATGGTGGGCCGCGAGCGCAGTCTGGACTACTACCGCGAGGATGAACAGCACGGGGCATCCTCGACCGAACCTATCGTGCAGATCACCGGCGCCACCTTGGCCGGAGCCTTCACCGATGTGGATTTCGCGCTGCACCCCGGGGAGATCCTGGGGCTTGCCGGGGTTGTCGGTTCCGGCAAGTCCGAACTGGCCGCGGCCGTCGCCGGCGCCGAGCGGCTCACCTCGGGGACGATCGCTCTCGCCGGTGTCGAGCAGGCGCGGTGGACGGTTCCACAGGCCGTCAAGCATGGGGTGTTCTACGTCCCTCCGGAGCGTGCGAGCGATTCGCTGTTCATGACGATGTCCGTCAGGTCGAACATCTCCATTGGCTTTCTCGACCTGATCGCCTCGCGATGGTCGCGGTTGCTACGCCTGGGTGCGGAGCGGATCAAGACCGATGCGCTGGCCAAGTCCCTGCAGGTCAAGGTCGGTTCGTTGTCCACGCCAATCCGCGAGTTGTCAGGCGGTAATCAGCAGAAGGCGGTGTTCGCGCGTTGGCTGGGCCGAGACTGCCGGGTACTGGTGCTGGACGACCCGACCCGCGGCATCGACGTGGGCACCCGGGAGGAGATCTACAAGCTGATCCGCAGCCTGGCCTCCCAGGGTGTCGGGGTGCTGCTGTGCGCCGAATCCCTCGAAGAGATCATCGGGTTGTCCGACCGGATACTGGTGCTCAAGGATGGCCGGGTGGCAGCCGAGATTTCCTCTCCGGTATCGGAAAAACCTTCCGAACTCGACGTCGTCAAGTACATGATGTGAGGCTGTCATGACTGAGAAATCTATTGACCTGATCCCGCCGAGGACCGGCACCGATCCTGCGTCACCCCTCCCGCCGCCATCGGCGTTGTCCGGCCTGCGTGGCTACCTGACGCGATATAGCACCGTACTCGTCCCGATCGTGGCGCTGATTCTTCTCATCGCCTACTTCGGGTCGCAGAACTCGGCATTCATTTCCACCGGCTCCGCGCAGAACATCCTGCGGCAGATGGCGTTCCTGACGTTGCTGGCGCTGGGGGGTACCTTCGTGATCCTGATCGGAGGTATCGACCTGTCGGTGGCCGCGAACGCCACCCTGGCGGGAATCCTCATCGCCAAATGGGTTGATCCGCTCGGCGGTGTGCTCGCTGTGCTCGCCGTTCTGCTGGCCGGTGGCGCGGTGGGTCTGGCGAACGGGGTGATCGCAACCGTCTTCAAAGTCCCATCTTTCCTGGTGACCCTGGGCATGATGTCGGTTCTGGACGGCATCTCCAACACCATCTCCCACGGTGGCCCCGTGAGCTACAAGTCCAGCTTGTTAAACACCTTGGTGAATAAGTCCGCCATCCCCGGTCTGCCCAACGGCGCCCTGATCGCGATCGCGCTGGTGGCGGTGTTCACGGTGCTGGTTTTCGTGACATCCTACGGCCGTCATCTGTACGCGGTAGGCGGTAACGAGCGGGCAGCCCGGCTGAGTGGCGTTCGAGTTCGCAGCGTGAAGCTATCGGTATTCGCACTGTCCGGAGTGATCGCCGCGGTTGCCGGGATAGTCCTCACCGGGCAGGCGAGCACTGGGGTCCCGATGGGTGCGGACCCCAGCCTGCTCAACTCCATCGCCGCGATCGTGGTCGGTGGCACGGCGTTGTCCGGTGGTGTCGGCGGCCCGCACCGGACGCTGCTCGGCACCCTGGTGATCGTGATTCTTAGCTCGGGTATGGATATCACCTCGGTAGACCCATACACCCAGCTCATCGTCAAGGGCGCCGTCGTCATCGCGGCGGTCGCCATCACCATCGACCGCCGCCGGTACGGGTTGATCAAATGACCCGACGGCTGGAGGGTAAGGTCGCCTTCATCACCGGGGCGGCGCGCGGCCAGGGCCGCAGCCATGCGGTGCGTTTGGCCGAGGAGGGTGCCGACATCATCGCGGTGGACTTGTGCGGTGATCTGGCCGAGGTGCCCTACCCGTTGGGGACCGCCGAGGATCTGGCCGAGACGGTCAGTCAGGTCGAGACACTGGGCCGGCGCATCGTAGCGCGTCAGGCCGACGTCCGGGACCAACCGAGCCTGGATGCGGCCGTCGCCGAGGGGGTGGCGCGATTGGGCCGGCTTGACATCGTGTGTGCCAATGCCGGGGTCAATAAGCCGGCGCCGATGCTGGAGATGACGGAGCCGACGTGGCTGGATATCGTCGATGTCGATCTCAGTGGCGTCTGGCGCACGTGCAAGGCGGCCATTCCCTACCTGCTCGCCGGCGGGAGTGGTGGTGCGATAGTGCTTACCAGCTCGGCTGCCGGCCTGAAGGGCTATGCGAACATCGCGCACTACACCGCGGCCAAGCACGGCGTGGTCGGATTGATGAAGACGCTGGCGCAGGAACTTGCCCCGCACCGGATTCGGGTCAACACCGTGAATCCCACGCAGGTCGACACCCCAATGATCATGAACGAGTCAATGTATAAACTGTTCTGCCCCGCTCTCGATGCTCCAAACCGCGAGGACTTCGCCCCGATATCCCAAGCCATGAACGCGCTGCCCATTCCCTGGGTGGATGCTCGGGACGTCAGCAACGCGGTGCTGTTTCTGGCCTCCGACGAGGGGCGCTATATAACTGGAGTCGCGCTGCCGGTGGACGCGGGCGTACTCATCAAGTGATCAACACAGGAGGATCTTCATGACAGGTCGGGTCGAAGGCAAGGTTGCCTTCATCACCGGAGCCGCTCGGGGGCAGGGGCGCAGTCACGCCGTCCGGCTCGCGCAGGAGGGCGCAGATATCATCGCAGTCGACCATTGCGGTGATATCGACACCACCAATTATCCGATGGCGACCGAGGCCGATCTGGCCGAGACGGTCCGACTCGTCGAGGCATTGGACCGGCGCATCGTGGCCAGTCATGCCGATGTGCGAGACGTCGGTTCGCTCAAGACCGCGGTGGATGCCGGCGTCGCCGAACTGGGTCGTCTCGACATCGTCAGCGCCAACGCTGGAATCCTGTCCAATGGTCAGTCGCACGAGCTGTCCGAGGACACCTGGGGCCAGATGATCGACATCAATCTCAGCGGCGTCTGGCGGACGGCCAAGGTAGCCATTCCACACCTTATCGCCGGTGGTCGTGGTGGTTCGATCGTGCTGACCTCTTCAGTGGCGGGGTTACGCTCCTACAACGGCGTTTCCCACTATGTGTCGGCCAAACACGGCGTCGTTGGGCTGATGAAGACATTGGCTCAGGAGCTTGCGCAGTACAGCATTCGGGTGAATACGGTGAATCCGACGCAGGTCGACACCGCCATGATCCAGAACGAGAGCATGTACAAACTGTTCAGCCCGGACATCGCCGAGCCCACCCGCGAGGACTTCGGCAGGGCGTCCGGCGCCACCATTCTGCTGCCGATCGAATGGGCCGAGTCCATCGATGTCAGCAATGCGGTGCTGTTCCTTGCCTCGGACGAGGCCCGTTACATCACCGGCGTCGCGCTGCCCGTCGATGGCGGTGCGTTGCTGTTGTAGTCCAAGCCGTGGCTCGCCCGACCCCATCAGCGGGAGCGGGCCGTTCGGCTCACTACGGAAATGATTACTCAGTTATGTCAGGACGCGCCAGCACCCGAGCTACATGGTGCGCCACGGCGGTAGTTCCGCTGGAGGTACACCCCTCCGTACAGCGGAGGATTGTATGTCCAAAGGATCGCGGCAATCGTCTGTTCCCTTGGCACGCAAGGGCCTGCACAAAGGTGAAAAGCAATTGTCCTTTTGATCCGTAGGTTGTCGGTTCGAGTCCGACGGGGCCCACGCACCGCGACTTTGTTGACCTTCGCGAGAAGTACAACACACCTTGGGACGGCACGAAGGTGCGACAGCTGCCTGTGTCGGTGCCTGACTGAGGTGCGGAACGTGGCCGTGGACGAGCTGGGCGGCCTCTTTGGACGATTGGAAGCTCCCCACCTGCGGGCCAAAGCCCGGCAGCCCCGCACTATCGATTCCTACCTCCTGGTCGGCTCGTCCTCCGTCGCTATCTAGCCGCTCGGGGCATGCCGACGAGCGTGGCCGGTATCAAGCGCGAGCACCTTGAGCATTACCTGGCCACGCCCGCCGTTCGCCGACTAGCTACGGGCGGCTTCTGAACTACCAGCACCGAGCGTTGGCGCCGCTGATCTTCCTGCTGCGCGAGGCATTCGCCGGTGACCAGCGGGCCGCAGACCTGAACCACGCCCCGCGTCCTATCTTGTTGGGTATCCGGCGCGGACGAGGTCGGCGACGATGGCCACCCGCGAAGGGGCCTCACGCAACGCGCTGGCAGTACACGCAACGCGCCGCGAGTAACAGCTCAGCCAATTCGGAACCAGGCCGTTCACCTATCCGCAGTACTAGTCGGCCCTATTTTTGATTCAGCCATGGAGATGACACACTCCAGAAGATTATGTCCGCGCCGAGATAGCCTTTTGCGAAACCGACAAATTCATCGCGGGTGAAAGGCCGGTTGGTCTTCGGGTTGATATCTATCAAGTCTGGCTCCTGCACAGCCATCGCTACTATGCTTAGTTTGCCTCTGTAGCGATGAAGGTATGGATAGGAATTCTTCATCTGTCCGGTCTTATTTGGCAGGATGTCGGGCCCACCTATTCCCACACCATTCTTCTTGGCAAAGGCGAAAGCTCTCGACATGAACCCGTGATCATTACCCCATTCGCATGGCCAGAAATTCACGTACTGAACGACGTTTGATTTCTCAAAGGCGCTCCTGGCGAACCGAACGTTTTCAATTTCTGCGTCGAAATACTTTTGACAGGTGAATCCGGTCTTGTCGTGCTTGATGTCGACGGTGGCAGATGTTTCCGGCAAGTTGACGCCATAGACGCGACCATCGAACTGGGTGGCCAGTGCCATGAGTAACGCTTGATAGCGTTGCCGGATAGTTGGATTCCATTGCTGCACTATCCAACCTTGAATCACCGGCTTGATTTTATCCGGGTCATCGTACTCAGCAACGATGCCGCCTCGATAGACAGGATCTCGCATTAAATAGGCCGGCGCGTTCTTGTAGCTACGATCAGAAGAACGATCCTGGATTTGTAGCCATAACTTCTTGTGGAAGCCGCCGACATACTTCAGGTCTTTCTCGATTTGCGAGAAATTGTACTGGTTCTTTGCCGTCTCCAAGGACCTCCAGCTATAGATGACCTGGACTCCTTCAACATCCGGACGCTGGAGCAGTGTCCGGACCTTGCTCAAATCGTCGGAGGCCATGTAAAGGAAGTTCCTCGGCGTGAAATTGGATGTGCTGTCGTCGGCGCTATCAGCAGCAACCACCGCGTGACCAACACCGAGAAGAAGGATTCCTGTGAAAAGAAGGGCCGCCACGAAGCGGACCGGTCTCCAGGCAATTGTCTTCAAGGCCTTCTCCTTTAACACTGCTGTCGGGCTTGGTTCGCGACTAGATGGACTTATTGCAGAAATCATGTGATCGATCCTTCCCAAACCAACTGGTGAGATGTTGAAGAGAAAACCCCTCAATGAGAACTGGCCGGGAGGCGGTCTTTGCTGGGCCGGCAGTGGCGGTGTACTCGTCCACGCGACGTCGGAGACTCCCGCCCATCCGAGCTCGATACGGGTGGCACGGATCTGCATCGCGCGGAAGCCGTTCACCAAGGGTTGCTAGGGCGTCGGCATGGGGATCGGCCCGTGCCCGCAAGCCTATTCGGCGCCTCCGGCGGGCCACTGGGACCAGGACACAGCCCAGTAGCCGGAGTTCCATTCCTGCAGGGGCCGTCCGGTGTTGCGCACGTCGACGATGTCGCCGGGCCGGGACCAGTGGTAGAACCACCAGGAATTGTCCGCGAGACGTTCAGGCAGCCGTGCGAAGTGTCGGTGTTGTCCTGAGCCCATACCTACCAGTCGGCCCAGTGGACGTAGTCGCCGTCGTAGGAACCAGGGCTTAGATCCAGCGCGACTGATTCCACGGCCGCCGCGCCGAGCCACCGACCCAGAAGCCCGAGCCATCATTGATCCCCGGTTCCGACGAGCTGCGTGCCCCACTCGACCCGCAGATCGGCTATCGGATCCAACCCCAATACCTCGAGCAGCAGTCGACAATCGGATGCATCACGCGCATTGCCAGCGACCACCCGGACAAGCCGTGCCCGTCGCGTCACAGTCGCTGTCGCCTCACGACCAGCGGCAAGCCGTGGCGCGGCCATCACGTCATCCCATTTCATGAACTATCACATCCACCACTCTTCTGATCCGGGCCCACTACGGGGTCACCCGCGGCGGTTCAGTAGTTGTGGTGGCCTCGACCAGGATTCGCGGTCCTCGGTGATGAACGTGATGTGAGCCTGACGGATGGAGGCTTTGGCTTTCGACCGGAGCCAACGCAGCAGTGGCCAGGCCGAGAGTGCGCCGATCGCGCCGCCGATGCTGTTGTGCTGTACGTCCGCCAGCGATGACACCCGACTCGGTAGGTAGCGCTGTTGGGCCAGTTCGATCGCGGCGGACACAGCGATGCACAGCACCACACTTGCCCACGTCCGGCCGAGCAGCACTGCTAGGAGAAATCCCGCCGGCACGAAGAGAGCGATATTGCCTAGTACCTCGGTTTCTGTCCAGTCGAGACGGCCACCGGACAAGGCCGACGCGATGCTTTGGAGGCGATGGGAGTTGTCGATTTCCGCAGCGGCGGGTCGAAGCGTTATCTGCGCAAGGATGATCGCGTAAATGCTCAGCAGCCCCGCGGCAAAACCGCGCACGATGGCAGGAACATATTTGATTCGTCGGTTTCCCTTAGGGCGGGACATTCTGCAGCCACCACTTACCCGTGCTGACCGTCGCCGATGCGCTGCGCGGAGTTTCTTCTTCTTGAGGTCGCGGTGCGGCAGTCGCTGCTTGTCGAGCCGGGGATAGCGGGACGAGCTCAAGCGGTAGTCGTAGTTGCTCATAACGGAGAGCTTGGCCAACGGGGTATTCGGGCAACGTCAGCAGTGACCTTATGACCGCCTTATGGACCGCAAGCGACGCTGGCCGCGAAACGGCCAATGCCGAAAGGGCATGGCGTGCGGGCACTGGTTGCTCGCCGTCCTGCAGGCAGTCGTGGTGGCGATCCTGCTTGCTGTCCTGCTACTGCCGCTTCGAGCCCTCGCCGTGCGGTGCCTGCATCCGGCTCTCGCACTCATCGCGCCGATCGCGCAGGTCGGCCCACAGAACCAACGAGCCTTCAGGTCAAGATGTTCTGGTTGCAGCTTGCAGGATGAAGACGAAGATCACGCTGTCTGCGATCACATGCGCCACCCAGGGAGCGAGCAGTCCGTTTGAACGAACTCGGATGGCCCCGAGCAGCAGCCCGTAGATAGTCGCTAACGCGACCCCGATCGGGCCGTAGGGATAGCCGTGTAGGTGCAGAAGTCCGAACGCCACGGCTTGCAGCGCCACTGCCGGCCACACCCCGAAGGCATACCCCAGGTGATGCAGGATCGCTCCGCGGAACAACAGCTCTTCCACAGCCGCGTTGCCGGCCGCGAATGTCACTCCGGCGACCACAAGGAGCCAGACCGGGATTCCGGCGACGAACTGGTCACCGAGGAACTGGCGGGGCGGCGTCAGGGCGTGAAAAACGAACAAAAACCCGGCCGACACGACAGCAAGACTCAGGATGAGGAGGACATCCGTGCGGGTGAGTCTGCCGAGGCGGAAATGGATCACCGAGTCTGCGGGGCTTCTGCCAACCAGGCTGGACAGGACGTAAACCAGCACTCCCACGGCCCCCGGCAGCGGCCACCAGCTTACTTCCCACGGCAGTGCGAAGGCGGCGACGGTGCTGCTGAGAGCTAGCCCGAGCCGGAGGCTTCGTGCCCGGCGGGCTGCCGCTGCCAGCAGGGTCAGCGTGACGAGACCTACCAGCACAACCCGGCCACCGGCATGGGCGGGGTCGTAGCCGATGAATGGCGCGAGCGACACAACGGTCACCAGGCCGAGCGGCAGCAACACCTCCCGGGCTCCGTCGGATCCCAGCCGCACCGACCCCTGGAGGCGCGACCTGACCGTGGATGTGTCGCCGGAACCGTCCGCTGGGACGAGCAGGTCGCTAACCACCCACACGAACCTACCGTCACAATTCAATAACGGAAAGGTCTCGGTCGCATATCGAGAGCCGGCTCACTCCAGCACCCGACGGGCCGAAAGACCTTGACAAGCATCGGATGCCTGGGCGGCCGATACCGGTCAAGATCGTCCACCGCGTCAGTATGGATCTGTTGGGCTAATCCGACTGCGCGGTACCGAGGGAGTCGGCCGCGGCGAACTTGGGAGCTCCTTTCTCGTAGAACACGTCGAGGTCGGTGATGGTGAAGCCAGCCGCGGTCAGCATGACAACGATCTCCCTGGTGAAGCTGCACCCACCGAACAAGCGCTTTTCCAGCGGGTCCAGGCGTCGCTGCCAGCGTTGCACCCGCTGGTCGGGGGCCAATCCGTGCTCGAGGAAGTGCAGAGTGCCCCCTGGCTTGAGGACCCGCCGGAGCTCGCGCAGGGCGGCCACGGCATCCGGGATCGTGCACATCGTCCAGGTGGACAGTGCGGTGTCGAAGGTGTGGTCGCCGAACGGCAGGGCCTGCCCGTCGAGCCCGGCCCGTTCGACCGGGATGTCGACAAGGTTGAGGCGCTCGCCGGCCAATTTCCACGCGAGGTCAGAGGGTTCAACGGCGCTGACCCGAGTGACCGTCTTCGGGTAGAACCCGACGTTGAGTCCAGACCCGAAGCCGATCTCGATGACGTCCCCGGTCAGGCCTGCGCACACCCGCTCTCGCAGTGGCCGGACTGTCTTCATGCCGCAGGCCTTGTTGATCACCCGCGGTAGGACTCGCTCCTGATATAGACCCATTTCCCTCACCCCTCCGGGCCGGGTACGTCGAGGTACTCGGGAGTCTAAGGCGGAGGGACGAGTCCTTGCTCGGATGTCTGAGTGGGTCTAGCGTCCGCCGTGGGCTACCGGCACGCAGAACCTCTCGCTTGTGCCTGCGTTCGGGCGGCGGTCGTCTCATTGCTCCAGTGCAGTGGAGTGCGTAACGCGACTCGACGGGAGACGGCTATGGCGTATGGCATCGTGCATCATTTTCCGGGCGGCACAAGGGAGCAGTACGAGGCATCAATCGCCGCCGTCCACCCCGGCGAAGGTCGTTTGCCGGACGGTCAGATCTACCACGCCGCCGGTGCTTCACCAGGCGGTTGGACGATCATTGCCGTGCACGAGTCGAAGGAGAGCTGGGAAAAGTTCCGTGACGGTACCCTGCTTCCCCGGATGCAGCAGGGCATCGACGGCGGGTTCCCGACACCCCCCGAGGAGACGCCTGTCGACCTGTACAAGGTCCTGCCCTAGCGGCCACCGCCATCGAGCCTGGGTGCCGATCCTCCGACGTCCCGAGTGGCCGATGAGCAATCGATGCCCGACGTCGTTGCCCGTCGCCTGATCGGAGGAATCCTGTATGTCACGCGTTGTGCATTTCGAGATCCAGGCTGATGACGTGGAGCGCGCGAAGTCGTTCTACGCCGCCGTCTTCGACTGGTCGTTCGAGGACTACAGCAACGTCACCGGATCCACCTACTGGGGGATCGTGACGGGACCAGCTGATCAGCCCGGTATCAACGGTGGTCTGTTGCCGCGACCGGGCCCGGCTCCGGCTATAGGGCAAGGCACGAATGGCTTCGTATGCACCATGCAAGTCAGCGCCTACGACGACACCGAACGTCGCATCCTGGATGCCGGAGGGCAGGTCGCGCTGCCGAAGATGGCGCTCATCGGCATGGCGTGGCAGGGCTACTACGTCGACCCGGAGGGCAACACGTTCGGAATACACCAGCCCGACCCGACGGCGGCCTGAGCTGGCATAGGTCCTCAGCTCGCCCTGGACTGCTGTGGCGAGCGTCTCCCAGAAAGTGGAGTTAACGCCTCCGTATTGGGCGTAGCGTGGCTGTTGAAGCGGAGGCATGATCTCCGGAAAGCCACTTGATGGGAACAACCATGAGCACAAGCTTGTCCGTCGAGGCGCCGGGTTCAGCGACCCGCGCCCCGGCCTTGGACCACGACCATCCGCATCACGACAACCCGCACCACGTCCAGCGGTGGTGGATCCTCGCCATCCTCGCGATCGCGCAGTTGATGGTCGTCCTGGACTCGACCGTCGTGAACATCGCATTGCCGACCGCGCAGAGCGCGCTGCACTTCTCCGACGGCCAGCGGCAATGGATCGTCACGGGGTACTCGCTCGCGTTCGGCAGCCTGCTGCTCATCGGGGGGCGCCTCGCCGACGTGCTCGGCCGCAAACGGATATTCCTCGTCGGCCTCGCCGGCTTCGCGATCGCCTCGGCAGTCGGCGGCGCGGCGAACGGCTTCACCATGTTGGTAGTCGCCCGCGTCGTCCAAGGCGGCTTTGCGGCCCTGCTTGCCCCCGCCGCTCTCGCCCTGCTGACCACCACCTTCACCGAGGCCAAGGAACGTGCCACGGCCTTCGGCATCTACGGCGCGGTCGCAGGCGCCGGCGCGGCCGTCGGTCTGTTGCTCGGCGGCTTCCTCACCGAATACGCATCATGGCGCTGGACGTTGTACGTCAACCTGATCTTCGCCGTGGCCGCGCTCGTAGGCGGTGCCATCCTGCTGCGACACCGGGCCGCCGGGACCCGTCCGAAGCTGGACTGGCCGGGCACGATCACCGTCTCGGCCGGCCTGTTCTCGGTCGTCTACGGCTTCTCTCACGCCGAGACCGCCGGCTGGGGTAACGGCTTGACCATCGGGTTCCTGGTCGCCGCCGTCGTGCTTCTGGCCGCATTCGTAGTCATCCAGACCCGGGCCGTCCAGCCGCTGTTGCCCCTGCGGGTGATTCTCGACCGTAACCGCGGCGGCGCGTTCCTCGCGATGTTCGCCGCGGCAGCCGGCATGTTCGGAGTGTTCCTCTTCCTCACCTACTACCTACAGGGTTCGCAGCACTACAGCGCAGTGCAAACCGGTGTGGCGTTCCTGCCGATGGTGGGCGTACTGGTCGTCGTCAGCGCCATCGTCACGACCGCCTTATCGACGCGCATCAGCCCGAAGATCCTGGTTCCGGTCGGCATGCTCTTTGCCGCGGCCGGTATGTGGGTCCTTACCGGGCTCAGCCTGAACAGCAGCTACGTCTCGCACGTCTTGCCCGCAACGCTGCTGGTCGGTGTCGGGTTGGGCACCGTGTTCGCGACCGGGATGAGTCTGGCGACGCTGGGGGTCGAAGCTGATGACGCGGGTGTTGCGTCGGCGACGGTGAACACCATGCAGCAGGTCGGCGGCTCGGTCGGAACGGCGTTACTGAACACCCTCGCCGCGTCCGCGGCAGCCACCTTCGCAGCTGCGCATCTCACCAACCCGGCGGTTTCGCAACTGGCCGCTGTGCACAGCTATGTGGTGGCCTTCTGGTGGTCGGCGGGCATCTTCACCGTCGGTGCCGCCCTGGTTGCGCTCATGCTTCGGCCAGGCGTGCCTGATTTCGACGCCAGTAGCGATGCGATGGTCGTACTCTGATCGGCAGTCACCAGCAGGTAATCGGACGGGAGGTTGCGCCATGACTACCGAGCAGGTCGCGACCCCCCGCCCGTTGCGCAAGGACGCCGCCCGCAACCGTGAGTTGCTCATCGAGGCCGCGCGCGAGGTCTTCGCCCGCCGCGGCCTCGAGGCGAGCCTGGACGACGTGGCCCACCATGCGGGTCTCGGAGTCGGCACCGCCTACCGGCACTTCGCGAACAAATACGAGCTCGCGTCGGCGTTGATGGAACAGACAATCGAAACGATCGTGAACAGCGCCGAGCAGGCGATGTTGGTCGACGATCCGTGGGAAGGTCTCGTCGCCTTTCTCGAAGCATCCCTGGTCGTTCAGACGGCTGATCGCGGACTGCGCGAGGTTCTGATGGGCGTCCACGATCCGCAGAAGATGGCGCAGGTCCATGACCGGCTCTTCGGCCCGATCAGCGAGCTGCTGCACCGGGCCCAGCAGTCCGGCGCAGTTCGAGAGGACGCCGATGCCACTGACCTCGGCTTCATCAACGGCATGATGTGCACCGTCGCCGATATGGCCGGAGACAGCTCGCCGGACCTATGGCGCCGCTACCTGACGATGTGCCTGGACGGCCTGCGACCCGGCGGCACAGCCTTCCCGACAGCGGCCCTGAGCGAACCGGAGTTCCGGGACGCCATGGCAAACCACAAACACACACTTACCCGGACCACCAAGGACACGTCCGCCGGCCAGGACGCTCCGGCTAAGGCGGCCACTCCTGCGAGCTGAACCCCTCAGGGCAATTCGGTTCACTGATGAACGAACGATGTCCATGTGTTGTCGGACGTTGGCCCTAGAGTGCTGCGCATGAACTGGAAGATAGAGCTGGTCTTCATCCCAGTGTCCGACGTCGACCGCGCCAAGGCGTTCTATGTCGAACAGGTCGGGTTCCATGCCGACCACGACCACCAGGTCAACGAGCAGTTGCGGTTCGTCCAGCTGACTCCACCTGGATCGGCGTGTTCGATCGCGTTCGGGACTGGCATCACCCAAATGGCACCGGGCAGTCAACGCGGTGTGCAGGTTGTGGTTCCGGACGCAGCAGGGGCCCGCCAGCATCTCCTCGATCACGGCGTGCAGGCAAGTGAGGTCGATGTTCAGCCTTGGGGCTCGTTCGTGACCTTCGATGATCCTGACGGCAACGGCTGGATCCTGCAGGAGCTACCACCGCGCCCGTGAGGCCTGGCTCGTGCGGGCTCCTGGCTCCGCACAGCTCGAGTGGCACAGGTTGAGTATGCAGCTAACGAGGCGTGCGAACCTGCTCCGTCCCATGGTGGAACGGTTTCTGGACTGAGTCATCCGCCGGCAGTGATCGCTTCACCGCGACATAGAGGAGCACCGTCCCAACGATCTGGGCCAGGTGATAGCAGGACGTCGGATCGAGGCGCACGGTCTGCAACATGTCGGGGCTGAGTGCCTTGGTCCCCGCCGCCGCAAGGCTCGCCGCAATCGCCACCAGCGCCGTCGGAGCCATCGGGTTCTGGTGGAAAGCCGCCCACACCCACAGCACCAAGACGCTGATCATCGTCAGGCTTTCGCACCACAGGATGGCCGCTATGCCTGCGTGCCCGGAGACCACCATCCCCACGTAGGCGAGGAATCCAACAGAGCGGAGCAGCCAGAACGCCCGCGCCCGGCCAGGGCCCAAGACTTCGGCGACCGTTCCGGCGAGCACATACGACACGCCGACGACGACGATCACGCTGACGA
>JAVEET010000290.1 GCA_030840295.1 Pseudonocardiales bacterium
GTCACGGAGTACGCCGGATTGGGGAGGTCGGTCACCGGTTGAGGCAGTGAGGAGCGAGGACTACGGCGCGGTGATCGGGGCGGCGGCGTTGAACGCGCTGTAGTCGGTGCGTTCGCTCAGCGGAAGCCCGTGGCCGCTCGCGCTGAGGGTGGCCGTGAGCGTGAATACCGTGACGTGATGGTGGGCGTCGAGCCGGAAGCCCACCGAAACCGGGCCGATCACGTTGCCGTTCGTCACGAGTCCAGCGACCGCTGCGTCGTGGCCGTTGAGGGTGGCCGTCAGCTGTTGGCCGCCCGAGTCAATGGCCACAGCGCGCGCGGCGGTGAGTGCGGCCAGCAGACTGTGCAGCGGCGGGTTCGCCGGAGCAGGACGGGTGAGTTTCTTCCACGGGCCACTGCGCGAGCGGGCGTAGGCCACGTTGCCCAGACGCGTGACCTCCGTCCGGGTGGCGGTCGTCGCGATCGTGTAGGTCAGGTTCGTCGGAAGCAGCGCCCGTCCCTGCACAGTCGTGCGGCCGGACCCCAGTCGAGCGGTGGAGGAAAAGGCGTAGGAGTGCAGCGTCCTCATCGCAGTGAGGGCCGCGACACGGGCATGGTCGGCGCTGCTGGAGACGCCACCCCAGGGCGTCACCGACCGCTGCACTACAGAGGTGCGGGCCGCCGCGAGCCTGCCGGCCGGATGGGCGCACGCTGCGACAGTCGTAGCCACTCCTCCGAGCAGGACGGCGGCCAGCAGCCGCCGACCCGCTCGGGAGGCGCTGGTCATGGCGAGGCGTGTGTGGTGGCGTGAGGTGCCAGGTCAATCATTGCCGCCGCCGGACGAGCCGGCAGCTCCGTTGGAGTCACCGGGGCCATCGGTGTTTGCGGCGCTGTCCGAGGACGACGGGGCGGGGGCGGGAGTGCTCGGGTCGCTGGGACCGGACTGGTTGTCCCCGCTCTCCGAATCGCTCGGCGCCGGGCTCGAGACGCTGCTGTCGTTGTTGTCGCCGTCGTTGTTGTCATCGCCGGCGGGATCGGTGCTGTCGTCGTTGTTGCTGTCGTTGTCCCCCGCGGGATCGGTGCTGTCGGCATCGTTGTCCGCGTTGGAGTCGGGCGCTGTGGCGGTCGCAGTGGCTGTCGGGCTCGGGGTTTCGACCGGGTCCAGGGTGGCTTCGGCGTCACCCAATGCCGCGTCCTCCTCGGTCGTTATGTTGCCGGACTTGTCGAGCGTGTAGTCGACGAGGACGCCCCCACCGGCGATGTCGAGTGAGATGCGAGGCGACGGGCGTGTTGCCGGGGCCGGACTCGTGTGGGTGGTGGCGAAGGCCGGGACGATGCTCAGAGCGCCGGTTGCCGTCGCCGTGATTGCCGCTACGACGAGTGCGGCGGCGCGCGTTACATGCATGGGAACTCCTGGGGGTCAGACCGGCGCGACACGTCGTCGCACTCACACAGTTGGTTGCCAGGGGTAGTCAATGTGTTACATGGCGCTTACCTTGAATCCGGCTGCACTCCCCGGATGTGCCGGTCAGCGGCCGACTTCGGTCGCGAGGTTGCGAGGTTGCGAGCCGACTGTAACGACGTAATGCCAAGCGGCAACGTCGTGAGAGATGAGGACACGGTGGAGGTCGACGACAGCGTGCTCGAGCGCACCCGCGCCGGCGACCGCGACGCGCTTGCGGAGTTGATGGGCAGCTACCGTCCCCGAATCTACCGATACTGCCGCAGTCGATTGGGCGACCATGAAACGGCCGAAGACGTAACACAGGAGGTGTGCATGGCGCTGCTGAAAGCGTTGCCCGGCCAGCGCCGCGCCGAACACACGCTCGCCGCCTTCGTTTTCGGAATCGCTGCCAACAAAGTGGCCATGCACTATCGGGGCCGTTACCGCCGGCCTGAGCAGCCCACCGATACGCTGCCCGATATGCTCGACACCGCGCCGGGACCGGAACAGCTTGCCCTGGACGGGGAAACCGCCACTTACGTCTCGACGCTGCTGTCCAATCTCCCCGAGCGGACCCGTCACCTGCTCACGCTCCGCATCGCCGCCGGGCTGTCCGCGGAGGACACCGCGCAGGTCCTCGGCATGAGCCCTGGTGCCGTCCGGGTGGCGCAGCACCGGGCGTTGCAGCAGTTGCGCGCCCTCGCCCAACCGAGCGTGCTCTCATGAGCATCAATGCCGAGCACGACGATCTGCCGGCAATTGCGGCCTGCGACGCCTGGCTGGATGACGTCAGCCGTGGTGTCGCTGTGGCGGGGGATCCGCTTGCGGGTGCGCTGACCCAATGGCTGCGCGAGCTTGACGACCGGTACCAGGAACCCGCACAGCCAATGCCATCCCCGCGCGTGCTCAGCCGCAAGACGGCCGCGACGGCAGCCGCTGTCGCAATACTGCTCGCCACCGCGGGAACCGCGGCGGCCAGTCCAGCAAGCCCCGTACACCGCATTCTGTTCGGCCACGACACCTCGACCAGCCAGTCCGTCGGCGCCGGGCTGCGCTCAGTGACGAGGCTGCTCGACGCCGCTGATCGCCTGATCCGTAACGGACAATCCCAGCGCTACCTCGGCGCCGCAGACCGCGCATCCGCGACCGATCTGTTGACCCGCGCATCGACAGTGCTTCAAGGCCTTCCCCACACCTCCGACAAGACGTCGCTCACCGCCCGCCAGAAGTCGCTCACGGTCGAACTCTCGATGCTGCCGGGCGCACGTCCAACAGTGCGAACAACGAGCACGCCGACGACCACCCCGCCGAGCACCAGCCAACCCGGCCCGCCCCAACAATCCCCGCCGAATCGTGGCTCGACGTCGGAGCGCGGGGGCACCGGAACAGACCCGTCGCAATCCGTCGGCGACGGTTCATCCGACCCCGACGAGCAGGCCTCACCTGGCGGACAAGGCACCACCGACCCCGAACCGAACTCCGGCGAGCAAGGCGGCAGCCCACCCGATGCCAACCAACCGACGGACAGCGCGCCTGGCCAGACCCCTAACCCGGTGCCTCCTTCCACTGGCGTCGACACCCACGAGCCACCCACCGCTGCGGAGAATGGTTCGTAGCTGCACACCATCACTGCGTGCCGTGGCAGCTGGGAGTCGGGCGCCGGATGACCCGGGCTGGATGGGTGTGTCGCGCCTGTGCAAACGCACTCGATGATGCCGCGGTACCTGTCAAGCGCTCCTCGCCAGCCAAGGGCTAACCCCTGCCTGGCCTACCACGCCAGTCCGTTGCCGCCTACCTCGCGGCTGAGCTCGGCCTGGATGCCGACTGGTCCGCCGAGGTCATCTCGGGAGGCCTGTCCAACCTCACCTATCGGATCGACGCCGGTGGTCAGCGTCTGGTGCTGCGACGCCCGCCGCTGGGACACGCGTTGCGCGGCGCACACGACATGCGCCGCGAACACCGGGTCTTGGCGGCGCTGGACGCAACCCCCGTCCCCGTTCCGGATGTGGTCGCGTTCTGCGAGGACGACGGCGTGGTGGGCGCCCCGTTCTACATCATGCGCGAGGTCGGCGGCGCGGTAGTACGGGGAGCCGCCGAGGCAGCCAAGTTAACAATCGAACAGCGGGCAGCGCTCAGCGACGGCCTCCTCGACGCGCTGAGGGATCTGCACGAGGTCGACGTTGACGGTGTTGGCCTCGGCGACTTCGGCAAGCGAGGTGGTTACGCGGCTCGCCAGGTCCGCACCTGGGGCAAGCAGTGGCAGAGTTCGAAGACTCGCGAGCTGCCGGACAGGACCGCTTACTGGCCCGGCTGGAGGAGCACCTCCCGGTCGACGACGAAACATCAGTTGTGCACGGCGACTACCGACTCGACAACACTATGGTCAGCCAATTCCGCCAGGTCATCGACGGGCAATCTCATGGGCGCCTAATGGCTGGCGCAGGCGTGCGCACGCGCGATGCAGCCCGGCAGCGCGATCGTCAATATCTCCAGCGTGCTGGCCTACACCACGGCCGGGCTCCCGCAGGCGGCGTACTCGGCAAGCAAGGCGGCGGTGGTCGGCCTGACACGGGACCTCGCCCAGCAAATGGGCGCAGCGGCGCGGCATCCGCGTTAACGCGATCGCTCCTGGCTGCGTCACCTCGGAGATGACCGCCGTATACGACGACCAACTCGCCAAGCTGACCAACCGCACTCTGCTGGGCAGGCTCGGCACAGCCGAGGAGATCGCGGCCACCATCGTCTGGCCTGCGTCGCCCGCCGGCGGCTACATGTGTGGCCAGACTGTTATCG
>JAVEET010000321.1 GCA_030840295.1 Pseudonocardiales bacterium
CGGACTCATCCAGACCGCCGCCGAGATCGAGACACTGGCGCGCACCGTGGACGACAACGGCGGCTGCTACATCGTGCCCGCCTTCTCCGGACTCTTCGCCCCACGCTGGCGACCGCAGGCACGCGGCGTCATCGCCGGACTAACGTCCTACATCACCAAAGGCCACCTGGCCCGCGCAGTGCTGGAAGCCACGGGCTGGCAAACCCGCGAGATCGTCGACGCGATGAACGCCGACTCATCACTGCCACTGACCGCGCTGAAAGTCGACGGCGGGATGACATCGGACAACCTGCTCATGCAGTTCATCGCCGACGTCCTCGATACCCCAGTGGTCCGGCCAATGGTCGCCGAGACAGTGTCACTTGGCGCGGCCTACGCAGCCGGTCTCACCGTCGGCTACTGGTCCGACCTGGAGGGACTGCGCCGCAACTGGCGTCGCGCCGCCGAGTGGTCGCCACAAATGGACCCATCCCACCGCGCCAATGAATACCGCAACTGGCGCCACGCAGTCGAGATCACTCTCGACTGGACCGACAACGCAGACAACACCACACGCTAATTGGGTCGCGCTCGGCATCGAGCTCGATGAGGTCACGAACGATCTTGACCTTCTCTTCCTGACTTGCGGACGTGATCGCTCGAGGCATGAGGTTCGCCTCGCGCTGCTGAACAGTGCCTTGGCTGCCGATGAGAACAATCTGCTCGCCGTAGATCTGCCGAAGCAAATCGTCCAGCGGCGCCCAGGGGAAAGTGGTCACCAGAGCTCGGAGGTCGCTCCCGTCGAGTTGCTCCTCGACCCAGCAGACGGCCTCCGGGCGATCGCCGATCTCCACGGCCTCTCACAGGACGGCAACCACGAACTGCGACTCGACCGTCGACAGCAGCTCGACCTCACGACGCGCACGCTCCAAGACCCCATCCGCATGCGCTGTTTCTGCACAAGGACGACCTTCACCACGACGGGAATGCCCTCCAGCTCTGCGGAGTGAACGAGCTTCTGTCCGCCTGCTGCAAACGGGACGAGCTCGGTGGTGCCCAAGGCTGCCTGGACATCCTTTCGTAGGTCTCCGGCGTACACGCACACCCTGCGATATTCAGGCAACTGCCATGATCATCATCAACAACACCACCACCACCACTGAAAAGGCTTCCGATATCACGAACTACCAACAAGTTCGTTCAGCCATCAAGATCTGCGAAGCCGGGCAGGTCAGGAGGGCATATCGACGAAGCGGGAGAGGTGGCCCTGGAACGCCACGACGGCGTTGCCGGTGGGACCGTTGCGGTGCTTGGCGATGATGATGTCGGCCTCACCGGCGCGGGGGGACTCCCGCTCGTACATGTCCTCGCGATGCACCAGCATCACCACGTCGGCGTCCTGTTCGATCGAGCCGGATTCGCGCAGGTCCGACAGCATCGGCTTCTTGTCCGTCCGCTGCTCAGGGCCGCGGTTCAGCTGGGACAACGCCACCACCGGCACCTCGAGCTCCTTCGCGATCAGCTTCATCGCGCGAGAGAACTCCGACACCTCTTGCTGGCGTGACTCGACGCGCTTTCCCGATGTCATGAGCTGCATGTAGTCGATCACGATCAGCTTCAGATCGTGGCGTTGCTTCAATCGCCGCGACTTTGCTCGGATCTCCATCATGGTCAGGTTCGGAGAGTCGTCGATGAACAGGGGCGCTTCGGCGAGTTCGGATGACTTCAAGGCGATCTTGCGCCAATCCTCGTCGTTCATCCGTCCGGCGCGAATGTCGTTGAGCTTCACCCGGGACTCGGCCGAGAACAATCGCATCATGATGTCCTGCTTGGACATCTCCAGCGAGAAGATCACCGTTGGCAGATGGTTCCTGACCGCGGCCGACCGGGCGAAGTCCATGGCCAACGTCGACTTTCCTGATCCCGGGCGGCCGGCCACGACGATCATCTGCCCCGGGTGCAGGCCGTGGGTCATCTCGTCGATCTGGCTGAAGCCGGTGGGCACGCCAGATGACTTCCCGCCGCTCTCTTCGATGCGGGCCATGTCGTCCAGCGTGGATTCGATCAGCCCCTCGACCGAGACGTAATCCTCCGACGCCCGGCGCTCGGTGACCTCGTAGATCTCCGCCTGGGCCCGATCGACGACGTCATCGACCGTGCCGGCCAGGCCCTCACCCTCGTTGGCGCCGTAACCCATCTGGACGATGCGGGTACCGGCCTCGACCAGGCGGCGCAGGATCGACCGCTCGGCGACGATCTCGGCGTAGTAGCCGGCGTTGGCAGCGGTGGGGACACCGGAGATCAGCGTGTGCAGATACGGGTGGCCGCCGACTCGGTTCATCTGCCCGGTGCGGGTCAGCTCGCCGGCCACCGTCACCGCGTCGGCCGGCTCGCCACGTCCGTACAGGTCGAGTACAGCGTCGTAGATCAGCTGGTGCGCGGGCCGGTAGAAGTCGTTGCTACGCAACACCTCGATGACGTCGGCGATTGCGTCCTTGGACAGCAACATGCCGCCTAGAACGGACTGTTCGGCCTCGATGTCCTGCGGCGGCGTGCGGTCGAACTTCGGTCCACGGTCCTCGCCGCCCCCGAACTCGCCTGCAACGACGGACACTGGCCCCTGCCCCTCTGAACCTCGACCAACCGCGCGTGCGCCGGTGCCTCGCGTGTGGATGACTGCCATGCAATGAGTTGTACGGGGTGGTTACGACAGAAATCACACCATTGTCATTCATTGCTGCTCTGCAGGCCTGAAGCGATGAAGATCAGCTCAGCGGCAACGGCCCGCGCCTACGTTAGGGACGTGATCTTGGATCAGCAATTCCTCCTGTGCACACAGTTGTGGATGAGGGTGTGGGCAACGCCGGTGGAGGGTGTTCACGACCTGGGGACAGCCCTGTGCACAGCGGCTGGCGCGGTGCACACAAGCCCCGTAACCCTGGGGCTGCAGCACGGTTTGCCTGTGGATAAAAACTGCTCCCAAAGAAATTTGAGGTGCTGCACAAATGAGCGCGGTCGGGCGTTTGAAAGCGGTACCACACACGCAGTGTTTACGAAAGTGGTTCAGCAAACTACGGGGCGTAATTGATCGTCCACAGCCTGCGAAGCGGTCTGGACAGCACAAAGCCCAGGTCGTCCGGCGACCGGACAGCCCGGGCTTCGAGTGCTCGGTTGGACCGTTCGAACGCTCCAACCGAGCGGGTGTTGCTGAGAAGGTCTTGCTAGTGGGTGCTAGTCAGCGGCTACTGCGCGGCGACGGTCACCGGAACGGACGCGACCACATCGGCGTGCAGTTCGATCGTCACGGTGTGCGGCCCGGTCGTCTTGATGTGGCCAGGGAGGTGAACGCGCTTCTTGTCCACGAGCGGGCCGCCGGCGGCCTTGACCGCGTTGGCTACATCGGCTTGGGTAACCGAACCGAACAGCTTGCCACCGTCACCAGCGCGGGCATTCAGGGTGACCTTCAGGCCTTCCAGCCGCGTCTTGATCTCCTGTGCGTGCTCCAGGCCGCGGATCTCACGGGCGTCCTGAGCGCGCTTGATCTGGGTAATCTGCTTCTCGGCTCCTCGGGTCCAGTTGATCGCGGCACCGCGCGGGACCAGGTAGTTGCGGCCGTAGCCGTCAGCCACCTCGACAATGTCGCCGGGCAGTCCGAGGCCAGAGACCTCACGGGTCAGGATGAGCTTCATATTCGTCCTGCCCTTTCTAGCGAGCGGTTGAGGTGTACGGCAGCAGAGCCATCTCGCGGGCGTTCTTGACGGCCTTGGCGATCTCACGCTGCTGCTGGGTGCTGACGCCGGTCACCCGACGAGCGCGGATCTTGCCGCGATCGGAGATGAACTTGCGCAGCAGGGCGGTGTCCTTGTAGTCGATCGCCTCGATCTTGGAGGTCTTGAGCGGGTTCGACTTCTTCTTCGGCTTACGAATGGGTGGCTTGGCCATGGTCTCTCTTGCTCCTGATATCTGACGGACTTCCGGTGATCGACTCGCGTTCTTTGGGGCCTAGGCGCCGAAGAACGCGACTTGATCATCACGTTGGAAAAGGCTAGAAGGGGGGTTCGTCCGACGTACCGCCGGATGCTCCGCCGGCCGGACCGGATGAGGCCCAGGGATCGTCAGCGGGCGTGTAACCGCCGCCTCCACCCCCGGGAGCGCCGCCCGAATTATCCGCTCCGAAACCGCCGCCGGACGAACCGCGCTGAGTGCGATTGACCTTCGCGGTGGCATAACGCAGGGACGGGCCGACTTCATCGACCTGCATCTCGATTACGGTGCGCTTCTCGCCCTCGCGGGTTTCGAACGACCGCTGCTGCAGGCGCCCTTGCACGACGACTCGCATCCCGCGGGTCAGCGATTCGGCCACATTCTCAGCGGCCTGCCGCCAGATCGAGCAGCGCAGGAACAGCGCCTCGCCGTCCTTCCACTCGTTGGACTGACGGTCGAATGTGCGGGGGGTGGAAGCGACCGTGAACGACGCAACCGCCGCGCCCGACGGAGTGAATCGCAATTCCGGGTCCGCCGTCAGGTTGCCGACGACGGTGATGACGGTCTCGCCGGCCATGTCAGGCCAGCGCCTTCTTGGCGGCGGCCTTGGCGGCAGCCTTGGCTTCGGACTTCTTCGCCTTTGCCTTCTTCGGGACCGGGCGGAGCACCTTGGTGCGCAGCACGGACTCATTGAGGTTCAGCTGACGGTCGAGTTCGATGACGGACGCCGGCTCGGCACTGATGTCGATCACCGCGTAGATGCCTTCGGGCTTCTTGTTGATCTCGAAGGAGAGACGGCGACGGCCCCAGATATCAACCTTCTCGACGGAGCCGCCATCTTTTTTGATGACGCTGAGGAAGGTGTCCAGGGACGGTGCGATGGTCCGCTCGTCGAGTTCGGGGTCGAGAATGACCATGACTTCGTAATGGCGCATGGGAGTAACCCAGCCTCCTGTGGACTATGCGGCCACGGACTCTCCGTGGCAGGAGGGTGAAGCTGACCCGGGTCGTTTCGCGCGCACCTGATGTCAGGTGGCGAGATAGGACCGCGGAGCGGGGGACACCAGACGTCCCCACGAGACAGACAACTTCTTCAGGTTACCGGCCGGCGTCGTCACGACGAAATCGTCGCGGGATCGGCTGGCGATCTTGGGATGGGTTGACTGCATGTCTTGGTGTCGGAGCTGAGTGTGGGACCCAGCATCGGACCTAGGCACCGGGCTTGGCGGCTTGCGGGCGGCGCCACAGGAACGTCCGAGCGTAAAGGGCTGTGCCAGCGGACAACGCGATCACCGCGAAGACGACCAACAGCGAGGGAAGCCCGGAGATGGCCGACCGGTCGGTGCTCGAGGCAAGGTCCACTGATGACGGGGCCGGCTTCGGCTTGGCCGTTGAGTTCGCCGCCGTTGCCTTGGCATTGCTGCCGTTGAAGCCGAGAGCCGGGGCGTTGATCGGGCCATCGAGGCCGGGTGCCACGTACGTCCCGCCGGTACCTCCACCTGTGCCGCCCTTCGGCACGGTCTTGTCGGCCGGAGTGAGGGCGGTGGGCTTGTAGCCAAGAATCGATCCCGGCGCAGTTGACGTGCTGCCGGGTGCCGGTGCCGTCGTCGGCTTACCGCCAGTGACGCCACCGACGACTGGCCCGAGGATGCCGTTGATCGGAGCGATGCCTTGGTTGACGCCGCCGACAACACCGCTCACCACACCGTTGATGGGACCGGTTACCGAGGGAGGCACGACCGGAACGCTGAGGCTTGGTGTGGGCAGGCCTGCCGCGACGACGCATTTCTGCGCCGAGCTGCTGATCTCGAGTTTGCCGACCTGCGTCGTACCAAGAATGCCAAGAGTCGTTTGCTCCCACCTGAGCTTGTACGTGCCAGCCTTAGGAAACGGAACCACCAGTGACTTTGCGAGATTCAGGGGCTTGCCGAATTGCGCTCCGGACGTCCCGGACGGAGCAGTAATTGTTAATTGCTCGCTACTTGTGATGCTCAGCAGGGGGTCCGGCTTGAACTGCACACTTGTTCCCGGGGTGAGTGCGAGAGATCCGTTCAGCGGCAGCGGACATGCCGTGGATGACATGCCCACCATCGTGAGAGAGACCGGAGTAGGCGGCGTCGCTGCGCCCGCGCCGGTCGAGCTGAGCAGGAGAGTGGCGCCGGCCGCGATCCCCAAGGCGGCGGTTGCCCCCACCACGCGACGAAGCCTCATCAACTCTCCTCAACTCAGACAATGCGGACGCCGTGCCGCCAGCGTAGATCTACTGATCAGTAGGCAGCAAGCATTTGCTGCCCGGTTAGCGGACGAGAACGGCTGACTGATCAACGACGAGGATGCGGCCGGGTAACGGCGCGGTAGCCGTTTTCTAACGTGAGCCATACGCCGAATCGAGCGGTCGTGGGGAACCGGCCGGCCAGCGGGCTGGCCGGCTCCACGACGCTTAGCGGCGCGGCCGGCGGCCGGCCAACCAGAGCGCCCCGATGCCGACGGCAAAAATCACCGAACCGGCCACGGCTGCGAGCGAGGGCGTCGCGCCGGTCTGCGCGAGCACCCGCGGTGTCGGAGTCGGCGACGGCGTACCGGCAAGACTGACGACGTGCGAGACCGGCGTGCGCGGAGCGGTCGGCTTGACCGACGGACCTGGGGATGACGGCGTTGCAGGAATGACGGGCGGCGGGCTCACCGACGCAGGCGGCGTACTCGACGGCGGCGGGGCCACCGACGCAGGCGGGGTACTCGACGGCGGCGGGGCCACCGACGCAGGCGGCGTACTCGACGGCGGCGGGGCCACCGACGCAGGC
>JAVEET010000336.1 GCA_030840295.1 Pseudonocardiales bacterium
GCTCTTGGCGTGGTAGATAGTTCCGCAACTTAGAACAGGTTCGATGCGGCCACCGAGGCGCGCCGGGCCGGCTGGTCGCGCTAGCTGCGAGGGCCGTCATCTGTGGCGCCATAGAACCAGGAGAGGAACATTCAATGAGGAGATTCCACAGGTCGCGGCCGGTGATTGCGTTGCTCGCCGTTGCCGGGCTCGCGGCCGGTTGTGGCAGTTCGAGCAGCGCCGGCTCGCCGGGCGGCGCGGGTGGTTCGGCGTCAAACGCGCCTTTCAGCGCGGTCGAGAAGGTCACCAATTACACCGGCGCGGACCGCGAGCAGTACCTGTACAGCTGCGCCAAGACTGAGGGCTCGGTTGTTCTGTATACGAGCTCGTCGGCGATCCTGACCTACATCAAGCCCGCGTTCGAGAAGAAGTACCCGGGCGTGACACTCACCCCCTACGTCGGCACGACTGACCTCGTCCAGCACCTGACGGAGGAAGAAGATGCCGGCAAGCACACCTTCGATGTCTACGGTGACATCTACGGCAACCTGGAGCGGACCAGCAAGTACTTCGCCCGGATCAGCTCGCCGAACAGCATCGGTTTGTACCCTGCGCAGAACAACCCCTACTACTTCGGCGTCAACGGCTTCGTGATGGGTGCTGCCTACAACACGAAACTCGTCTCTGCCGCGGATGCCCCGAAGTCGTACCAGGACCTGGCTGATCCGAAATGGAAGGGCAAGATCGCGGGTGGCTTCGACACCAGCACGCCTATCTCCTACCAGGTGGCCAAGTCCCAGATCGGCAACGAGCTGATGAACAAGTTCGCCGCCAACGTCAAGGTCACCGAGGGTGTCTCGGCACGCGGCGTCGGCGACCTGATGGAGGCCGGCACGTTCCCGATCGCGTGGAGTGTTCCCGACAGCTACCAAAAGGCCGACGGCATCGCCAAGGGCGCGCCATTCCAGTTCATTCCGTTGAGCCCGATGGTCTCCTTCTACTCGACGTACTCGGTCTCGGCGCACGCACCACACCCCTGCGCCGCGACGTTGCTGCTGGACTGGTCATTGGACCAGAAGGCAGGCGGTGGCCAGCAGACCTGGGCATCGCACGGTGACACCTCGCCGTTCAGCACGGCCAAGTTGGTTCCCTTCGATATCCCGGGCACCGACCCGAGCACCTGGAAGCTCGTCGAGTCTGCTGACCCGGCGATCGTCGACAAATTCAGCACCTACCGCGAAGCGGCCGCCAAGTACACGGTCGACTTCCGGAACCAGTTCATCCGAAAGTAAAGAACTCCAAGGTTGGTGTCGGCTGGCGTGGCGCAAATGCACGCCAGCCCACACTATTTCTTTCGGCCCGACCGTTCACGTCGTCTACAGCTGGGACTTCCACATGCTGCGAATCGAGAATCTCCGCAAGACCTTCTCAGGCAATGAGCGTGAGAGGATCACCGCGGTTAGCGATGTCTCGTTCAAGGTCGAAGCGGGGCAGCTGTTCACGCTTCTCGGTCCGTCCGGATGCGGCAAGACCACCACGTTGAGATGCATTGCCGGTCTCGAGCATCCGGACTCCGGCAAGATCACCATCGATGGCGCGGACGTGTTCGACGACACGACCGGTGTGCTGGTACCGGCCTACCGCCGGGCGATCGGGATGGTCTTCCAGTCTTACGCCATCTGGCCGCACATGACGGTGCGGGAGAACGTTGAGTTTCCGCTGACGGTGGTTGCCCGCCGTCACCGACTTGCAGCCAAGGGACGCACCCGGCTGGTCAATGAGGCGCTGGAGCTGATGGGTATGGGCGCTTACGCCCAGAGGCCGTCCACCGCGCTCTCCGGTGGGCAGCAGCAGCGGCTCGCTCTTGCCCGCGCGATCGTCGGCAAGCCGAAGTTGCTGCTTCTCGATGAACCGCTGAGCAACCTCGATGCCAAGCTCCGCGAGCGGATGCGATTCGAGATCAAGCGACTGCAGACCGAGTTGGGTGTCACTGCCATCTACGTGACACACGATCAGGGCGAGGCACTGGCGCTCTCGGACGAGATCGCGATCATGCGCGACGGAGTCATTGTGCAGCAGGGCAATCCGAACGATATCTACAACCAGCCCGGCTCCGACTTCGTCGCCGACTTCATCGGTTCGGCCAACCTGGTCTTCGGTACCTGCCAGGTCGCGGGCCGGGTTGGCGAGCTGATCGAGGTCGAACTCGAAGGCGGGGTGCGCGCCTCCGGCAGCGCAACCTGCGATCTGGCCGAAGGTGACCCGGTGGTTCTGGTCGTCCGGCCGGAGAGCGTCAAGACGACCCCGCTGGCCGAGGGCGAACGCGCGCCGGAGGGCCAGTTGATCGGCACGGTGCGCGCCCGCATCTTCCTCGGCGAATCGGTCGATCTGCTCGTCGAGACGCTCGGCCGCGAACTGCGTATCCGGGTCCCGGCCGACTCGGCCCCCTACCGGCCCAATAGTTCGGTGGCGCTGGACATATCGTCTCGTCGCGGCCTGGTGTTGCGTGATGACCGCACGCTTTCGCTGAGCAACAAGGTCGAGGACGAGTTAGGGCTGGCAACCGCATGACCATCACCATGGCCAGGCGCCGATCCCTGCTGGTCAACGCGCTCAAGGCCAACGGCTTCGCGCTCGTCCTACTGCTGCTGATCGCGGTGCTCGTCATACCACCGGTCGTCATCCTGATTATTTCCTCGTTCGCCAGCGGGCGGACGCTGCAGGAGGGGCATGCGACCTGGGAGAACTTCCGAGGCATCCTCACCGACAAATACACCTACCTCTCGCTCAAGGACACCGCGATCTTCGCGGTGGGTTCGTCAGCGGTTGCCGTCCTGCTCGCGACCACCTTGGCGTGGCTGGTTGAACGCACCAACACGCCAGGGCGCAAGGCCGTCTATGGCCTGCTTATCGTGTCCTTTGCGGTGCCGACCTTCATTCAGGGCATGGGCTGGCTGATGTTTCTGGGCCCGGGTTCCGGCCTGCTGAACACGATGTGGCACGGAGTCTTCGGTGGAGATTCGGAGTTCCCGATCTACACGATGGGGTCAATGGTCTTCATCCAGGCGATGACACTGCTCCCGGTGATGTTCCTGCTGATCGCTCCGGCGATGCGGGCCGCCGATCCCGGACTCGAAGAGGCTGCGGCCATGAGCGGTGCTTCGCTCGCGAAGACGATCTTCAAGGTGACCCTGCCGCTGATCCGCCCAGCGTTACTGGCGGCGCTCTTCCTGTCCTTCATCATCAGCGCCGAGTCGTTCGAGGTGCCGGCCCTGGTCGGCTCACCTGCCCATATCAGCGTCCTGAGCACCGAGATCTACTCGCGCATCAACAGCGGCTTCACCGACTACGGTTCGGCGTCCGCATTCTCGATCATGATGATGATCTTCACGGTCCTCGGGTTGATCAACTACCAGCGGGCGACCGCCCGCTCGCAGCGCTACGGCACGATCCGTGGCAAGGCGTACCGGCCGACGCGTCTGGACCTGGGCAACTGGCGCTTTCCGGCGGCCGTGTTCGCGGTCGCGGTGCCGGTGTTGGTGGTCGTCCCGCTCGCCATGATTGCGTGGGCGTCGCTGCTCAAGGCCTATCAGGTTCCGAGCCTGGATGGGTTCAAACACATCACGACGAGCACGTATTCGGCGGTACTGCACGATCCGAACGTGACCGATGGGCTGTGGCACAGCATGGTGCTCGCGGTGGGATCCGCGGTCTGCGTCATGCTGATCACGGTCATCGCCGCGTGGTTGCTGGTGCGTCGGCGTAGCGGGCTGACCCGTGCGGTGGACTTCCTGGTAACGCTGCCGCTCGTGATTCCCGCTATCGTGCTGGGCCTTGCGGTGTTGCGCACCTACTTGACGGTCAACGTCGGGATCTATGGCACGCAGTACATCGTCCTGCTGGCGCTCGTGGTGCACTACCTGCCATACGGCATGCGTTACGGCCAGGCCGGGGTGGTGGCCCTGCACCCTGAGCTTGAAGAGGCTGCGCAAGTTGCGGGGGCGAGCCAGTCCACGGTGCTGCGACGCATTTTGATGCCGCTCATGTGGCCCACAGTGCTGGCAGGCGGCGCATTCGTGTTTCTCGCTACGATCCGACAGTTGTCGCTCGTCGTATTCCTGTCCGGGCCCGGCTACCAGGTCGCTACGCCGGTCATGTTCAACAGATGGCAGTACGGCTCGATCTGTGAGGCCGGTGCCTTCGCCGTCATCATCGTCGCGATGGCCTGCGCCGCGTTGGCCATCTTCTCGAAGTTGACATCCGGGCTGGCCATCGGCAATCCGAATGCGCAGGAGATGGCGATCGGCAAATAGTTCAGCAGCTGGCATACCCGGCAGGTGGCACAGATGGAGGAGCGTTGAGCAAGCTACGCGTTGTCGTTGCGATGGGCGCGAGCGGCGCCTTGCTCGGCTCGATCGCCCGGCGCTGCGCCGCCGCGGATGATCTGGACATCTCCGGCCTGGATGCCTTGCGGGGATGGGGAAACCGGCGGATCCTTCCCACTGCCGGTCAAATCCGGTGCTCGAATACCCGTCCTGGTCCTCAGGTGGCGACCGTGCTTTCAGCTGAGGCGACAGAGGTGCGGCAACAGTTCACCGGCATCGGTGGGCAGCAGGTGCCGACTCGCATGAGCGCAGGAGCGGTGTGCAGCCGATGACGCAGGCCGAGCTGGACGCCGTGCCGGCCGGCGCGCTGGCCGATGTGGACGGCATCGTCGAAGCAGCCGCGCGCGAGGGTATCCGCACGTTCGGTGAACTCGGCCTGCAGGTCAGCGCCGTCGTCGACGGCCAGCCGATCGTGGACGTTGCAGCCGGCTGGGCCGATATCGCACGGCAACGACCGGTGGATTCGGACTCCCTGTTTCCGTTGTTCTCGGCGACCAAAGGTGTTGTCGCCGCGGCCTGCGCGGAGCTGCTGGAAAGCGGTGCGCTCAGCCTCGATGAGCCGATCGCGAAACTGTGGCCGGAGTTCGCAGTCGCGGGCAAGTCACGGGTGAGCCTGCGACACGTCTTGACGCACACCGCTGGGCTGCCTCAGATGCCGCCTGACA
>JAVEET010000355.1 GCA_030840295.1 Pseudonocardiales bacterium
TCGGCAGCCGGCTCATGCATTCCGGTGCGCCCGTCGCCGAGCAGGCTACGCAGGTTCGCCGCCATGAGTGCCCACGAGAAGAAGTGCTGTTCGCCGCAGTCGCCGCAGTCCACGACGATCCCGAGGATGCCGTGTGGCGTCAGCGCGACCTCGAATTCCTCGAGTTCGGCCAGGTCCGCGGCGATCTCGCGGCGATCGATGTCGGTGAGTGGCTCGACCGGATCCAGGTCGTCGAGCAGCGATGACGGATCACTCGGATCGTCCAGGAACGGGTCCAACGGGCCGGTTTGTTGGGACCACAGAGGGTTCCATTGCGGGTCGCTCGTCGAATCCCAAGACGGATCGTGATGGCTCACGCCTCCACGGTAACGCGACTTGGACGAGCGCGACGAATTCCCGGCGAAAAAACCGCCGGGAATTCATCGTGCTTCGTCAGCTGCTCAGCGCTCAGAGATCCGCGATCGCCTCCAGCGGCCTGGTCCGGGCCGCCCGGGCCGCCGGCCAGAGCGCCGCCAGTACGCCGACCACGGCGGAGAGCACCAGCATCAACAACGATTGACCGTACGGAATTGCGATCTGGTCCAGCCCCTGATCGCGCAGCGTGCGCACGAACAGCGCCCCGAAGGTCAGGCCGAGGGCCAGCCCGACAACGGCCCCGAATACTGCGATCAGGGCTGATTCCAGGTAGATCGTGCGCCGTACCTGGGGGCGCAGCATGCCCACCGCCCGCAGCATGCCGATCTCCCGTCGGCGCTCCACGACCGACAGGGCCAGGGTGTTGACGATGCCGAGGACGGCGATCACGATGGCCAGCGCGAGTAGACCGTAGAGGATGGCCAGCAGGTTATCGATCTGGCTGGCCTGGGTGCCCTTGAACTGCTCGCGGTCCTGAACCTTGACGACCAGGGACGAGTCGGTTGCCTGCACGAGCCTCGTCCGGAGCGTGCTCAGATCGGTGCCGGGCTGCGCCCTGATGAGTACGACCATGTCGTACCTGCGGTTGGCCGGAGTGACTTCGCGGTAGAGCTGCGCCGAGGTCATCCAGTCGCCGAGCAACTGGTTGTGGGCATAGATACCGGCCACTCGGGTGCTCAGCGCCTTGCCGTCGGGCGAGGTCACGACCACCGTGGAGCCAACCTTCCAGCCGTTCTGATCGGCCTTGTCCTTCGAGGCCAGGATGTTGTGTCCGGTGAGGTCCTGGGTCCCTGACAGCATGGCGACGGGGAGCACATCGGCGAGCGAACCGTCGACGCCGGTGCCCTGCTGATCGGAGCCGTTGAACTTGACGTGCACCGGTTCCAAAGCGACCGCCCTCTTGACGCCTTCGACCTTGGCGACCTTGACTGCGGCACCGACCGGGACGCCGATAGCATCCGGGCCGGTGAGGATGTAGTCGGCTGTGACGCCGTTGTCCACGAGGCCGTTGATGCTCTTCTTCGCAGACGAACCGAAGACAGCTATCGCGGTGACGAGCATCAGGCCTAGCGTCAAAGCGAAGGCGGTGGCCGCGGTTCTGCGTGGATTGCGGACCGCGTTGGTGCGGGCCAGTCGTCCCACCGAACCGAAGGTCCGGCCGATTGGGGCACCGAGCGCAGCCACGATCGGTCGAGCCAGCGCCGGCGCACCGAGCAGAACGCCGAGAATGAGGGCGAGGGCGCCGAGCCCGACCAAGCCGGCCGCCCCACCGCCGGCCTCGGATACGGCACCACCGACGAGGGCCGCGGCACCGATCAGGCCGAATATCGCACCGAGGATCGTCCGGCGCCGCAAGGACGTGCCGGCGGAGGCGAACTCCTCGCGCATCGCCGCAATGGGCGGGATCTTGGCGGCGCGCCGGGCCGGGGTGTAGGCGCTGAACACCGTCACGATCACGCCTACGAGCATGGCCACTATGACCGTTCGCGGGCTCAACTGAAGTGTGCCGTTCGGCAGCCCGACGTTGAAGCTGTTGAGTAGGGCCCGCAGGCCGTAGGCCAGGCCGACTCCGGCGGCGATGCCGATGATGCTGCCGATCAGCCCCACTACTACGGCTTCGAAGAGCACCGATCTGCTCATCTGTTTCCGGCTTGCCCCGACGGCTCGCAGTAGCGCGAGTTCCCGCAATCGCTGGGCAACGATCATCGAGAAGGTGTTGTAGATGATGAAGGTGCCGACCAACAGGGCGATGGCTCCGAATGCGAGCAGGAAGTAGTTGACGAACTTCAGGGCTGTGGAGACGTCCTTCTGGGTCTCGTCGGTGACCTGCTTGCCGGTCTTAACCGTCAGGTCGGGCAGAGCCTGGCTGATGCGGGCCTTGAGTTCGTCCTGGGACAGGCCGGTGCCTGCCACGTTGACCGATCCCACGTGGTTCCCGTCGGTGAACAGCTTGAGCGCCTGGTCGCGGGCGAACAGTGCGCCGATGTACCCACCGGTGTCGGACTTGGTGTCATACACGCCGGAGATCGTCACGTTGACGGTTCCGGCGCTGGCAACCAGCACCTTGGTGGTATCACCGACGTTGAGCTTGGCCAGTTTCAGCGCGCCCTTGTTCAGGGCGATCTGGCCACTCTGGCTCGGGGCGGTGCCACTGATGAACTTGTAGGGATCGCCGATCAGTTGGCCCGGCGGGGAGTAGGACTGGCCCATGCTGGGGGCACCGCCGCCCTGGACTGGTTTGCCGTCGGAACCGAGCAATACGATCTGGCTCTCGACCTGTGGATCGACGGCGCGGACGCCGGCGATGGTCTTGATCTTCTCGATATCGGCGAGCGGGACGCCACTGCCGTCGGTCTGCTTGCCGGTGACCTGAACGTCGACACCCTTTGCCACATCGGCGAAGATGCCGTGGAAGGTATGGCTGAGGGTGTCGGTGAAGACGAACGAGCCGGCCACGAAGGCGGTACCCAGGACGACGGAGAGAACCGTGAGGGCGAGCCGTACCTTATGGGCGGCGAGGTTGCGCAGCGAGACCTTGCGCATGGTGGCTGACGAGGTGGCCATGACTCACACCGCCTCGAGATTCTTCATCCGGTCCAGGACCGAGGCGGCGGTGGGCGCGCGCATCTCGTCGACGATCCGTCCGTCGGCGAGGAACACCACTCGGTCGGCGTAGCTTGCCGCGCGGGGATCGTGGGTGACGATGACCACGGTCTGATGCAACTGGGTGACCGAGTTGCGCAGGATCCCCATCACCTCGCCGGATGAGCGGGAATCGAGGTTGCCGGTTGGCTCGTCGCCGAAGATGATCTCGGGTTGGCTGGCGAGTGCGCGAGCACAGGCCACCCGCTGCTGCTGGCCGCCGGACAGTTCGGATGGCCGGTGGCTGAGCCGATCCCGCAGGCCGAGGGTGTCGATGACCGAATCCAGCCATTGCCGATTGGGGTTGCGACCGGCGATGTCCATCGGCAGCGTGATGTTCTCGATGGCGGTCAGGGTTGGAACTAGGTTGAAGGATTGGAAGACGAAGCCGATCCGATCGCGGCGGAGCTTGGTCATGTTCTTGTCGGACAATCCCACCAGTTCGGTGTCGCCAATGGTGACCGAACCGGCGGAGGCATTGTCGAGTCCGGCCAGGCAGTGCATCAGGGTGGACTTGCCGGAGCCGGATGGGCCCATGATCGCGGTGAATTCGCCGCGGGCGAAGTCGACTGAGATGTCGTCGAGGGCGCGGACCTGAGTGTCGCCGCTGCCATAGATCTTGCTGACATGGATTGCCCGGGCGGCGGCGGTCCGGGAGTCGCCGCCGGGTGTTCCGTGGCCGATCGCCGCGGCGGTTGCCGGTTGCTGGGACCTGCTGGTCGTCGAGCCACTGGTGGAGGTGACGGGGGAATTCATGAGGGACCTTTCTTGCTCTGCGGAATACCGATCGGCGTTGGGAGTTTCACTGGTCACCAACGAGGTTGCTGTACTTCGGACCACGCGTGTAGTGGGGACCACCCTGAGTCACCCCTGATGTTTGGCCCGGGAGGTACTCAGGGAAAACACGGTGGTTGTGTGACGAGGGGGTCATGCAGGGCTCATGCGGGGCGTCCGGGAACGGGACAGCGCTGACATAGAATGAGATACCGCGGCCAGAGGAGACATCGTGACTGTGCACAACCCGCCCAACGCCGGGATCGCCGAGCCGTCCGCCGCTGGGCAGGTCAGCCAGTTCGCCCCGCGCGCCTCGGCCGACGCGGTACCCGCGAAGTTCGCCGAACTGGGACTCACCTTCGACGATGTGCTGCTCCTGCCGGGGCCGACAGATGTCATTCCGAGTGAGGTGGACACCTCGACTTGGTTGTCCCGCAATATCCAGGTGAAGATCCCACTGATCTCGGCGGCCATGGATACCGTCACCGAATCTCGGTTGGCCATCGCGATGGCGCGCCAGGGCGGCCTCGGTGTGTTGCACCGGAATCTCTCGATCGAGGAGCAGGCTCAGCAGGTTGACCTGGTGAAGCGGTCCGAGGCCGGGATGGTCACCCATCCGGTGACGACCCGCCCGGAGGCCACCCTGTCCGAGGTCGATGAGTTCTGCAGCAGGTATCGGATTTCGGGACTTCCGGTGATCGACCAGGACCGGCGGCTGGTCGGAATCGTGACCAACCGCGATCTTCGGTTCGAGACCGACTTCTCGCGCCCCGTGTCCGAGGTCATGACCCCGATGCCCCTGGTGACTGCGCCGGTGGGCGTCGACAAGGATGTCGCGCTCGGTTTGCTGGCCAAGCACAAAATCGAAAAGTTGCCGTTGGTCGACGCGGCCGGACGGCTTCAGGGACTGATCACGGTCAAGGATTTCACCAAGAGCGAGCAGTTTCCGTTGGCTACCAAGGACGGCGCAGGACGGCTGCGAGTGGGGGCCGCGGTCGGCTTCTTCGATGATGCATGGAAGCGGGCGATGTCGCTGGTCGAGGCCGGCGTGGATTTGCTCATCGTCGACACGGCAAACGGGCATGCATCGGGCGTGACCGACATGATCAGAAGGCTCAAAGCGGAGTCGGCCGCGGAGGGTGTCGACATCGTCGGCGGTAACGTCGCGACTCGAGCGGGTGCCCAGGCGCTGATCGATGCCGGAGCGGACGGGATCAAGGTTGGGGTCGGACCGGGTTCGATCTGCACCACCCGGGTCGTCGCCGGGGTGGGTGTCCCGCAGGTGACTGCTATCTACGAGGCTGCGTTGGCGGCCAAGGCGGCTGGGGTGCCGGTCATCGGCGATGGCGGGTTGCAATATTCCGGCGATATCGCGAAAGCGATCGTGGCGGGAGCGGACACTGTGATGCTCGGTTCGTTGCTTGCCGGCTGCGAGGAATCGCCCGGCGAGCTGGTATTTATCAACGGCAAACAGTTCAAGTCCTACCGCGGCATGGGTTCGCTCGGGGCCATGCAGAGCCGCGGACGTGGAAAGTCGTACTCGAAAGACCGCTACTTCCAAGGCGATGTGACCGATGACGACAAGATCGTGCCGGAGGGCGTGGAGGGTCAGGTGCCTTACCGTGGCCCGCTCGCCGCGGTGGCATATCAGTTGATCGGTGGACTGCGGCAGTCGATGTTCTACGTCGGCGCGCACAACATCGCTGAGTTGCAGGACAACGGGCAGTTCGTTCGCATCACCGCCGCAGGCCTCAAGGAATCACACCCGCACGATATCCGGATGACCGTTGAGGCTCCCAACTACGCCGGCTGACCCGAGGGGTTCCAGAACGGCTGGTTGACCCGAGCGTTCAGAAGGGGCAGTCGTCGTCGGGTGATTCGGGCGCGGCCCTAACGGTGGTGGGTTCGCCGGGGGGTTCGCGGGTGGGTTCGCTGGGGGTCGGTTTTCTGCCGGTGGGGTCGTGTCCGGCCACGTGGCTGCTGGCCACGTCGCTGCTGGGCAGGTCGCTGCCGGTGGGGTCGTGTCCGGCCGCGTCGCTGCTGGGCAGGTCGCTGCTGGGTGGCTCCGGTGCGGTCGGTTGGCCGCTGGCCGGTTCGGGGGTGGGTGGTTGTGGGTGTGGGGTGTGCCAGCGTTCGGGTGGTTGGTGG
>JAVEET010000031.1 GCA_030840295.1 Pseudonocardiales bacterium
AGAAGTTTGGTGGTAAGGGCTGAAGCCTTGTCGAGCTCTCGCAATACCACTGCGGCGTCGGAGCGCGTCGTTTCGTCGTGGGACTTATCCCTGATCATCTCAGCGAATCCACGGGCGATGGTGAGCCGGGTGCGTACCTCATGCGATCCGAAGCGGGCAGCGACCTCCCGGTTCTCCGCGCGAGCCCGCTCGGCCTCCCGTAGGTCCCTGAGCCGGTCTTGCGCCAGTCGGTGCCGGTCGACATGCCAGATGAGCAGCGCAACCAGAACCCCCATCAGGACGATCTCGCTGCACTCCTCCCATCCGATGATGCCGGTCTGGGCGTGTTTGACGAGGGCGGTGCCGGTGACCAGCGTGATTGTGGAGAACGTGATCCAGGTGGTCTTGGCCGACCAGGCATAGAACCCGTACAACAAGCCGAAACTCGCCCAGATAAGGTGATAGGGAATGGTTTCCCTGCCCGGCAACATGAACATCGCCGTGGCGTTGACGATGGCGAACGCCAGCCAGGCGGCGCCAAGCGTCGACTTAGCATGCGATGAATCGATAACCGACATTCCGCACCGTCTCGATACTGTTGGCGGCCAGCTTGTTCCGAAGCCGTCGGACATAGACGTCCACCACGTTGGTGCCCGGGTCGAAGCTGATTCCCCAGACGTCGGATAGAAGTTCCTGACGGGTGCAGACCTCGCCGCGCCGGTGCAGCAGGTGGGCGAGCAGGACGAATTCCCGTTGCGACAGCTCGATTCGCTGGCCGCCCATGATCAGCTCACGGCGCTGCAGGTCCAGCCGGAAACCGGCACCGCTCATGAAACGCGGCACGGTGCCCGCCAGGGCCGAGGCCTCGCCACGCAGGCGGGCGCGGACTCTGGCCAGCAGTTCGCCATTGGTGAAGGGTTTGGCTACGAAGTCAGCCGCACCGGAATCCAGCACACCGACACGGCGCCCGATCTCGGTCACCGACGACAGGACCAGGACTCGAAGCCCCGGATTCGAGGCGAGCAATACGTGCAGGACCTCCTCGCCCGAGAGGTCGGGAAGCATCAGGTCGAGCAGCACCAGGTCAGGCGGCTCGGTGAGTGCTGCTTGTAAGCCGAGTGACCCCGTCTCCGCCGTTGATACGCGGTATCCGGCATCAGTCAGCAAGCGACCGAGCAAGACCCTCAGGTTGGGTTCATCCTCGATTACCAATACGTGCGCCATGAGACCCCCCGGCTGTCAGGCGGTTGAATTGTTAACCCTGTGTTGGCTTGAGGGCAAGTGCTTAAGGAGTTTTGGTATTAGCCATTTGCCGCGTTTGGTGCCTCTGCCCACTTGTAGCGACGAAATTTGGCTGGTCACGGTGCTGAATGACGCGATTGTCATATGACTAAGAGTAATTGAGTCATCGCACAGGGCTATTCTGCCCGGCAAATCGACGAATTCGTGGCAGGGTCCCCAATACCCATTCTGCGAAATTCGCGAAAGGCGGGCGGACAGGCCGGATATAACCTTGCAGTTTTTCTGGCGGGAAATTCTTATGGAGATCTTTACGGGTTCGGGCGACTTCGGCCCCGAGAGCTGCTCGTAGAACCGCAGCACCACCACGGCCCGCTGCATGGGAGGAAGCCTGAGAATGAGCTGCCAGAGCCTGTCCCGCTCGTCGTGCACGAGGTACTCACAGACGGAATCTACAGACGGAATCTACATCTGCGAGCGACTGGCCGGGGTGACGGCGCCGGATCGATCGGGTAAGCCGAGACGAGTTCGCGCCGCGGCGATCGAGGCGGCCTGCTGGGCGGCGTAGAGGTCGGCGGGCTCGGCGACTGCACGTCCGAGGATGTCCGACAGCCAGCCTGCGTCACGTGCGACACCCGGCCGGTCCAACTCCACCGCCCCGTCCGCGGTGAGGTTGGACTTGAAGATTCCTGCCGCCGAACGGGGCAGGAAATCTTCGTACACGATGGGTGTCACGGTGAGTACACCCGCATCGGTCAGCTGGGCGACCGTGGCGTCCGGATCGGCGGTCGGTGCACTGCAGCCGCGGTGATCAGCGACCTCGTAGGTGAACCAGGCCAAATCCGCCTTGGCCAGGCCGAGTTCGGTGTCGGGAAGCTTCTCCGCCCAGACCTGCGCGGCCAACTCGTTCCAGTCGGCCTGCGGATCGTCGAGCCGGCGCCGGTCCACCTCGACGAGCATCGCGTCGTACAGGTCGCGTCCGGCGGGCGTCGCGGCGATGCCGCGGGCTTCGACCTCGCCGAAGCGCACCCGAACGGATCCGGGCTGGATGGTTCCGTCGGCCAGCCGGAATCGACGGTCTTCGGCCAGCGCCCGAAAGGAGGTCTGGCGTAAAAGCAGATCCGGCCCGGCCCAACGCGGCGGGCCCTGGATCGTGTCGATCATGGTGATGCCACGCGCGGACATCCGCAGGTACAGCTCATCGATGTCGAGTACCCGGGGCGTCAGGTGGTTGATGTGCGTCGACCCCAGGCCACCGATGTCAGCCGCTACGGCCGAGATCCGTTCGAGCTCGGTGTACCAGGCCCGGTCCACCGGCTCGCTCGACAGCTCGAACGAAGCCGTGGCCAGGTCAAGAAACCGGTGCGCATCGGGATCGGACAGTCCCGCGCCCGAGATCGCCCGGTCAGCCAGGGACAGCAGTTCGGGGGCGAAGAGCGATCGGCGGTCCAGGAACGTATCCAGCCGGTGTTGCAGATCCCCGTCGAAGAACCGTCGATCATCGGTGACCAGCAACGACGTGAACATCCGGAACGGGTTGCGCGACAGTTCGGCGGCGTCCACCGGACGGAACGCGGTGCTGATAACCGGCACCGCGCTGTCCCTGCCCTCGCGCAAATCGTAAAAACCGACCGGATGCATCCCCAGCGCCTGAAAAATCACCGAAACCGCGCGGAGCTCGGCCGGTGTGCCGATCCGGATTGCGCCGTGGCGCTCGGCAGTTACCCGATCGATGCGCCCGAGCCGCTGCGCCGCCGCACCGTCGCGCTCGAGGACCTCGCGGTTGATCTCGGCAGCGACGTCGACCAGCGTGTTGTAGGCCGGAACCTCGCGTCCGTAACAACTGGCCATCCGGTGGGCGAACGCCGCGCGCAGCTGCCAGGTCTGCCAGAAGGTCATCGGCTAGCGGGCCACGCTGCGCAACACCCGGTCCAGACTGGCCAATGCCTCATCGAGCTCCTCGACGGTGATAGTCAGGGCGGGGCGGAACCGGACACTGTCCGGGCCACTACCCAGCAGCAGCACGTGCTCGCTATCGCGCATCCCGGTCAGGAGCCGATCGCGCAGCTCGGCCGAGGGCAGGCTGAACGCGCACATCAGGCCGCGGCCCCGAACACCGGACACCACGGGGTGGCGGGACGCGAGTTCGCTCAGGCCGGTTATCAAATACTTTCCGAGTGCCGCGGCGCGGGGAATCAGCGCCTCTTGTTCGATGACCTCGAGGATCCGGCGGGACCGCACCATGTCGGTCAGGTTCCCGCCCCAGGTGGAGTTGATCCGCGACGAGACCACGAAGGCGTTGTCGACCACCTCGTCCACCCGGCCGCCGGCCATCACTCCGCACACCTGAGTCTTCTTGCCGAAGGCCACGACGTCCGGGCTGACCCCGAGCTGCTGGTATGCCCACGCGGTGCCGGTCATGCCGCAACCGGTCTGGACCTCGTCCATCACGAAGAGGGCGTCGAACTCGCGGCAGAGCGCCTGCATGGACTGCATGAACTCCGGGCGGAAATGGTTGTCGCCACCTTCGCCCTGGATGGGCTCGGCGATGAAGCAGGCGACGTCGTGCCGGTTGGCCTCGAAGGCTTTTCGGGCGGCGGCGAGCGCGATCCGCTCGTCGGCTTCGACATCCTCGCTGCCGTTGATCGACGGTGACGGGATCCGCGGCCAGTCGAATTTCGGGAACCGGGCGACCTTGTTGGGATCGGTGTTCGTCAGCGACATGGTGTAGCCGCTTCGTCCGTGGAACGCCTTTTCCAGATGCAGGACCTTGGTGCCCAGGGCCGGATCGACCCCGTGCGCGGCATTCCAGCGGCTCTTCCAGTCGAAAGCGATCTTCAGGGCGTTCTCTACCGCCAGGGCTCCGCCGTCGATGAAGAACAGATGTGGCAACGCGGGATCGCCGAGTACCCGCGCGAACGTCTCGACGAAGCGGGCCATCGGCACCGAGTACACGTCGGAGTTGCTCGGCTTGTTCAAGGCCGCGGTGGTGAGCTCGGCCCTGAAGGCCTCGTTGCCGGCCAGCTCCGGGTGGTTCATGCCGAGGGCGGACGAGGCGAAGAAGGTGAACAGGTCCAGGTAGCTCGTGCCGTCCCGGGCATCCACAAGGCGGCTACCGGCAGAAGCCTCCAGATCCAGGACCAGGTCGAAGCCGTCGGCCAGCATGTGTTCGGCGATGGTGCGGTGGACGTCCGCGGGAACGATGGTTTCGGCAACAGCCGACACTTGTTGCGACATAGACCCAAGATACAGGAACAATTATGCTGTTCCGGGCACAGTCCGATTAATTTCCTGTCTCGGCGAGATGGGGGCACGGGTCGCCGGGTGGGCACGGCGCTCGAAGTAGGTCTGCAGAACGACCGTAGTCCGGGTGGAGACGTTCGCGCTTCGGCGAATTTCGCGCAGCAGATCCTCCAGTGCGGTGGGCGAGGCGACCCGGACGATCAGCACATAGCTGTCCTCACCGGCGACCGAATGGCAGGCCTCGATCTCGGTCAGCCCGCTGAGCCTCTCCGGCGCGTCGTCGGGCTGGGCCGGGTCCAGCGGAGTGATCGCGACGAAGGCCGCCAGCGGTAGCCCGACCGCCTCCGGGTCGATCAGGGCGGTGTAGCCGTGGATGACGTCGTCGTTCTCCAGGCGGCGCACCCGAGCTTGCACCGCCGACACCGACAATCCGGTCACCTCGGCCAGTTCGCGCAGCGTGCACCGCCCGTCGGCAATCAGCGTCGAGGCAATCAAGCGGTCGGTGTCGTCATCCAGGGGACCGGCCATGTGGACAACCTAGCGTTCAGCAGAACCGGGGCGGTCGGCGAGCAACGGCAGCAGGGGATTCCAGAAAGTGCCATCCCGGGCATCTTGACGTCGCCGGGCGATCGCACTCAGCGCCTCGAGGACCACCCGATTGGCTAGGGCCGCGGTGATGTCGGCGTGGTCATACGGCGGGCTGACCTCGACCACATCGACTCCGACCACCGGCAGTTCGAGGCAGATCCGTCGAACCGAGTCGAGCAACTCGCGGGCGCTGAGACCGCCGGGCTCGGGTGTGCCGGTGCCTGGCGCGTGGCCCGGATCGCAGACGTCGATATCGACCGAGAGAAATACGCCGTCGCAGTCATCGATGGCGATGGCGAACGCCTCGGTCAGGCACTCGCGGAGGCCGCGATGGACGATTTCGGTCATCTCGTAGGACCGCATCTGCTGCTCGGCCATCCAGTCCAGTGTTTCCGGCGGTGGCCAATACCCGCGAAGACCGATCTGCAGGAAGCGGTCACCCCGCAGTGCGCCCGACTCGATCAGCCGACGCATCGGTTGCCCGTGCCCCCAGAGCGATCCGAAGGTGATGTCACCGGTATCAGCGTGCGCGTCGAAATGAATCATCGAGATCCGGCCGTGGCCCAGGGCATTGGCAACCCCCTTGGCGTCTGGAAAGGCGATCGCGTGGTCGCCGCCGAGGATCACCGGGATGGCTCCGGAGCGGGTGACCCTCTCGACCGCGACCTCCAAGGCAGACAGCGAGGCGATGATGTCGCCGGAGAACATCTCCACGTCGCCTGCGTCGAGGACCCGTAGATCCTGCAAGCCATCTGTCCGTAACGCCAAACTGGGACGGGAGGAGTCGTGCGGCAGGTAGTCGGTCATCCGGATCGCCTGGGGACCGAAGCGGGTACCGGGCCGGTGCGAGGTACCGCCGTCGAAGGGTGCGCCGAGGATCACGATGTCGGCATCGGCATAGGACGGTGCGTCATCGAGGTCGCATCGGTCCACGCCTAGGAACGTGACGTCCGGGCCGTACTGAGCGCCATACCGGCTCATGGCTTGGTCTCCTCGTCTGGTGGTGGTGGCTGCGGGTACAGAGTTCCAGTGATGGGTTCCTGCGCGTGCCGACTCACATGATCCACTGCGGAAATCCGCGCCATCGCCCCGGCAACTGTGAGATGAGCACCCAGCCGCACCGTGCTCCTACCGAGACCCGACGCTGACGGGGAGTACACCGCTTACAACGCATACTGGCGGAGCAGGGAGGTGGCCGACGTGGGGGACGTACGGGGGCGGTTGGCGCTTGGGAACTGATGAGTAAGCCGGTCAATCCGGAAAGCACGGGCCGCGCAGCCACCATTGGCGTTTTCGCCTTTGCCGCGGCCCTGGTGCTGTTGGGGTCATGGCGGATCGTGAGCCGCTTTCCGAACTTCCCGATCACGGTAGGCCGTCACGTGGCTGAGTCGGCGCCAACGCGATCCCTGTCGGGGGACCCCGTGCCCTCATCGGCAGCCAGCCCGTCGATCGGTGCCCCTGCACCG
>JAVEET010000061.1 GCA_030840295.1 Pseudonocardiales bacterium
CGGTCAAGGCGAAGCCGGTCCAGGCCGAGTTGACGGCGAGTGAACTCGCAGACTTGCGAGGCCAGCTCGAGGTCGAACTCGTCGACCTGCAGTCGGAATACGAGCGCTCGGTGGCGGAGATGAACGATCTCCAGCAGAACAACACCGACGGCGCAGGCGATGATCAGGCCGATGCCGGCAGCAAGACGTTCGAACGCGAGCAGGAGCAGTCCATCGTTGCCAATCGACATGACCTGATCGCGCAGATCGAGCGTGCTATCAGCCGGATCGACTCGGGCACTTACGGCCTCTGTGAGGACTGCGGCAGGCCCATTCCGAAGGCTCGGTTGCAGGCACTTCCGATGGCAACCCTCGATGCGCAGTGCAAAGCCAGGGCAGAGCGCCGCTGAGCATGAAGGGCACCCGGTAGGCGAGAATGGGGAGGTGAGTACCGCAGACACGCCCGGCGAGGGCGATAAGACCCCCGCGCCGTCCCGAACCCGGATGGGCTTCTTCGCCGCGGCGGCGGTACTCGTCGTGGCTGCCGATCTGGCCACCAAGGTGGCGGTGGTCGCCACGATCAAGCCCGACGACCGGCCGATCAAACTGTTCGGCGGCGCGGTCTATCTCGTGCAGGCGCGAAACAGCGGCGCCGCGTTCTCGGTCGGTACCGGTGCCACGGTCATGCTGACGGCGATCTCGTTGGTGGTGGCGTTCGTCATCCTGCGGGCCGCCCGCCGGCTCACCTCCACTCCGTGGGCGGTGGCGCTCGGGCTCGTCCTGGGCGGGGCGATCGGTAACCTGATCGACCGGTTCTTCCGAGCACCCTCGGTCGGCAAGGGTCACGTCGTGGACTGGATCTCGCTCTTCGCCTCGGACGGGCACGTCTGGCCGATCTTCAATCTCGCCGATTCCTCCATCGTCGTCGGCGGAGCGATTGCGGTGCTGCTGTCGGTGCGGGGCGTCGACTTCAACGGCGGCCGAAACCCGATGGAAGCGGACGACGAAACGCAGGACAGCAAGATTTCCGATGCCTGACAGCCGGATGATGCCGGTGCCGGACGGGCTCGAGGGACTTCGGCTGGATGTTGCGATCTCGCGGATGTTCGGGCTGTCCCGTACCGCGGCGGCAGACCTGATCGACGAAGGCTCGGTCACGCTCAACGGCGACCTGCCGGCCCGGTCGGAGAAGGTCAAGGGCGGGTCCTGGTTGGAGATCATCATCCCCGATCCGGTTGATCTCGCGGCGGCGCCTCCCCGATCGGTGGATGGGCTGTCGATCCTCTTCCAGGACGATGATCTGGTGGTCGTGGACAAGCCGGTTGGCGTGGCCGCACATCCGAGCATCGGCTGGGAGGGACCTACCGTCTCCCAGGGTCTGGCCGCGATGGGACTCCGTATCTCGACCTCCGGAGCGCCCGAGCGGCAGGGCATCGTCCATAGGCTCGACGCCGGCACTACCGGGGTCATGGTCGTAGCCAAGAGTGAACTGGCCTATACCGTGCTCAAGCGGGCCTTCAAGGAGCGCACCGTCGAGAAGCTTTACTCAGCGCTGGTGCAGGGTCACCCGGATCCGAGCAGCGGGACGATCGATGCTCCGATCGGCCGGCATCCCTCGTCGGAGTGGAAGTTCGCGGTGGTGGCCGGTGGTCGAGACAGCGTGACCCATTACGAGACGGTCGAGGCATATCGCGCGGCCTCGCTGCTGAACATTCATCTCGAAACCGGGCGCACCCATCAGATCCGGGTTCACCTGGCGGCGTTGAAGCATCCGTGCTGCGGGGACGCCCATTACGGGGCCGACCCGGTGTTGAGCCGCAAGTTGGGTCTGACCCGCCAGTGGTTGCACGCTCGCTCGCTCGGGTTTCAGCATCCCTCGAGCGGCGAGTGGATCAGCGTCACCTCGCCGTTTCCGGCCGATCTCCAGCACGCCCTGGATGTGCTCAACGCCGAGAACTGAGCCAGCCGACCCCGGGGGACTAGAACGGCGGTTCGACCGGGAGATCATCGGGTACCTCGGCCGAGTGGCACCGGCGCGGTTGTCGGCGTCGGGCGAGTTGGCCGGTGCGTTGCCGCTGGACCTCTGCGAGCGCGGTGCAGGCGGCTTGTTGCCAGTCGGGGTCTTGCGCGGCAACAGCCAGGTCGAGATCCCGCCTGATCGACGCGACGGTAGCAGCGTAGCTGGCGTCTTCGGCTGCGTCGCGTCTTGCGTTGTGCTGCTCTTGCGCAGCGGCGACTTTCTGTTCCCAGGGCGTGTAATCGCTGGGGCCAAGGCGTACCGGCGGTCGGCTGGTGTAAGTATGTGCGCTGCCCAGTTGCCAGCTGTGCGAGCCGTCGCGGTTGAGCCGATAGCGAAACGGCCCGCGGGTCTTGCATCGGTGATGTCGCCTACAGAGCGGCGCAGTGTTCGCCGGGCAGGTTTCACCCTGCTCGCCGTAGGGCACGATGTGGTCGATGTCGCAGTGGTGCCCGGGTTGGTGGCAGCCGGGAAAGGCGCAGACCTGAGCTCGGGCGATGGTCAGATCAATCAGGGGTTGCGGTGGCCGGTAGGTCGTGCGCCCGTAGTCGAGAATTTGACCAGACACCGGATCGGTGACCATCCGGCGCCAGGTCGCGTCCGCAGCAAAGGCAAGGCGACGGAGTTCCTGGGCCGTGATCGGCCCGTAACCGTCCAGGTACCCGGGCTCGTCGTCCAGGCCTGCGACGGTGCTGAGCGAGGCATGAAGGTTGATCCCGGGCTTGCGGCCTTGTGCTTGGGGTAACGCGTCCACTGGTAGGCCGGTCAGCACTGCGTCGACGAGAAGATCAGCGCGTTGCTGGTCCGGGCTGCGTGGGTCTTCGGCCGGGAGCAGCCGCGCTGCCGCGGTCAGGCGACGGTAGATGGCATCGGCGTCGGTCGCCGGAAGGAGCACGGCCAGCGACGCCATGCCGTCCGGGAGCGGACAGAAGCCGACGCCCCGATTCCCCCGGGCCTTGTGGTGGCGCTGGTCGGCTGTCGCAGGGTCGGCGGCAATCCGGGCTTGTTCCACCGTTCGTCTTAGCTCGGGCAGGGTCTGCTCGCCGGCGTGTTCAAGTACCCGCTCCTCGAAGTGGGAGGTGACGTCGGCGGGAAGGGTCCAGGACGCGACCGCGATGGTCGAGGCCTGTTCCCGGGTTATGGTCCCCGCGGACAGGGCGGCCATGGTCTGCGGCAGTTCGGTCATCAAGGTGGTGGCCGTGGCGATCCGTCGTGGCATGGCTCGGGGAGAGACCCGAAGCGCCGCGGCGGCCTGCTCGCGTGACCATTGCAGATCCGAGCTGTCGGCCGCGGAAAACGCTCCGAGAGCCTGCTGGTGGAGCGCGTCGAGCGAGGCTCGCTGCCGCTCGATCAGCAGTAGCAGGTCCACCTGCTGGTCCAGGTTCAACGACGCGAACTGGGCGACACCGGCAATCGCGGCCTCCAACCCCAGCGGGGACGGCCGACGGCTCACATGAGCGGAGACCAGGTCACCGCCGGTCAGGCAGCCGGCGTAGACGCCGTCCAGGGTCGCCACGGTCCAGTCGGGTTCGGCCGGGGCGTCGAAACCTGCGGCATCCTGTTCGTCGACGGCGAGCATCGCCACCAACTCCGGATCCGACAGGGCTTCGAACATACTAGCGATTATAGCCAACACCGGTGCAAAGGATCAAGCTATTCCTCTTATTCCATAAGCATTTCTCGCTCAGGGCGTCCAGTTCTGATCAACGGCCACGGCGGAGCGATGACCCAACAACGAAACGAATCCAACCCAGCAACTCCCGCATCGCCGCGCCTTTTTCTTTGCCTTGCCTTAGTCCTAGGATGAACCAGCCTGGCACGATAGAGGCATGTCCATCATCAAGATCAACGCCATCACAGTCGCCGCGGACAGCGGGGACGAACTCGCGAAGCGCTTCGCCGCTCGTGCCGGCGCCGTGGACGGAGCCGAGGGCTTCGAGGGCTTCGAGCTGCTGCAGCCCACCGACGAGCGCACGACCTGGCTGGTGATCACCCGTTGGCGGGACGAGGGCGCCTTCAACGGCTGGCTCAACTCGAGCGCGTTCGGGCAAGGTCACCGGTCCGAGGCTGAGCGGGCCGGTGGCGAGGCACCCAAACCGGTCGGCGTGAGCTCCGAACTCTGGTCCTACCGGGTCTCAGGCGGATCTGCCGTCTGATGGGGACCGACGCCGACCGGAGCGGGGACTCGGCGGCCCAGCCCTGCCGCCGGGTGGGCGCCGACGAGCTGACGCCCGGCGATCCGACTCCCGGTATGACCAGGCGGGTCGGATTGGAGGCCGACGGCATGTGGTCAGGCACCGTCGACACCGAGCCCGGTGCGACCTCGGGCTGGCATCACCACGGTGATCACGAGACGACCTTGTACATCCTCAGCGGACGGATGCGGCTGGATTTCGGTCCAGGCGGAACCCAGGCGGTCGAGGCTGGTCCTGGTGACTTCCTGCACGTCCCAGCCGGTGCCGTGCATCGCGAATCGAACCCGTCGGAGTTGCCGTCCCGCGCCGTCGTGGTGCGCTGTGGAATGGGTCAGCCGACAGTCAACGTGGCGGGGCCGGCCGCCGACCGGGCCGGTGCCGACCCGGACTATCGATAGCAGGTCGAGAGACACGCCGAGACACGCCGGTGCTGGACGGCGTTGTCGTAACCAAGGTGCAGAATCGACTCCGCTGGCCAGCCCGTACGAGGGGCGCCACCTGATCGAAGGACGAGGGCACCGCTGTGACCGATGCAGGCGCGAATGGGTCCTCCGACAGCTTCGTGCACCTGCACAATCACACCGAATATTCGATGCTCGACGGCGCCGCCCGCTTGAAGGACCTGTTCGCGACCACCGCCGAAATGGGCATGCCCGCGCTGGCCATGACCGACCACGGAAACGTCTTCGGGGCCTACGATTTTTACCAGCAGGCCAAGGCGGCGGGCGTGAATCCGATCATCGGCATGGAGGCGTACCTCACCCCTAATACCCACCGCGCCGACCGCACCAGGGTGAAATGGAATCAGGGCGGCGGCGACGACGTCTCCGGTGGCGGTGCGTTCACCCACATGACCGTGCTCGCCGAGAACACCGAGGGCATGCACAATCTGTTCCGGCTGTCCTCCCGCTCCAGTCTCGAAGGTTTCTTCTACAAGCCTCGCGCCGACCGCGAACTCCTCAACGATTACGCCAGCGGTCTGATCGCGACCACAGGGTGCCCGTCGGGCGAGATCCAGACTTGGCTGCGCATCGGCAACTACGACAGGGCGCTGGCCAGTGCCGCCGAGTTCCGGGACATCTTCGGCCAGGGAAACTTCTTCCTCGAGCTGATGGATCACGGTCTGGCCATCGAGACCCAGGTCCGCGACGGGCTGCTGAAACTCGGCAAGGATCTCCAGCTGCCACTCGTGGCCACCAACGACCTGCATTACACGCGCCCAGGCGACGCCGCGGCCCACGAGGTGCTGCTCTGTGTCCAGTCCGGCAAGACGATGCAGGACGCGAACCGGTTCAAGTTCAACGGCGATTCCTACTACCTCAAGTCGCCGGCCGAGATGCGCTCGCTGTGGGCGGACAAGTATGACCTGCGAGAGGCCTGCGACAACACCCTGCTCATCGCCGAACGCTGTCACGTCGAGTTCAACGAGTCGGCCAACTACATGCCGCGCTTCCCGGTACCCGACGGCGAGGACGAGACCTCATGGTTCGTCAAGGAAGTCGAAAAGGGCCTGCTGCAACGTTACCCGGACGGCCTCCCTGACGACGTCCGCAAGCAGGCCGACTACGAGGTCGGCGTCATCGTGCAAATGGGCTTTCCCGGCTACTTCCTGGTCGTCGCAGATTTCATCAACTGGGCCAAGGAGAACGGCATCCGGGTCGGCCCCGGACGAGGTTCTGGCGCCGGCTCGATGGCCGCCTACGCGATGCGGATCACCGACCTCGATCCACTCAAGCATGGCCTGATCTTCGAGCGGTTTCTCAACCCCGACCGCGTCTCGATGCCCGACTTCGATGTGGACTTCGATGAACGTCGTCGTGGCGAGGTGATTCGCTACGTCACCGACAAGTACGGCGACGACCGGGTCGCCCAAATCGTCACCTACGGCACCATCAAGGCCAAGCAGGCGGTGAAGGACGCCGCCCGGGTACTCGGCTATCCCTTCGCCATGGGCGACCGGATCACCAAGGTGATGCCGCCGCCGGTGATGGGCAAGGACGTGCCGCTGTCCAAGATCTTCGACACCGGCCACGAGCGGTACGGCGAGGGCGGCGAATTCCGGGCGTTGTACGACGCTGACCCCGAGGTGAAGAAGGTGGTCGATACCGCGCAGGGTCTGGAAGGCCTCAAGCGTCAGTGGGGTGTGCACGCGGCCGGCGTGATCATGTCCAGCGAGCGGCTGGCCGACGTGATCCCGATCATGCGGCGCGAGCAGGACGGCGCCATCATCACGCAGTTCGACTACCCGTCGTGCGAGAAGCTCGGCCTGATCAAGATGGACTTCCTGGGGTTGCGAAACCTCACGATCCTCGACGATGCGGTCGACAACATAAAGGCCAACCGCGACATCGATCTGGTGCTGGAAGACCTGCATCTGGACGATCGACCGACCTATGACCTGCTGTCCCGGGGCGACACGCTGGGGGTGTTCCAGCTCGACGGCGGCCCGATGCGGGCACTGCTCCGATCGATGCGGCCCGACAACTTCGAGGACATCTCCGCCGTCATCGCGCTGTACCGGCCGGGCCCCATGGGCGCCAATTCGCACAACGAGTACGCCGACCGCAAGACCGGGCGTAAGGCCGTCACGCCGATCCACCCCGAACTGGCCGAGGCCCTGCAGGATCTGCTCGGAGACACCTACGGCCTGATCGTCTACCAGGAGCAGGTGATGGCCATCGCCCAGCACCTGGCCGGTTACACCCTGGGGGCCGCGGACCTGCTCCGCCGGGCCATGGGCAAGAAGAAGAAGTCGGAGCTGGATGCGCAGTACGAGAAGTTCTCCGGCGGCATGGCCGAGAAGGGGTACTCGGCGCATGCGGTCAAGACCCTATGGGACATCCTGCTGCCGTTCTCGGACTACGCGTTCAACAAGGCTCATTCGGCGGCCTACGGCGTGCTTTCCTACTGGACTGGCTACCTCAAGGCGAACTATCCGGGCGAGTACATGGCCGCGCTGCTCACCTCGGTCAAGGACGACAAAGACAAGATGGCCATCTACCTGGCCGAATGCCGCCGGATGGGCATCAAGGTACTGCCCCCGTGCGTGAACTCCTCCGATGCCAACTTCACTCCGATCGGCACCGACATCCGATTCGGCCTGTCCGCGGTCCGCAACGTCGGGGGAAACGTGGTTGCCTCGGTGACTGCATCGCGCAAGTCCAAAGGCGAGTACACCGACTTCGCCGATTACCTGCGCAAGGTCGACGCGATCGGCTGCAACAAGCGGACGGTGGAAGCCCTGATCAAGTCCGGGGCGTTCGACTCGCTGAACCACACCCGCAAGGGGTTGATCCAGGTATACGAACAGTCCATCGATGCCGTCGTGGATACCAAAAAGGCCGAAGCCATCGGTCAGTTCGACCTCTTCGGCTTCGGGGGTCCCGACGATGGCGCCGTCGATGCCGACCGGCCGGACGTGTTCGCGGTCCGGGTGCCCGACGGCGAGTGGGACAAGACCGTGCTGCTGAACTTCGAACGCGAGATGTTGGGGCTGTATGTCTCGGATCATCCGCTCTTCGGGGTCGAACACATTCTGGCTACCGCAGCCGAGGTGACGGTCGCCGATCTGCAGACGGACGCCGTCAACGACGGCCAGAACGTCACGGTCGCCGGCATCCTGTCCAGCGTGACTCGCCGGATGACCAAGGACGGCAAGCCGTGGGCGCAGGTCACACTGGAGGATCTCGAGGGCGCGGTCGAGGTGTTGTTCTTCCCGGCCTCCTATGCCCAGGCGGGCATGCGGATCGCCGAGGACGCGATCGTGGTCATCAAGGGCCGGGTGGATGCGCGTGAGGACAACATTCGCATCATCGGCTCCGACCTGAGCTTGCCGGATCTCAACCAGGGTCCGAACGGGCCGGTGCGGCTTCAGATCGCGCCGTCCCGCTGCACGCCGCCGATCGTGGAGCGGCTCCGAGATGTGTTGCGGGGTCATCCGGGCACCACCGAGGTTCATCTGGAGCTGGTCAACGGTGAACGTCGGCACCCGTTCAAGCTGCCGGACGGCCTGCGGGTCACGGCATCTCCGGCCCTGATGGGAGATCTCAAGGCCCTGCTCGGCCCGAATTCGGTAGCGGGCTGACACCGTGATGTCCCGCGCGGTACGCGGTGCAGCGGGCCCCTTTGCGGAATCCCGGCCGAGTCCAACCGGTGCTGCTGCGTGGCTGCCGTTTGCTGCCCTGAGCGAACACCAGCAGTGACCGGCGAACTCTGGGCAGGTCTGGAGCGTTCACACTTCATGAGTTACGAGATTCGCCCGGGTCGGGGAGACGATGAGCCGACCCCGCACGAGCGGCCGATCTACGACGAACATGTCGTGATCAGCAATCAGCCCTTCCCTCCGACCCCGTCGTTCCGGCCAGCCGCCTCCAGCCGGTCGACGATGCCCGGCGGGGGACTGGGCCCCGAGATCGGACCGTTCCATCAGGGCAACGAGCTGTCTCAAGCCGTGTTGCGCCGTTACCTGCTGACCCGCGCCATCGGAGCCTCGATCGTGCGCACCGTGTACTGGTTCGGTGTCTGCGTGCTCGTCCTGGCGGTGCTGGTCTGGTTCGCGGGTATCAAGTGGCTCGCCGTCCTCATCGGGATAGCCGCCGTCTTCCTTCTGCTGTTCCGCGCGATGTTGTCGGCCATCCAGCGACGGATTTCCGGCATCGACGAAATGGGCTCGGTCGCAGGTCGTATGGAGCAACTGGTCGGTCAGACCCGCAAGGGACTTCGTGCTGAACTGCGGCGGCTCGGGTTGCCGTCTGCCCCGTGGGGACCCGCGCTGATCGGTCTGCGCCTGATCCGGCCGGTCAAGCGCGCCGACACCGTGCGCAAGCTGGCCGGCTTCGATCTCACTCAGGTGGTGCCCAGCGCCACGTTGGACGAACTGCACCTGTTGTTGCGCAGCGCTCAGCGACCCTGAGCCAAGCAGGTCCCGAAGCCGGTACCGAGCGGCTGCACAGGGCCGGACCGCACCCGAGCAACAGACCCGGCCGCGGCCTCAGACTGGCGTGTCGCATCACCCTAGGATGGGCATCGTGCCCTCCGGATCGCGTGCCGAACGCCGTGGTCTGCTGGGTCGAGGCGCCCGGTTGACGGCCCAGCTCACCGGTCCGGCGCAAGCCGGATTGGCCGCCCTGCGTGAGCGTCAACGCGAGTCGGGCTCCGCCCCGACCCGGGGGGTCGCATTCACCGGAACAGTCTGGGTGGGTGGTGAGGCCGAACCGCGGCCGGGAACCGTGGTCGTGGACGGAGCCGGTCGGATCGCGGCGATCAGCTATGACGATCGCCCGGCGCTGCCGCGGGAATTGCTGGTGCTCGGCGGGGAACACCACTGGGTGGTGCCGGGAATCGTCGACGCCCACGTGCATCTGGGCTTTGATCCTCGGGTAGCAGACGTGACCGATCCTAGCCGGGTCTCGGCCAGCGGCAGCGTCAGCGGATTGGACAGCGGACTCGTCGGAGTGCGCGATCTCGGAGCACCACTGCGGTGGGCAGGTCACTGGCAGACCGGTCACCGACTGCCGCCGCCGGGGTCTCCTGCCGTCGCCATTTCGGGACCGATTCTGACTGCACCCGGCGGTTACCCGTCTCGGAGCTGGGGCGCCGGCGGCTACGCCGAATTCGTCTATTCGCCCACTCGGGCTCGATCCGTCGTACAGCACCTCGCGGCCGAAGGTGTCGACTTGATCAAGGTCGCGCTGGAGCGGGGGGACGATGACACTCCCACTCTGGGTGCCACCGTGCTGCGAGCGATCGTCGACGCCGCACATGCCGCGGGCCTGGCCGTAGTCGCGCACGCCCTGACCGGGGACCTGGTCAGCCGTGCATTGGACGCCGGAGTCGATGAACTGGCCCACACCCCGACCGAGCGCTTGGACGAACAGCTGATCGCCAAGATCGCCGCGTCCGGCGTCTCGGTGACCTCCACCCTTCAGACTTTCTTCTCCTCAGGCTCGGGCCGGGTAGCGGCCGCCAACGCCGCCGATCTGGTCGCGGCCGGCGTGATCTTGCGGTACGGCACGGATCTCGGCAATGCCGGCACCCGGCCCGGTGTAGATCCGCGTGAGTTGGACCGGCTTGCCGATACCGGACTGGGCCGACTGGGCGCCCTGCGGGCGGCGACGGAGCGATCTGCCGCAGCGGCGGGCATGCGGTCGCGAACCGGCATGATGCGCCGAGGAGAGCCCGCTGCAATCGTGCTGTTGCCGTTCAGCCCGCTGGCCGAACCGGGAGTCTGGCGTACACCGGCCGCGGTCTACGCCGACGGGCGGCTTACCGTGGGACAGACCGGATCGAGCCGGCGTAGCCACAGGGAGTCGACCAACCGATGACATCAGCCGGAACCTGGGAGTACCCGGCTCCGGGGCAGCAGTCTGCGGAGCAGCAGTCAGTTGGCCGTTTCGAGCCCCGGCCGGGTTCGGTTCGCCCTCTGGCGGTCGTGATCGCGGGTCAGCTACTCCTCGGCGTGGCAGTCGGTCTGATCTGGTTGGCGTGGGCGCCCAGAACGGTGTCCTACCTGATCCCAGGCAACGGCAACGCGGTCATCGTGATCCCGGACGAGTCGGAGAACCAGATCGCCGGGGACGGCCGCTTCCTGCTTTTATGTGCCGTCGCCGGGCTGCTGGCCGGGCTGCTGGCCTGGTTCGGCGCCCGTGCCTACCGTGGTCCGCTCATGCTCTCGGCCCTGGGGCTAGGCGCTCTGCTGAGTTCGGCGCTGGCGAATTTCCTCGGCGAGACCTTCTCGCCGGGAAGCAACACCGGCGCGCTCCGCACCGCCATCCATCCGACGCTGACCCTGCACGCCACGCCACTGTTGTTGGCCCAATCCTTGGTCGCGGTGCTCGTGTACACGCTGCTGGTGGGGATCTCCTCGGATCCGGAATTCGCGGCGCCGCGCGTCCCGGCTCATCCGGCCGGCGCAGCTGCGGACGCTGCTCCACCGAGCCTGGGCGATAAGGCGCTCAGGCCGGACGACGCCCGGTCCTGAAGGCGCTCGCCGGCGCCGGCACCGCTCTGAGGTGCCGGATCAGGATGGTCTCGCGCCGCAGGATCCGGCGGCCAGCAGTAAGCCGAGCGGCCGTGTCAGCGCAGGACAACAGCAACTGCCGGTCTTCAAGGGGCAAAGAGGGTAGTTCGGCGAGCGCGTAGGACAGCGACCGGATTGCGATGGGCGGGGTCGATAGCACCGACTCCGCCGTTACCGCGCCGGAGAGCGCTGCTAGCGCGGCAAGGTGATGGGCCCAGCCCTGGCGCACCGCGGCTGCAGCCCCGGGCTCGACGTCGCCATCGGGCTCGCCGAGGTAGCGAACGGTGGCCACCAGGTACGGCTGGGACGTGGTGTCCAGCGACTCGATCACGAATCGGCGTTCGCCGATCGCGGACAGATCGCAACGGCCGTCGGGGTGCGGCACCATGTCGGTGACCCGAGCCGTGGTGCCCACGTCGAATACATCGGACAGCTCGCCGACCTCCCAGCCCTGCCGCAACGCCACCACCCCGAAGATCGGTGCGCCCGGGCCGTCCTGATCGAGCAGGTCGGACATCAGCTGCCGGTATCTGGGCTCGAACACGTGAAGCGAGAGCGGCATCTCCGGCACCAGCACCGTGCCGAGCGGGAAGAGCGGCAACGATTCGGTCTTGTTGCTCTCCCTGGCCGGCGGATCGGTCGACGGTGTGTATTCCACATTGCTACGGTACGGCCATCTGGGCTTGTGGGCGCGCCAAGTCGTTAGCCCGACGACACTAGACTCAGCCTCGTGATGCGTCGCCTCGATCTCCGAATCTCAGGCCCCGTCGACCGGCAGGGGTTCACCCCCGGTCTCTCGAACAGCAACGAGCGGGCATTCGGCCGAGAGATCCGCCGGGTGCTGCCCCGCGCCGCGGTCGACGTCAGCGCCGCACTCGCTGCGGTCACGCCACTCGTCGGGGACGTCCGGGAACGCGGTTATGCGGCCGCCCGCGAGGCGACCGAGCGTTTCGATGGGGTAGCCGTCGACGAACCTCGAGTCCCAACGGAAGCATTGCGGAGGTCGCTGGAGGATCTCGACCCGGCAGTGCGCGCGGCCCTGGAGGAATCCATCCGCCGGGCGCGGCTGGTACACGCCGAGCAGCGGCGCACCACCGTGGAGGTACAGGTGGTGCCCGGGGGCAGCGTCACCGAGAAGTGGATCCCGGTCGACCGGGTCGGCCTGTATGTGCCGGGTGGCCTGGCCGTGTACCCATCCTCGGTCGTGATGAACGTCGTCCCGGCTCAGGAAGCCGGGGTGCCGTCGTTGGTGGTGTGCTCGCCGCCGCAGCGGGAGTTCGGCGGATTGCCGCACCCGGCCATCCTCGCCGCCTGCGCCCTGCTCGGCGTCGACGAGGTGTACGCGGTAGGCGGTGCGCAGGCAATTGCCCTACTGGCTTATGGTGATTCCGGTTCGGAAAGCAATGCACCGATCGATCCGGTGGACGTCATCACCGGGCCGGGAAACATCTACGTCGCGGCGGCGAAGCGACTGCTGCGCGGCGTCGTCGGGATCGATGCCGAAGCCGGTCCGACCGAGATCGCGGTCTTGGCCGACGGCACCGCCGACCCGGCGCACGTGGCCGCGGATCTGATCAGCCAGGCCGAGCACGATCCGATCGCCGCTTCCGTCCTGGTTACCGACTCGGTCGCACTGGCCGATGCCGTGGACGTCGAGATCGCGCGGCAGGTCAGTCTGACCAAACACGTCGAACGAGTCACGACCGCATTGTCGGGCCACCAGTCCGCCGTCGTCCTGGTCGAGGACCTCGAACAAGGGCTGGCGGTCGTCAATGCCTATGCCGCCGAGCACCTCGAGGTCATCACCGCCGACGCCCGTACGGTGGCCGAACGGGTTCGCAGCGCCGGATGTGTGTTCGTGGGAGCGGACTCCCCGGTCTCGCTGGGCGATTACTGTGCCGGTTCCAATCACGTGCTGCCCACCGGTTGCACCGCGCGGCACTCCTCCGGGCTCAGTGTGCAGTCCTTCCTCAAGGGCGTGCATCTGGTGGAATACAGCCACCAGGCGCTGGCTGACGTCGCCGCCCACGTCATCGCGTTGGCCGACGCCGAGGACCTGCCCGCACACGGAGCCGCGGTGAAGGTGCGGGTCGGCTCGTGAGTCTCGATAGGCGGACCGATCCGCCCAAAGGGCTGACCTCAGCGGAGATCAACCTGGCTGACCTGCCGTTGCGAGACGACCTGAGGGGTGAGCAGCCCTACGGCGCGCCGCAGCTGGACGTGCCGGTGCTGCTGAACGTCAACGAGAACCCTTACCCGCCGAGCGAGGCCGTGGTGGCCGATATCGCGGTGGCGGTGGCCCAGGCCGCCCGGCAGGTGAACCGCTATCCGGACCGGGAGTTCCTCGGCCTCCGCGCCGACCTGGCCGACTTCCTCGCCGAGGACACCGGGGTCAGGGTGAGCCCCGAGCAGGTGTGGGCAGCGAACGGATCGAATGAGGTCATGCAGCAGCTCCTGCAGGCCTTCGGGGGCCCGGGACGGACGGCGCTGTCGTTCGCGCCGACCTATTCGATGTATCCGGAATACGCCCGCAATACCCATACGACGTGGGTGCTGGGTCATCGCGAGCCGGACTTCACCATCGACCTTGACCACGCACTCGCGCTGATCGGTGAGCACCGACCCTCGGTGGTCATCCTGACCTCGCCGAACAACCCCACCGGCACCGCGCTGCCGCTGACGGTGGTCGAAGAGGTGCTTGCCGTAGCACCTGGAGTGGTCGTCGTCGACGAGGCATATGCCGAGTTCCGACGCGCCGGGGTGTCCAGCGCGCTGAATCTGTTGTCCGGACACGGGAATCTGATCGTCACCCGGACCATGAGCAAGGCATTCGCGTACGCCGGTGGCCGGCTCGGTTATCTCGCCTCGTCGGCAGCCGTGGTGGATGCGGTCCGGATCGTCCGGTTGCCCTACCATCTGTCGGCGATCCAGCAGGCCGCCGCGAGGGCGGCGTTGGCCCATCGGGCCGAGGCACTGGCCCACATCAGCCAGCTGCGAGCCGAGCGGGACGCCACAGTGGCCTGGCTGCGCGGGCTCGGGCTGGAGGTGGCCGACTCCGATGCCAACTTCGTCCTCTTCGGGCGGTTCGGAGATCGGCACGCCGTCTGGGAGCAACTGCTGGCTCAGGGCGTGTTGATTCGCGAGGTCGGGCCAGCGGGATGGTTGCGGGTGTCCATCGGCAGCAAGTCGGAGATGGCGGCGTTCCGGACCGCGTTGGCCGGCGTACTCGACGCAGTCGAGTTTGCAGGTTGGCGCGGCCCCGAGCACGGTGGCGATACCGATTCGACTGGCGGCGGCTCGGTACGCGAAGATGGTCTGGACCCAGTCCAAGCACCGGATACAGAGGGAGCTCGCAGGTGAGCCGCATCGGCCGCATAGAGCGCAGCACCACCGAGACGAAGGTCCTGGTCGAGATCGATCTGGACGGCGCCGGGCACACCGACGTGAGTACCGGTGTCGGGTTCTACGATCACATGCTGACCTCATTCGGCAAGCACGGCATGTTCGACCTGACCGTGCAGGTCGAGGGCGATCTGCACATCGACTCCCACCACACCGTCGAGGACGCGGCGATCGCGCTCGGCCAAGCCTTCGCGGATGCGGCCGGCGACAAGGCCGGCACCCGCCGGTTCGGCGATGCGGTGATCCCGATGGATGAGGCTCTGGTGTCCGCGGCGGTGGATCTGTCGGGTCGGCCGTACCTCGTGCACAACGAGCCGGACGGTGCGCCGCCCTACATCATCGGTCAGGACAGCTCGTACGCGACGACACTCACCCGCCATGTCTTCGAATCGTTCACCTATCACGCCCGGATCGCGCTGCATGTGAGCGTGCATTCCGGCCGCGACTGGCACCACATCACCGAGGCCCAATACAAGGCGGTGGCGCGCGCCCTGCGGGCGGCCGTCGAGTTGGACCCCCGCCAGTCCGGCGTGCCGTCGACCAAGGGCGTGCTGTAGCCGGTGCGGATCGTTGTGCTCGACTATGGGTCGGGCAATGTGCGTTCAGCCGTCCGTGCCCTTGAAAAGGTCGGTTCCGAGCTGTCGGGTACTCGGCTCGAGGGCGATCTGCAGGTCGAACTCACCGCCGATCGGGACGCGGCGGTGGCCGCTGACGGACTGGTGGTACCCGGCGTCGGTGCGTTCGCGGCCTGTATGGCCGGGCTGAACGCTCTTGACACCCAAGGCATCCTCGCCGAGCGGTTGGCGGCCGGTCGTCCCGTACTCGGTATCTGTGTCGGCATGCAGGTCCTGTTCGAGGCCGGCATCGAACACGGGGTCGAGACCGCGGGCCTGGGGCTGCTCCCGGGGCGCGTCGAACTCCTGCACGCCCCGGTGATTCCGCACATTGGATGGAACACCGTGTCGCCGCCGGCCGATTCGGCGTTGTTCGCAGGTGTCGGGGCCGGGACCCGCTTCTACTTCGTGCATTCCTACGCCGTACACGCCCAAGTTGGAGACCGGCAGAGCACGGCCTATGCCGCAACCCTGGCCGAACACGGCGAATCCTTCGTGGCCGCGGCGGAATCGCCGCTGCTGTCGGCGACCCAGTTCCACCCGGAGAAGTCCGGCAATGCCGGGCAGTTGTTGCTGGGCAACTGGCTGCGGTCGTTGGCGCCGACCGAAGGAGTTGCGCCTGCGGCACAGCTTGGCCCTGTAAAACAAGGAGAATCATGAGCCTGGTCCTGTTGCCCGCGGTCGATGTCGCGGACGGCGCCGCAGTGCGACTGGTCCAAGGTGCGGCCGGTACCGAGACCTCGTACGGCAGTCCGCTGGACGCCGCGCTGGCCTGGCAGAGCGGCGGCGCGGAGTGGATACACCTGGTCGACCTCGATGCGGCGTTCGGCCGGGGAACCAACCGGGAACTGCTCGCCGATGTGGTCGGCCGTTTGGACGTCGCCGTGGAACTGTCCGGTGGCATCCGCGACGACGCGTCGCTGGAATCGGCGTTGGCCACCGGCTGCGCGCGGGTGAACCTGGGTACCGCGGCGTTGGAATCGCCGGACTGGGTGCGGTCGGCGATAGCCAGGCACGGCGAGAAGATCGCAGTCGGTCTGGATGTGCGCGGCACGACGCTGGCCGCCCGCGGCTGGACCTCCGAAGGCGGTGATCTGTACGAGACGCTGGCCCGACTGGACGCCGACGGTTGCGCCCGCTATGTCGTGACCGACGTCCATCGGGACGGCACTCTCACCGGACCGAATCTGGAACTGCTGCGCACAGTCTGCGCCGCCACCGACAAGCCGGTCGTCGCCTCCGGCGGGGTGTCCTCGCTCGCTGACCTGCGACAGCTGGCCGGTCTGACGGGCCTCGGAGTCGAGGGCGCCATCGTCGGGAAGGCTCTTTATGCGGGTGCCTTCACGCTGCCCGAGGCGCTGGAAGCGGTGCGGGTCACGGCCTGACCGCTTGGGCGAAGGTGAACAGGTTGCCCGGGTCGTACTGCTTCTTGATGCCTTGCAGCCGCGGATAGTTGCCGCCCCAGTAGGCCGAGCCGTAGTCGGTGATGGCCGCGTCGGCGTAATTCGAATACGCCGAGGTGCCGGTCCATTGCAGGAGGTCGGCGCGTTGCCGGCGCACGAACGTGTCGAAGGGAGCCGGCGAGGAACCCGTGCGGCCGGTCATCGATGCCCACGTCGCCGTGTATTGGATGAGCGCCAAGGCTTCGCGGTGTACGAACGCGGTGTCCGCCGGAGCGGCTCGCGCCACCGCACCACCGAGTGCGTCGAACGAGACGCCGCCCTCGACCATCCTGGACACATTCATCCCGGATCGGACCACCGATACTGCGGCCTTCACCCCGGCGGCGGGCAGCGGGCTATTCAGCACTGCGGAGGTGGCGGCGAAAGGTTGCCTCTTTGCGGGTGTGAGTGCACCGGCCAGACATTGCGCGGTCGTTTTCCCCGAACACCCGGCTTCCAGCAGCATCGCGCTCGGGTAGTCGAGCGACTCCAGCTGATTCACTGTCGTCGGGGCGCCGATCGAGGCCAGCAACGGCGTCAATTGGCCTGTCAGTGCTGACCGAGGCCCGATCCAAGTACCCGAGACGGTGGCTCGCAACCGGCCGTTGGCCGGACCGGCCAGTAGCTTGCAGGTCGTCCAGAGTTTGGCGTCGATGCGGCTCAGCCAACGCTGCCAGCTGCTCAGCACCTGCTCGGCGTGGCCGAAATCCCATTCGAGGTAGAAAGTGTGCACGCGCGGTGCGGGTCGCAGCGCCACCGTGAAAGCGGTCACCGCACCGAAGCTGCCACCGCCACCACCACGCAGGGCCCAGAAGAGATCCGGCTGGGAACTGCGGTTGACGTCTCGTATTTGCCCGTCGGCCGTCACCAGCTGAACCGATTGCACCGCATCGCAGGTCAGACCGAATGCGCGGGCGAGTACACCGACGCCGCCCCCCAAGGCCAAGCCGGTGATGCCGACGGTCGGGCAAGATCCGGCAGCCAGGGCAAGGCCTTTCGCGCCCAGTGCGGCGTATAGCGCACCCAGGCGGGCGCCGGCTCCGATTCTGGCCGTGCCGGCCGGGCGATCGATCTGCACCGTCGACAGTGCAGACACATCGATGACCAGTCCGGAGCCGCTTGACCAACCGCCGTAGGAGTGACCACCTGAGCGCAGCGCGAGCGGGACGGAGGCGGCCGTGGCGAACCGAACGCATGCAGCCACCTCGGCGGCCGAGCGCACCTGCGCGATTGCCGCGGGTTTGGCGGTGGCATCGAAGCGGGGGTTGTACAGCGTGGCCGCGGCCGGGTACGCCCGATTTCCCGGCTGAAGCAGCGGTGCTGACAGCTGCCTGGACAGGCTGCTGAAAGTCGGCGGGCCGGACGGGGAGACTGCGCCGGACGGGGAGACTGCGCCGGACGGGGTGATGCTGCCGGCCGTGGTCGACAAGGTTGATGGCGACGCGGAGTTCGGTGCTGACCTGGTGGGCGTGCAGGCGGCGAGCAGCCCGGTCAATCCCAACCCACCGGCCGTTGCCAGCAGGGCGCGCCGGCTGACGTCGGGCTTCGCCTCGTTCATCGCGCTCCACCGGCCATCTGGATCAAGATAGACCCGCCACGGCGCCGCGCCGGGTGGCTCGACCGGCGTGGCGAGATCCGGTGCCGGCGTACGGCAAAATGGGGTTCATGCCGGTCGCCGTTCGTGTCATCCCGTGTCTGGACGTCGATGCCGGACGGGTGGTCAAGGGCGTGAACTTCACCGGGTTGCGCGATGCCGGCGATCCGGTCGAGCTGGCCCGCCGGTATGACGAGGAGGGCGCCGACGAGCTCACCTTCCTCGACATCACGGCGTCTTCGTCCGGCCGGGAGACGACGTACGACATCGTGCGCCGGACGGCCGAGCAAGTCTTCATCCCATTGACCGTGGGCGGCGGGGTGCGCTCGGTCGCCGACGTGGACGCGCTGCTACGTGCGGGCGCGGACAAGGTCGGCGTGAATACCGCCGCGATCGCCCGGCCGGAACTGCTCAGCGATATCGCCGAACGATTCGGCCGGCAGGTCCTGGTGCTGTCGGTGGACGCCCGGCGGGTGCCCGAAGGGTCGGCGGCGACCGAATCCGGCTTCGAGGTGACCACCCACGGAGGCCGGCGGGGGACCGGGATCGACGCAGTCGATTGGGCCCGTCGCGGCGCGGAGCTCGGGGCCGGGGAGATCCTGCTCAACTCCATGGACGCCGATGGGACGCGGGACGGCTTCGATCTGCCGTTGATCCGGCTGGTCCGGGCCAACGTCGGGGTTCCGGTGATCGCCAGCGGTGGAGCCGGTAAGGCGGCGGACTTCGCCCCAGCCGTCGAGGCCGGGGCCGACGCGGTGCTGGCCGCCAGCGTGTTTCATTTCCGCACCCTGACCGTGGGTGAGGTCAAGCGTGACCTGGCCGCGCACGGCGTGACGGTTCGCTGAGCCGTACCTAGCTGCTCGCCAACGCATCGCCGGCCTCCCGGTAGCGGGGGTGAATGGTATGCGGCACTATCAGTACTCATGGCGGAACTGGACCCGAACCGGACCCCGGGGACGGTGATTTCCGCTGTTGCTGCCGGCACCGTCGTAGTGCCGTTCCTGATGGTCTACGCGTTCCTCTTCATTGCCCGAGGTGCCTTCGTCAATGTCGACCAGCCCGACATCACGTCCAGCAGGACGGGGGAGACCATCGCCGGACTGATCGCGCTGGGATTTCTGCTAATCGTGCTCGTCGGGATCGGGCGGTTGCTCAACGGCCGGGGGCGCTGGCTATTTCTGCTGGGCCAGTCGATCGCGCTGGGCCTGTCCGTCGACTTCCTGTTCGACTCCTCGACGGGGGAACCCCAGGTACCGGCCGTCGTCCTGACCGGGAGCCTCGTCGCGATCGTGCTGGCTTGCCTGCCCACGTCCTGGGCCTGGGTCCGCCTCGACGAGGCCGAGATGGCGCCGGAGCGACAAACCGCGGACTAGAGCGCTGCCGTATGCTGTCCACAGAGTATTCACAGTGAAAGCCCAGGACATGCCTACCACTGCACGGCAAGCTCACAGTATGAGTTCTTCGCTGATTGCTGCCCAGCCGACCTCCGCCAGTCGTACCAAGCGAAAGGTCCTCGTCGTCGACGACGAGGAGAACGTCGTGCACCTGGTCGCCTCGGCGCTTCGCTTCGACGGCTTCGAGGCCGTTACCGCCGACAACGGAGCCAGTGCGCTGGCCGCAGTCGCCGAACATGCGCCCGACCTGGTCGTACTCGACGTGATGATGCCCGGTTTGGACGGGCATGCGGTGCTGCAGCACCTGCGGTCTGCGGGTTCGGTGGTTCCAGTCATCTTCCTCACGGCGCGCGACACCGCGACGGACCGCGTGAACGGCCTCCGCTCGGGCGCCGACGACTACGTCGTGAAGCCGTTCAGCGTGGAGGAGTTGCTCGCTCGGGTGCATGCCGTGCTGCGCCGGACCGCGGCCGACGCGGACCGTGACGGTGTCCTCAGAGTGGCCGACCTGGAGTTGGACGAGAACAGCCACGAGGTGACCCGGGCCGGTGAGGAACTGCACCTGACCGCGACCGAGTTCGAACTGTTGCGCTATCTGATGCGCAACGAGCGGGTGGTGCTGTCCAAGGCCCAGATCCTCGATCGGGTGTGGAAGTACGATTTCCAAGGCCAGTCCAACATCGTGGAGTTGTACATCGGGTACCTCCGAAAGAAGATCGATCACGTCGAGCCGAAGTTGATTCACACGGTTCGCGGTGCCGGCTATGTGGTCAAGGCGCCGCGGGTGTGACCCGACCCCCACCGGCCATTCACGTCACCGAAGTCACGGAGGTCACCGACACCGCCGAGCCAACCGCGATGTGGACACCACCCGCGCCCACGGACCAGGGGCCGGTTGCCGCCGGTAAGCGGCATTTCCGCTTGCTTCCCAACAGTCTCACTGCGCGCCTTGTCGTCGGCGTGGTCACCCTGGTCATCGTGCTGGTCGCGATCGTGGGTTCAGCCACCTATGTGGCCCTCAAATCCTTCTTGGTGACACGGCTCGATCAACAGCTCAAATCCGTCGCGACGGATCAGACCATCTACCGGTACCTCAATTCCCCTCAATCGAGCAGCACGTCGCCGGTGGTGCGCGGGCCGCAGGACATCTGGGTGGCGATCCTGACCACCGACGGCCGAGTTCTGCAGAGCGTGCCGGAGGATGAATCCCTGCATGTGCTGGCCATCCAGAGTTCGGACAAGTCGAAGCTGATATCGGGGTCGGGCAAGGCCCGCACCATCAGTTCCACGTCAGGCGAGCGGTTGCGGGTGATCCCCGTTCAGATCACCCTCCAGAGCCGCGTCACTGGGCTTTCCACGCATGCGGTGGCCATCATCGGGTTGTCCACGAACGACTTGAATGCCACGCTCAGCCATCTGGTGGTCCTGGAGACCGGGATCGGCGCCGCGGCGGTGGCGCTCGCGGCCGGCCTCACCGCCTGGGGCGTTCGCGTGGGTCTTCGCCCGTTGCATCGGGTGACCCGGACCGCCCAGGAAGTCACGGCCGAACTAGGGCCCGACGGTGCGGGCCTGGAGCGCCGGGTGCCCGACGCCGATCCCAGCACCGAGGTCGGCCAGGTGGCCTCGTCGGTGAACACCCTGCTGGGCGCAGTGCAGAACGAATTCGCCGCGCGGGTGCGAAGCGAGGATCGGATGCGTCAGTTCCTCGCCGACGCGTCCCATGAGCTACGCACCCCACTGACTTCGATTCGGGGCTACGCCGAACTCTCCAGGCTGCAGGGCCAGTCGACGAACTCCGCCGAGGACCCCATGCGACGGATCGAGGTGGAGGGGACGAGGATGTCGCGCCTGGTCGAGGATCTGCTGGTGTTGGCTCGGGGCGATGACCAGGACAACCCGGCCGTCCGGGAGCCTGTCGATGTCGACAGCCTCCTCACCGACGCCTTGGTCACGTCGGAATCAGCCCACCCGGAACGGCGATTCGAATTGGTTCGATCCGGTGGCGCGACCGTTCTCGGTGATCGCGATCAGCTGCTGCGGATGGTGTTGAATCTGCTGAACAACGCCGCGGTGCATACCCGGCCGGATGGGCCGATCCGGCTCGAGGGCGTTGCCGGGCACGTCACGTCCGGACCCGCGGTCGCTCTGCGGGTGATCGACGCCGGTCCCGGCCTGCCATCGGAGGAGGCAGCGCACGTCTTCGAGCGCTTCTGGCGGGCGGACAAGGCTCGCAGCCGGGCCAAGGGCGGCAGCGGTCTGGGCATGGCTATCGTGGCCCAGATCGCCAACGGGCACGCCGGCTCGGTCGCCTTCGAGTCCACGGTCGAAGCGGGCACGACCGTCACCGTGACCCTGCCCATGGCGCCCCCGGCCCAACCCTTGCGTCCCGGTGGCACTGGCCCCGAATGAGTTCCGAATGAGTTCCGATGAGTTCCGAATGAGTTCCGAATGAGCCAGGCCGTACCCGGGCGTTAACGCCGTCGCGTGGCACACGGCAGAATCGAGGCATGCCCGTGAACCCAGAGCCGCGGCACTCCCAGCTGGATGTGCGGATCGCCGACCGACTCAAGCGCGATGCCGCCGGCCTGGTGGCCGCCGTCGTTCAGCAGCACGACACCGGCGAGGTACTGATGGTCGGCTGGATGGATGACGAGGCTCTGCACCGCACCCTGACGACCGGGCGGGCGACCTACTGGTCCCGGTCACGACAGCGGTACTGGGTCAAGGGGGAGACCTCGGGGCACGTCCAGCACGTCAAATCGGTGGCGCTGGACTGTGACGCCGATGCGCTGCTGGTCAAGGTGGACCAGGTCGGGCCGGCGTGTCACACCGGTGATCACAGCTGCTTCGACGCCGACCCGCTGCCGGTCATCGATGCCGATGCCGCTGGAATCCCCTCATGACCGTGCCCAGCGTTATCGACCGTGCTCAGTTGACGGATCTGGCCAAGACCCATCGGATGGTGCCGATCACCCGGACCCTGTTCGCCGACGCCGAAACCGCCGTCGGGGTGTACCGGAAGTTGAGTGGCGGCCGGCCCGGTACCTTCCTGCTCGAATCGGCCGAGCCCGGCGCATCGTTCTCCCGGTGGTCCTTCGTCGGAGTGAACGCCATCGCCACCCTGACGGCCGACGGTGCCGAAGGGACCTGGACCGGCAGCATCCCTGAGGGTCTCCCCATCCAGGGCGATCCGCTGGAAATGCTCGCGGCGTCCTACCGGGCCGTCCAGGCGCCCCGACTGCCCGGCCTGCCACCGTTGACCGGTGGGTTCGTGGGCTACCTCAGTTACGACGTCGTGCGGCGCATCGAAAAGCTTCCCGAAATCGCGCCGGATGAATTGCACCTGCCGGAATTGACGATGCTGCTGGTCACCGACCTCGCCGCGGTGGATCACCACAACTGCACGATTACCTTGATCGCCAACGTGATCCTCAATCCGCTGATGACCGAGGCCGACCTCGACGAGGCCTACGCCGACAGTCAACGGCGGTTGGACGCGATGGCCGAGAGCCTGGCCGCGCCGAGTGAATCGACGGTGGTGCCCCTGGTGTCGGTGCCACCCAAACCCGCCGAATCCCGGACGCCGCCCGGACAGTTCGAGATCGCTGTGGAGAAGTGCCTCGAGGCCATCCGCGCCGGCGAAGTGTTCCAGATCCTGCCGGGTCAGCGGTTCATCGCCGAAACCTCGGCCAGTGCGTTCGACGTCTACCGTGCCCTGCGCACCTTGAACCCCTCGCCCTACCTGTACTTTTTGCATTTCGAGGACTTCGACATCGTCGGTTCGAGCCCGGAGGCCCTCGTGACGGTGTCCGAGGGCACCGCGACCATCCACCCACTGGCCGGTACCCGCCCCCGCGGCGCCGATGCGGCCGCTGACGCGGAACTGGTCAGTGAGCTGCTCGCCGACCCCAAGGAGCGGGCCGAACACGTCATGCTGGTCGATCTGGCCCGCAACGACCTGGGGCGGGTGTGTGCCCCGGGATCGGTGAAGGTGATCGAGTTCGGCGTCGTCGAGCGGTACAGCCACGTCTGGCATATCGTCTCCACCGTCACCGGCGAGGTCGCGGCCGACAAGGATGCCTTCGACGTGTTCGCGGCCTCGTTTCCGCATGGGACGGTGTCCGGCGCGCCGAAGGTGCGGGCCATGGAATTGCTCGAGGAGTTCGAGCCGGTCCGCCGTGGGATCTACGCCGGCGCGGTGGGTTACTTCGACTCAGCCGGCGACATGGACCTGGCCATCGCCATCCGAACCGCCGTCATGACCGGGGGCAAGGCCTACGTGCAGGCGTCCGCCGGCGTGGTGGCCGACTCCGTTGCGGCGAATGAGGAGGCCGAGACCCGCAACAAGGCCCGGGCGGTGCTCCAGGCCATCGCGACCGCGGAAACGTTGACCGCCCGGTGACCGGTTCGCCTCTCCGCGACGGGGCCGCGCCGGACCCCCGGCGAGAAGTGGCTGTCGTCCTGGCCGCCGTCGTGCTCGGCGGCGCCGGGGCGCTCTTCGGCTCCAGCCGGGTCTGGTTGACGTTGTCGGCGGCCCGGCCGGCACCGTTCGGTCCGCTTGCCGCGCAGGTCAAGGGCCACACCGAATTCCCGGCGCTCGGCGGGCTCGGTGTCGTCATCCTGCTGGCCGGCGCGCTGGTGCTGGTGACCGGACGGTGGGCGCGCACGGTCCTTGGAGGGTTGCTGATCGCTTGCGCGATCGGTGTCGGCTGGTACGCGCTACGCGGCTTGGCGGCACCCGGAGCCGAGAAGATCCAGGAGCTGTTGGGGGGCGCGGCCAAGGTCGGTACGGCGCCGATCACGGTGCACAAACAGCCGGTCTGGCCGGTGGTGACGGCCGTCAGTGCCGTCCTGACGGTGGCTGCCGGACTGCTCGTGTCGCTGCGCGCCACGCACTGGTCGCCGGGTCTGTCGAGCCGCTACGCCGCGCCAGCCGAAGCCGCCATATCGGACGATCCGTGGCGATCATTGGACCGCGGTGACGATCCGACAATCACCGATCGCTAGCATCGGTAAATCGACTGATCTGATCCAGCCCGTGATCGGTCTGCCGCGCGAGCGAGGGAGCATCGTGTCCAACGTCCTCGACGACATAGTTGTCGGTGTACGCGAAGACGTGGCAGCGCGTGAAGCGATTGTCAGCATCGACCAGGTAAAGGCGGCCGCCCAGGCGGCGCGACCCGCCCTGAACGCACTCGCAGCCCTGCGGGCACCCGGGGTCGCGGTCATCGCCGAGGTGAAGCGGCGCAGTCCGTCCAAGGGCGCGCTGGCCGAGATCTCGGATCCGGCCGGCCTTGCCGGCCAGTACGAGATCGGCGGCGCGCGGGTGATCAGCGTGTTGACCGAGCAACGTCGGTTCGGTGGGTCACTGGCCGACCTGGACTCCGTGCGGGCAGCGGTGGCCATCCCGGTGCTGTGCAAGGACTTCGTCGTCAGCTCTTACCAGGTGCATGAGGCCAGAGCCCATGGGGCGGATCTGGTCCTGCTCATCGTCGCGGCTCTGGAACAAAATGTGCTGATCGGCCTGCGCGAGCGGATCGAGTCCCTCGGGATGACCGCGCTGGTGGAGGTGCACGACGAGGAGGAAGCCTCCAGGGCCTTGGACGCCGGCGCCCGGGTGATCGGCGTGAACGCCCGCAGCCTGAAGACGTTGCAGGTCGACCGCTCCATCTTCGAGCGGATCGCGCCCGGTATGCCGAGCGAGATCGTCAAGATCGCCGAATCCGGCGTGCGTGACGCCCACGATCTGATCACCTACGCCGCGGCCGGCGCCGACGCGGTGCTGGTCGGCGAGGGATTGGTGACCTCGGGCAATCCCCGTCAGGCGGTGGCTGATCTCGTCACCGCCGGCTCTCATCCGGCTACCCCTCGGACTTCACGATGACGGTGTTCCCGACGAGCCGGCGATGGCGTCGCTGACGTTTCGTCAGCGTTCGTCCGGTTGAGCATCGGGTTATCCGCTTTCCGCCCAGGCGTCACTCTTTCTGCAGGAGCACTGTCATGACCACTAGCCCCGACTCTTTTTCCTATCCCGATTCCACCGGCCATTTCGGACCGTACGGAGGGCGTTTCGTCCCCGAGGCGCTGGTCGCCGCCCTGGACGAGATCGAGGCCGAATTCACCAAGGCCCAGTCCGACCCGGCTTTTGCCGCGGAGCTGAGCCGGTTGCTTCGCGACTACGGTGGCCGGCCGTCACCGCTGTCAGACGCCGAGCGATTCTCCGAACATGCCGGCGGTGCTCGTGTCCTTCTGAAACGGGAGGACCTCAACCACACCGGCTCGCACAAGATCAACAACGTGCTCGGTCAAGCCTTGTTGACCAAGCGCCTCGGCAAGAGCCGGATCATCGCCGAGACCGGCGCTGGGCAGCACGGAGTGGCCACGGCCACGGCGGCGGCCCTGTTCGGACTGTCCTGCACCGTGTACATGGGCGAGGAGGACACTCGGCGGCAGGCCCTGAACGTGGCCCGCATGAAGCTGCTCGGAGCCGAGGTCGTGCCGGTGACTACGGGCTCGCAAACGCTCAAGGACGCCATCAACGAGGCGTTCCGGGACTGGGTGGCCAACGTCGAAGACACCCACTACCTCTTCGGCACCGCGGCCGGACCGCATCCGATCCCGTTGATGGTGCGTGAGTTCCACCGCGTGATCGGGCAGGAGGCCCGAGCGCAAGTGCTGGAGCGGGTCGGCCGGTTGCCCGACGTGGTCGCGGCCTGCGTCGGTGGCGGCTCCAACGCGATCGGGATCTTCTACGACTTCATTCCCGACGCCGGAGTGCGATTGGTAGGACTGGAAGCGGCCGGCGACGGCGTGGAGACCGGGCGGCACGCGGCGACGATCACCGGCGGATCGCCAGGCGTACTGCACGGTGCCCGCTCGTACCTGCTACAGGACGAGAACGGACAGACCATCGAATCCCACTCGATCTCCGCGGGTCTGGACTATCCAGGCGTCGGGCCTGAGCATTCGTGGCTACACGACACCGGCCGGGCCGAATACCGCCCGATCACCGATGCCCAAGCCATGGCGGCGTTCGCGCTGCTCTGCAAGACCGAAGGCATCATCCCGGCCATCGAGAGTTCGCATGCTCTGGCCGGAGCCCTCGATCTGGGCAAGGAACTCGGTCCGGACGCGGTCATCCTGGTCAACCTGTCCGGCCGTGGCGACAAGGACGTGGAGACGGCGTCTACGTACTTCGGGCTGGCCGCCGGTGACCTGGAATCCGGCGACCCGGCCCTAGGTGATCCCGCATGAGCGCGCTGGCTGATGTGCTCGCGCGAGCCCGGGCCGAAGATCGGTCCGCGCTGATCGGCTACCTGCCGGTGGGCTACCCCGACGTGTCCACCTCCATCGACGCCATGACCGCCATGGTGGCCGGTGGTGCCGACGTCATCGAGGTCGGCGTGCCGTACTCCGATCCCGGCATGGACGGACCGGACATCCAGGCGGCCGTCGATCCGGCGGTCAAGGCCGGCATCGGCTTGCGCGACGTCTTCGCCGCGGTGTCTGCGGTCCGCGCCGCCGGTGCGGTTCCGGTCGTCATGTCGTACTGGAATCCGCTGGAGAAGTACGGGGTCGGGCGGTTCGCCGCCGATCTGGCCGCGGCCGGCGGGGCCGGCGCGATCACACCGGATCTGATCCCCGAAGAGGCGGCCCAGTGGATCGCGGCCACCGACGTCCACGACCTCGATCGGGTGTTCCTGCTCGCGCCGTCCTCGACCGATGCCCGGATCTTGTCGACCGTGGCGGCGTCGCGGGGCTTCGTCTACGCCGCCTCCACGATGGGGGTTACCGGCGTCCGGGCCGCGGTGAGTGACGCTGCGACCAACCTGGTCTCCCGGATTCGCGCGCTCGCTCCGGAGATCGCGGTGTGCGTCGGACTCGGAGTGTCCAATGCCGACCAGGCAGCTGAGGTGGCAGCCTTCTCCGACGGGGTCATCGTGGGTTCGGCTTTCGTGCGGTGCCTGCTCGATTCCCCCGACGCAGCCGGGGCCAAGGCGGCGGGCACGTTGGCGGCCGAGTTGGCCGAGGGCGTCCGCCGCCGCTGATCTGCGACGCGGGCCAGGGTAACGGGCCAAGGTAAGGAGAACCGGCCTCAGCGAGGCCTCGCCGCTACGGGATGAGCAGGAGCTTGCCGGTACTCCGACGTCCCTCGAGGTCCTGGTATGCCCGGGCGGCCTCGGCCAGCGGATACCGGCCGCCGATCTCCACCGACAGGGTTCGGCCCGCGATCGCGCCGAGGATCTCCTCGCTGCGGTGCAGTAATTCCTCCCGGGTGCGGACGAAATGCGCCAGAGTCGGACGGGTTACGTTCAGCGAACCGCCGGAGTTGAGGCGCTGCAGGTCCACCGGGGGTACCGGCCCGCTCGCGCCGCCGAACAGGACCAGCATGCCTCGAATCCGCAACGAGTCCAGCGACGCGTCGAAGGTGTTCTTACCGACACCGTCATAGGCGGCGGCCACGCCGACGCCGCCGGTCAGCTCGCGCACCGCGGCTGCGATGTCGGTGACCTTGGAGTAGTTGATGACATGATCCGCACCGGCGGCTCGAGCTTTAACGGCCTTCGCCTCCGTGGAGACAGTCGCGATGACCGCGCCGCCCTTGGCCTTCACGAGCTGGGTCAGCAACTGGCCCACCCCACCGGCCGCTGCGTGCACCAGGACGACGTCGCCCGGCTGCACCGGATACGAGGAATTGACCAGGTAGTGGGCGGTCAGGCCCTGAAACATCGCTGCGGCGGCAGTTTCGGCCGGTACCCCGGCTGGTACGGGGACCGTCTTATCGGCCTCGACGATGACCAGGCCCGCCGCACTGCCCGGGCATCGTGCCCAAGCCACCAGGTCTCCGACGGCAACCCCACTTACCTGGCTGCCCACTGCCTCGACGCGTCCCGCGCCCTCGTCGCCTGCGACGAAGGGGGTGGGCATCGGGTAGGTGCCCTCACGCCGGTACACGTCGATGAAATTGACCCCGGCCGCGGTAACCCGCACCAGGAGCTCGCCGGGGCCGGGTGGACCGACGTCCCGCTGGGTCACCTCGAGAACCTCCGGTCCGCCGTTGCGGGTGACGATCAGGGCCTGCGTAGGTTCATCGGTGCGTTGCACGTTCATGGCCCCAGCCTAGAAATGCGCACGGCCGTTGGCCGGTGCGGGGTATGGCGCAGTCGGCGTCCGGCCGCCATCTACGGTGAGCGGGTGCAGAGAATCGAAGCGTCGATCCCCAGCCCGACCATCAGCGTCATCCACCTCGGCCCACTGCCTATCCACATCTACGCGCTCGGCATCGTCGCCGGCATCATCGTCGCGTTATGGCTCACCGACCGACGCTGGCAAGCCCGGGGCGGAGCCAAGCACGAGGTCGGTGACATAGCGGGCTGGGCCATCATCTTCGGAATCCTCGGCGGCCGGCTCTACCACGTCCTCACTGATCCGGAACTTTACTTCCAGAAGGGACGGCATCCGATCGATGCCGTCAAGATCTGGGACGGCGGACTCGGTATCTGGGGGGCCGTTGCAATCGGCGGTCTGGGAGCCTACATCGGATGCCGACGGCACAAGCTGAGCTTCGTCGCCTTCGCCGACGCCGCCGTGCCTGGGATCATCATCGCCCAGGCCCTCGGCCGGCTCGGTAACTGGTTCAACAACGAGCTTTACGGACGGGCGACCAGCCTGCCCTGGAAGCTGCAGATCCACGACATGGACATCTCGACCGGACGTCCGCAACCGTGTTCCTTCGGCAACCTCGGTCAGACCGTCTGCGGCTACTACCAGCCGACTTTCCTCTATGAGCTGCTGTGGAATCTCCTCATTGCGGCGCTGCTGCTGTGGGCCGACCGGAGATTCAGACTGGCCCGCGGTCAGGTCTTCGCGCTCTACGTCATGGGCTACACCGCCGGCCGCTTCGTGATCGAGTCACTGCGCTCGGACCCTGCCAACCATATCCTGGGGATGCGGGTCAACAATTGGGTTGCGATCATCGCCTTTCTCGGTGGGCTCGCCCTCTTCCTGCATCAGCGCGGCAAGGAACGCAGTAGCGCCGGCCCGCCCGACGGCATAGACCACGCCGGTGACGGGACGGAGCCCCCGGATACCGAAAATGCTGAGTTAGGTGGTCCTGAGTACGAGTCGGACCTGGCGGGCGACCTAGCATCGAAGCATGTCGACGACTCAGGACCTGCACCATCCGATCGGTGATCCCGATCATGAGATAGGACATGAACACCGCGATGTGTCCGGAGGGTGGCTTCGTCCCACCGTCTTCGGCATGGTCGACGGTCTGGTGTCCAACTTCGCGATCGTCGCCCTTGTCGCGGCGGCATCCAACACCGCTCGGCCGGTGGTGCTGGCTGGGCTGGCCGGCCTGGTCGGCGGCGCGATCTCGATGGGCAGTGGCGAGTACATCTCGGTGCGCAGCCAGAACGAGTCGATGCAGGCCGAGGTCGATGTCGAGCGGCACGAACTCGAACACAACAGCGAAGCCGAGATCGCCGAACTTGCGCAGATCTATATCGGCCGGGGAGTCGACCCGGAACTGGCCCAGCTGGTGGCCGAGCAGCTGAGCCAGGATCCTGAACAGGCCCTGGAGATCCACGCGCAGGAAGAACTCGGCGTCGACATCCACGACCTGCCGAACCCGCAGATGGCTGCCGGTTCGTCGTTCGTGGCATTCTCGATCGGTGCCTTCATCCCGCTGGCGCCGTTCCTCTTCGGCGCGAAAGTGCTGCCGATCGCGGCCGTGCTGGCGCTGGTCGCTCTGTTCGTAACCGGCGCTATCACCTCGCGCTTCACGACCCGCACCTGGTGGTACGCCGGTAGCCGGCAACTACTGGTCGGCCTGCTCTCGGCCGCCGTCACGTACGGCATCGGGTATCTGTTCGGCACGACCGCGGGCTGAGCCTGGCGCCGAAGGGTCGCGCGTGTCGCGCCACCTGGCGCGCGCAACCGTAAGCCCGACCATCCAGGACACGATCATCGCGACGTAAGCCAAACCGGCGACCTGCTCGATCATCACGAAGCTGCGAGCATGCGGTAGCACCGGTACGACATCGCTGAGTCCGGTGGACGACAGCGTGGTGAAGCTCAGGAACAGCAGTTCCATCCAGGTCCGGTTTCCTACCGGATCAGCGGCGGTGAACGAAGCCGGCCAGAGCACCTGGGTCACCGCGTAAAGGTGGGCGAACGCCCAGGCCAGCAGCGTGAAGGTGGCTCCGACGGCGTACAGCTCGTCCCGGGTGATGGTGAAGTCGGCGAGCATGTAGGAGATCAGGCTGCCGGCGGCGTAGAAGTAGAAGGCCGCCTCGAATCCCGATCCCCAGCCGATCCAGGCGTCGCTGTCGTTGAAGACCTGCAGCACTGCAAAGGCCGCCGACGGCACGCCGAGCAGGATCGATACCCAGACCGCCCAGGCCGTGGTCTCGACCGACCAGACTGCCAGGGCCAGCACCAGCAGCCCGAACATCGAGATCGCAGCGGAGCCGGCTCGTGAATCGCCGAAGAACGGATAGATCAGGACGCCGAGCAGTTGCACACCGAGGAGCATGGCCGAGGGCTGGCGGCGAAGCCGGCCGACCAGCGCAGCGGTCACGGGGTCCGTTCGATCAGGATGCGCACGGCATCGTCCACGGCGCGATCGGCGGCCAGATCCCGCGCTGTCGCGCCGTCCTCATTCGCCAGCGACGGATCGGCCCCGGCGGCGAGCAACGCCTGCACCGACTCCTCGTCACCGTTCTGGACTGCGGCGTGCAGTGGGGTCCAACCTCCGCGTTGCCTTGCGTCGATGGGTGCGTCCGAGGCGATCAGCAGCCACACCAGTTCCACATGCCGGCCGGCCGCGGCGGCGTGCAGCGGTTGCACCCGCATCGGGTTGCGGGACGGTTCATCCACCACGGCGTCTGAGTCGAGCAAGACGCGGGCCGCCTCGGCCCGACCGAAGTAGGCCGCGAGGTGCAGGGGCTGCCAGCCGTCGGCCGACCAGGCGTCGACCGCAGCAGCATCGGTCCGGATGAGCTCTGCCAAACGGTCGGTGTCATCGAACGCGGCGGCCTCGAAGACGGTGAGTTCGCCGGTACGTGCGGCCAGCTCGTCGGCCAGTGGGGCGTGGCCGTGGTAAAGGGCAGTGAGGGCCGCTGATGCGCCGTCCGGGCCGGGTTCGTCGAGCAGATCAGGAATTCGGTCCAGCAGCGCTCGTACCTCGGTCTGGTCGCCGACGCCGATCGCCTCGAAGAAGGCCGCCACAGTGGATTCGGTGCTACCGGATGCGGTGCTACCGGATGCGGTGCTGTCGGATGCGGTGCTGTCGGACATGCCCAACACTCTGCCATTTTCCGCGGCCCTGCGCGGGCGCGAGATGGCTCACAGACAACCAGGTGGGCGGGTCCTGACTCATCCGGGTAATCTTGCCGAAGCATTACGTATCGGGCCGACGCTGTCCCACTTGATTTCAGCAGAGGGCTCGAAGATCCGCGGGATATCGGGCCCTCATGAGCGAGGGAGCGCGCGTGCCGTCCTCCACACTGCCGCCTGCCGGACTGCCGTTCTCCGGCGTACCCCGCCCGCAGGGCCTGTACGACCCCCGCAACGAAGCCGATTCCTGCGGCGTGGCATTCCTGGCCGATTTGAACGGACGGCCGCGCCACGCGCTGGTCTCCGACGCCTTGGTCGCACTGCACAACATGGACCACCGCGGTGCCGCCGGCGCCGAGCCCTCCAGCGGCGACGGAGCGGGCCTCACCGTCGGTATTCCGGACGAGTTCCTGCGCGGCGTGCTGGCCGGTACCGAGATCGAGTTGCCCGAGGCGGGTGCCTACGTCACCGGCATCGCGTTCCTGCCGACCAATGCCGACCGGCGGGCGCGGATCAAGGACCTGATCGCGTCCACGGCCAAGGACGAAGGCCTGGAGCTCCTCGGCTGGCGCAGCGTTCCCACGGTCGCCGATGACCTCGGCCCGACCGCGCTGGGCGTGATGCCGGCCTTCGAGCAGCCGGTGTTGCGTGCGCCGGACGGTGCCACCGGCCTGCCTCTGGAACGACGTGCCTTCGCGCTCCGCAAGGTCGCCGAACGGCTGGCTGCTGCGGCCGGCGAGGAGCTGTACTTCCCGTCGCTGTCCTGCCGGACCATGGTCTACAAAGGCATGCTGACGACCGCCCAACTCGCTTCGTTCTACCCGGACCTCGCTGATGAGCGGTTCACCACAGCGATTGCGCTGGTCCATAGCCGCTTCTCCACCAATACCTTTCCATCCTGGCCGCTGGCTCAGCCGTTCCGCATGATCGCCCACAACGGCGAGATCAATACCGTCGGGGGCAACCGCAACTGGATGCGCACCCGCCAGGCCATGTTGTCCTCGGATCTGTTCAGTGGCGCCTCCGGGCCCACCGACGGCTCCTCCGATCTCAGCAGGCTCTTTCCGATCTGCACTCACGGTGCGTCCGATTCGGCCTCCTTCGACGAGGTACTCGAGTTCCTGCACCTGGGCGGTCGAAGCCTGCCGCATGCGGTGCTGATGATGATTCCGGAGGCCTGGGAGAACGCCGTCGGCATGGATGAGGCGCGGCGGGATTTCTACGCCTTCCACTCGGCGTTGATGGAGCCCTGGGACGGTCCGGCCTGTGTCACATTCACCGACGGCACCGTGATCGGTGCGGTTCTCGACCGCAACGGTCTGCGTCCCGGCCGCTGGTGGAAGACCTCGGACGATCTCGTCATCCTGGCCAGCGAGGCCGGGGTCATCGACATCGACCCGGCCACGGTCATCGCCAAGGGCCGGTTGCAGCCGGGCCGGATGTTTCTGGTGGACACCGCTGCGGGGCAGATCCGGGACGACGAGGAGATCAAGTCAGGGCTGGCGGCCGAGCAGCCGTACGGCGAATGGCTGCATTCGGGCCTGCTGCATCTGGACAAGCTGCCCAGTCGCGAGCATGTGGTGCACACCCACGAGTCGGTGCTGCGGCGTCAGCAGCTGTTCGGTTACACGGAGGAGGAGCTGCGGATCATCCTCAAGCCGATGGCAACCGCAGCCGGCGAACCACTCGGCTCGATGGGCACCGATACCCCCATGGCGGTGCTGTCCAAGCGTCCCCGGCTGCTCTTCGACTACTTCTCCGAGCTATTTGCGCAGGTCACCAACCCACCCCTGGACGCAATACGCGAGGAGCTGGTCACCTCGCTGTCGGGCACGATCGGCCCGGAATACAACCTGCTCGACCCCACACCGGCGTCCTGCCGCCAGATCGTGCTGCCCGCTCCGGTGCTGGACAACGACGATCTGGCCAAGATCTGGCACGTCAACGCCGACGGTGATCTGCCGGGCTTCCAGTGCGCGCTGATCGACGGCCGATACCGCGTGCACGGGGGAGGACCGGCCCTGACCGCCGCCCTGCAACGGGTGCGTGAGGAGTGCTCACGGGCCATCGATGCCGGGGCGCGGATCCTGATCCTGTCCGACCGAGACTGCGACGCCGATCATGCACCGATCCCGTCGCTGTTGCTGACCTCGGCTGTTCACCATCACCTGGTGCGCACCGGTCAGCGCACCAAGGTCGGGCTCGTCGTCGAGACCGGCGAGGCGCGCGAGGTGCATCACATCGCCCTGCTGATCGGCTACGGCGCCGCGGCAGTCAACCCCTATCTGGCGTTCGAGACCATCGACGACCTGATCGCCTCCGGGGTCATCTCAGACGTCGAGCCCAAGGCCGCGCTGGCCAAGTACATCAAGGGACTGTCCAAGGGCGTGCTGAAGGTGATGTCGAAGATGGGCATCTCCACTGTGGCCTCCTACACGGGCGCCCAGGTGTTCCAGTCCTTCGGCCTCTCCGACGAGGTCGTCGACGAATACTTCACTGGCACCGTGCACAAGCTCGGCGGCGTTGATCTCGAGGTGATCGCGAGCGAAGTGACCGCTCGGCACACCCGGGCGTTCCCGCTCACGCCGACCGCGCGGGCCCACCGCAAGCTCGAGATCGGCGGCGAGTACACCTGGCGCCGCGAGGGCGAGATCCACCTGTTCAACCCGGAAACGGTCTTCAAGTTGCAGCACGCCACCCGGCAGCGGCGCTATGACACTTTCCGGGAGTACACCGACGAGGTCGACCGGCTGAACAGCGAGGGCGCGACGCTGCGGGGGCTGTTCCAGCTCAGGACCGGCCAGCGTCCGGCCATCTCGATCGACGAGGTCGAACCGGTTTCGGAGATCGTCAAGCGCTTCGCCACCGGAGCGATGTCCTACGGCTCGATCTCGGCCGAGGCCCACGAGACCCTGGCCATCGCCATGAACCGGCTCGGCGCCCGGTCGAACTCCGGTGAAGGTGGCGAGGACGCGGTCCGGTTCACCCCGGACGAGAACGGCGATCTGCGGCGCTCGGCGGTGAAGCAGGTGGCCTCTGGTCGTTTCGGGGTGACCTCGCACTACCTGGTCAATGCCGATGACTTGCAGATCAAGGTCGCTCAAGGCGCCAAGCCGGGTGAGGGCGGCCAGTTGCCGGGGTACAAGGTGTACCCGTGGATCGCCCGTACCAGGCATTCCACCCCGGGCGTAGGCCTGATCTCGCCACCGCCGCACCACGACATCTACTCCATCGAGGACCTGGCCCAGCTGATCCACGACCTGAAGAACGCGAACTCTGCGGCTCGTATCCACGTCAAGCTGGTTGCCGAGAACGGCGTCGGGACGGTGGCCGCGGGCGTGTCCAAGGCGCACGCCGACGTGGTGCTCATCTCCGGCCATGACGGCGGAACCGGCGCGGCACCGCTGACTTCCCTCAAGCACGCGGGCATGCCGTGGGAACTCGGGCTGGCCGAAACCCAGCAGACCCTGATCCTGAACGGCCTGCGGGATCGCATCACGGTTCAGGTCGACGGGGCCATGAAGACCGGCCGGGACGTGGTCATCGCCGCGCTGCTCGGCGCGGAGGAGTACGGCTTCGCCACCGCTCCGCTGGTCGTCTCGGGCTGCGTGATGATGCGCGTCTGCCACCTGGACACCTGTCCGGTCGGGGTGGCCACCCAGAACCCGGTGCTGCGGTCCAGGTTCACCGGCAAGCCGGAATTCGTGGTCACCTTCTTCGAATACATCGCCGAACAGGTCCGCGAGATCCTGGCTTCGCTGGGCTTTCGCACCATGCAGGAGGCGATCGGGCACGCGGAGTTCCTGGACACCTCGGACGCCATCGATCACTGGAAGGCGGACGGGCTCGATCTGCGGCCGATCCTGACCATGCCCGAACCGCCTCCCGGCACCGCGCTGACCAAGCGGGTCGAGCAGGACCACGGCCTGGATGCGGCTCTGGACAACACGCTGATCCAGCTGTGTGAGGGCGCGCTGCTGGACGGCACGCCGGTCACCCTCGAGCTGCCGGTGCGCAACGTCAACCGCACCGTGGGGACGATGCTCGGTTCCCTGGTCACCCGGCGCTACGGGGCGGCCGGCTTGCCATCGGGCACCATCGACATCACGTTGCACGGCTCGGCCGGACAGTCGCTTGGGGCGTTCCTGCCTTCCGGGGTGCAGATCCGGCTGTACGGGGACGCCAACGACTACGTGGGCAAGGGATTGTCCGGCGGCACCATCTCGGTGCGTCCGCACGAGGACGCCCCGCTGATCGCGGAGAACAACGTGATCGCCGGCAACGTAATCGGCTACGGAGCCACGTCCGGTGAGCTGTACCTGCGCGGGATCGTGGGCGAGCGGTTCTGTGTCCGTAACTCCGGGGCCGTCGCGGTCACCGAGGGTGCGGGCGACCACGCGCTCGAATACATGACCGGCGGAACCGCGGTGATCCTCGGCCGGACCGGCCGAAACCTCGCTGCGGGCATGTCCGGTGGTACCGCCTTCGTCCTGGACCTGGACGAGGGGCTGGTCAATCGCGAGCTGGTGGAGGTCGAGGAGGTCACGGCCGAGCAGGTCACGACGCTGCGCACCATCCTGGGCCGGCATTACGAACTCACCGGTTCGACGGTTGCCGAGAAGTTGCTCGGCGACTTCGCAGCGTCCGTCGCGCGGTTCTCGGTGATCATGCCGCGGGACTACAAGCGGGTCATCGAGGCCACCAGGCAAGCGATGGCCGAGGGCCGTGACGTCGACGAAGCGGTGATGGCAGCCGCCCGGGGTTGATCCCGCTCCCGGGCCGATGCAGGTCCGGACGGCGGCCTGCAAAGATTGAGCGATGCATCTGGCCTCGGGACTTGCGGCACTGGTGGCGGCGGCCGCGGTGGTCGCGATGCTGGCCCGGCGGTTCGGCCTGTCCGAGCCGCTGGTGCTCACCGCGGCCGGCATCCTCGGCTCGTACCTGCCGGTTGTCCCGGACGCCAAGCTCACCCCGCAACTCGTGCTCGTCGGGTTACTGCCACCGCTGCTCTACAACACGGCCATCCGGAGCTCGCTGGTCGACTTCAGGGCCAACCGGCGAGCCATCGGCCTGCTGTCGGTCGGCCTGGTCATCTTCACCGCGTTCGGGGTGGGACTGGTGGCGTGGTGGGTGCTGCCCATCCCGTTCGCCGCCGCGGTCGCGCTCGGAGCCGTGGTGGCTCCGCCGGACGCGGTGGCAGCATCGGCCGTCGCCCGGCGGGTCGGAATGCCCCGCCGGATCATCACGATCCTCGAAGGCGAGTCACTGCTGAACGACGCCACCGCCCTGGTGGCATTGCGCACGGCCATCGCCGCGACGGCCGGTTCGGTCAGTGTGATGAGCGTGGCCGGCAACTTCCTGTGGGCGGCCGTCGGGGGAGTGCTGACCGGGGTAGCCGTCGCGCTGCTGCTCGGGGAGATCCGGCGCCGATTCACCGATCCGGTGCTCGACACGACGGTGTCCTTCCTCGCGCCCTTCGCGGCGTACCTGCCCGCTGAGGAACTGAACGCCTCCGGCGTCCTGGCTGTGGTCGTGGCGGGACTGATCCTCGGGCACCGGGCTCCGGTCCTGCAGAGCGCCGCGTCCAGGATCGCCGAGCGGACCAATTGGCGAACCGTGGACTTCGTGCTGGAGAGTTCGGTCTTTCTGCTCATCGGGTTGCAGGTCCGCACCATCGTCGATGACGCCTGGAACGCCGGCCTGACGCACAGCCACGTCATCTGGGCATGCGCGGCGATCCTGGTTACCGTCGTGGTCCTCAGGCTGATCTGGGTCTTCCCGGCGACTTACCTGCCGCAGCTGATACCGGCGGTCCGGCGCAAGGAGACACCCCCTAGCCCGCGCGAGGTCCTGGTCGTCGGCTGGGCGGGCATGCGCGGGGTGGTCACCCTGGCCGCCGCCTTCGTGCTGCCGTCCAACGCCAACACGCCATATCGGCCGGTGTTGATTCTCGCTGCGTTCGTGGTCACGGCCGGCACGCTGCTGGTCCAAGGCACCTCGCTGCCGATGCTGGTGCGCTGGCTGCACCTGCGCGGCCCCAGCCGCGCCGAGGACGCGCTTCAGATGGCGGGACTGCTGCAACAGTCGGCCGACGCCGGCTTGCGCCGGCTGGACGAGATCGCCGAGAAGGCCGATCCGCCGATCAACCCCGATCTGATCGAGCAGGTTCGCAATCGTTTGCTGCAGCGGACGAATGCGGCCTGGGAGCGGCTCGGACCGACGGCCGGCGACCACGTGACACCCAGCGAGAAGTACCGCAAGCTCCGTTTGAAGGTGTTGAACGCCGAGCGCGCCGAGCTGTTGCAGGTCCGCGACACCGGCCGGCTGGATCACGAGGTGCTGCAGGCCGTGATGAGCATGCTGGATCTAGAAGAATCCACCATCGATCGGTTGAGCGAGGCCGAGGACGAGGTCCGCGAGGACCAACTGATCCCCACCCATGCCGCCGAGGCCTGCGCCCACCTGCAGGACGCTCCGATCACCCAGCGCCCGGATCACCCTGGCGAGTGCCGGGAATGCGTCGAGGCCGGCCTGATATGGGTGCACCTGCGCATGTGCCTGACCTGTGGGCATGTGGCTTGCTGCGACTCCTCGCCGGGCCTGCATGCCGACAAGCACTTCGGTTCCACCCGGCATCCGGTGATGCGCAGCGTCGAGCCTGGTGAGGCCTGGCGCTGGTGCTACGTGGATTCATTGCTCGGCTGAGGGGAGGTGCCGGTACGAAAAACGTGACGCGGCTGACAAGGACTTGCCGGTAGCGTTTAGGGTTGCCTCGTGAGTCGCCGAGCAAAGATCGTCTGCACGTTGGGTCCCGCCACCGATGCCCCGGAGCGCACCCGCGCCCTGGTGGAAGCGGGGATGGACGTAGCCCGCCTCAACTTCAGCCACGGGGAGCACGCCGATCACGCCGTGCGGTTCCACGCCGTACGCGCCGCCGCCGACGCCGCCGGCCGCAATGTGGCCACGCTCGCAGACCTGCAGGGACCGAAGATCAGGCTCGGACGCTTTGCCGAGGGCCCCGTCGTGTGGGCGACCGGTGACCGGGTGCGGATCACCGTCGAGGACATCGATGGCGATCACGATCGGGTGTCCACCACCTACAAGCAACTCGCGGCCGATGTGAAGCCCGGCGACAAACTGCTCGTCGACGACGGCAACGTCGCCCTGGTGGCAGTGGCCGTGGAGGACGGCACCGATGTGGTGTGCGACGTCGCCGAGGGCGGCACGGTCAGCAACAACAAGGGCCTGTCGCTGCCCGGTGTCGCGGTGAGCGTGCCGGCCCTGAGCGAGAAGGATATCGACGACCTCGAGTTCGCTCTGCGGCTCGGGGTCGACTGGATTGCGCTGTCGTTCGTCCGGTCGCCTGATGACATCAAGCTGGTTCACCAGGTGATGGATCGGGTCGGCATCCGCCGTCCGGTCATCGCGAAGATCGAGAAGCCGGAGGCGGTCGACCGGTTGGTCGATATCGTGCTGGCCTTCGATGGTGTGATGGTCGCCCGCGGTGACCTCGGGGTGGAGATGCCTCTGGAACAGGTGCCGATCATCCAGAAGCGCGCCGTGGCGATCTGTCGCGACAACGCCAAACCGGTCATCGTGGCCACCCAGATGCTCGAGTCGATGATCACCCACTCCCGTCCGACCCGGGCTGAGGCATCGGACGTCGCCAACGCGGTGCTCGACGGTGCCGATGCGGTGATGTTGTCCGGTGAGACCAGCGTCGGCACCTACCCTATCCAGAGCGTGGCCACGATGGCCCGCATCATCCGCTCGGTCGAGGAGAACAGCGTGGACGTCGCAGCGCTGCTGCACGAACCGCGCACCCCCGGTGGCGTGATCGCCAAGGCGGCCAAGGAGATCGGCGACTCCCTCGGTGCCACCGCTCTGGTCGCATTCACCCAGAGCGGGGACACCGCACGCCGGTTGGCCAGGTTGCACGCGCATCAGATCGTGCTGGCCTTCACCCCGGAGGAGAACGTGCAGCGTCAACTGGCCTTGTCCTGGGGTGTGGAGGCCCATAAGGTGTGGACGGTTCAGACGACCGACGAGATGGTCCGCCAGGTCGATTCGGCGCTGCTGGCTCAGCGGGTATGTCGTCCCGACGATCTGGTAGTCATCGTCGCGGGGACACCTCCTGCGACACCTGGCACAACCAACACGATCCGGGTGCACCACATCGGAGGCGTCTTGCAACGTGACCGCTGAGGCCGAGCTCAACCTTCCTCTCACTGGCCAGGCCGTTGTCGACGGGCTGGTGCAGCTGCTCGATCTTGAAGCGATCGAGGTGAACATCTTCCGGGGCATCAGCCCGAAGGTGTCACTGCAGCGGGTGTTCGGTGGTCAGGTCGCCGGACAGGCGTTGGTGGCCGCCGGCCGCACGGTCGATTCCGATCGTCAGGTGCACTCATTGCATTCGTACTTCATCCGGCCCGGCGATCCGGCGACCCCGATCGTCTACACCGTGGAGCGCGTGCGGGACGGCCAGTCCTTCTCGGTGCGTCGGGTGATCGCGATCCAACACGGTCAGCCGATCTTCACCCTCTCGGCGTCTTTCCAGCTGCCTCAGGACGGTATCGATCATCAAGTGCCGATGCCCTCGGTGCCGTCACCGGAATCTCTGCCGACGCTGGCCGAGCGCTATCAGGGCTTTGCCGAACTGGAGGGGATCGCGCGGCTGATCCCGCAGGCGTTCGACGTCCGTTACGTCGATGACCCACCGTGGGTGCAGCGGGGCCTGGGTCCGCGGGAGAACCAGCCGCACCGGATTTGGTTGCGCACCGGCGGAAGCCTGCCGGATGATCCGTTGCTGCACGTGTGTGCGGTTACCTTCGCCTCGGACCTCAATCTGCTCGATTCGGTATTGATCCACCACGGACTCGCCGCTCGGCTGGATCCGATCTCGATGGCCTCGCTGGATCATGCCATGTGGTTTCATCGCCAGTTCCGGGCAGACGAGTGGCTCCTGTACACCTCGGAATCCCCGTCCGCGACCGGTGGCCGGGGCTTGGCCACCGGCCGGTTCTTCAGCCAGGACGGCCGGCATGTAGCCAGCGTCGCCCAGGAGGGCATGATCCGGCTGCCCAACGTGACCGGACAGTTCGGCTGAGCGACCCGGCAACGCGGCCCGGCCCGGCCGGGCTCAGCCGCCGAGCGAACTGATCAGCGTCCAGGTCGCCTCGACGTGCCGACGCTCGGTCAGCACCGAACCGATGGCCATTCTGATTGCCAGCTGACCGTTCACCAGCGTGTGCGTGAGGTAGGCCTGACCGGTGTCGTTCACCGCGTCGAGCAGCGCCCTGGTGGCCTGGTCACCGGCCCGCAGCCGGAAGGTCACGAGCGCCAACGGGTAGGGGGCCAGAATCTCGAATCGAGGGTCGGCTTGGACCCAGCCACCGAACTCGGACGCGAGGCCGACGTGCTGCCGGATGTGGGCGGCCAGCCCGACGGCGCCATACCAGCGAAGCACCGCCCAGAGCTTCAACGCACGGAACCGGCGGCCCAGGGGTACCTGCCAGTCCCGGTAGTCGATCACCGAGCCCGACTCGGTGGCCGTGTTTCGGAGGTACTCGGGCAGGATCGACAAGGCGCCGATGAGGGCCGTGCGATCAGCCACCCAGAATGCGTTGCAGTCGAAGTTGGTCAGCAACCACTTGTGCGGATTGGTCGCGTAGGAATCCACTTTCTCCAGCCCGTCGTTGACGAATCTCAACTCGTCGCAGACTGCCGCCACGCCGGCCCAAGCGGCGTCGACGTGCAACCACGCGTTGTGCCGGTGCGCCAGGTCAGCCAGCTCGGCGACCGGGTCGAGGGCGCCGGTTCCGGTCGCGCCGACCGAGGCGACGACGAGGACGGGCGTATATCCGGCATCGACGTCGGCCGCCAGCAACTCGGCCAGGTGCTGGGGATCGGCCGACTGCGTCCAGGGGTCGGTCGAGATCTTGCGAAGCGCGCCGGAGCCCAGGCCGGCGATCCGGCAGGCCTTCTCGACGGACGAGTGCGTCTGCGAGGAGGTGTAGACCGTGTAGCGGCCGGTCGAGACGCCGGCGGTCTCCGTGGCGGCACCGCTGACCCGGTGCAACGCCGCAAGCAGCGCAACCAGAGCGGCATCCGAGGCGGTGCTCTGGATGACCCCGCCGCCCGGGCCTTCCGAGCGGAACCTGGTGGGCAGATCCAGGAGTTGGGCCAGCCAATCCAGGACCAGTGTCTCCAGTTCGGTGGCTGCCGGCGAGGTCGCCCACAACATGCCTTGCACCCCGAGGCCGGACGCGAGGAGGTCCCCGAGGATGGCAGGCCCGGATGCATTCGCCGGGAAGAAGGCGAAGAAGGACGGGTGCTGCCAATGGGTGATGCCGGGCAGGATCACCCGCTCGAGGTCGGCCATCACCCCTTCGAAACCCTCACCGAGCTGGGGAGCTTCGGCCGGCAGCTGTGCCCGGACCTCGCCGGGGGAGACCTTGGACAGCACCGGGAAAGATTCGACGCGGGCTTGATAGTCGGCGATCCAGTCGATGGCCTGATGCCCGTACCGACGGAACTCCTCCGGCGTCATGTGCGTGTTCATGACTGTTGAACCTACTGAATCGCCGAAGTCGGCTCTGCGCGATGCGGCGCCCGGACGGCCGTTTGTGCCCCCGGTGGGATTCGAACCCACACTGGACGGATTTTGAATCCGCTTCCTCTGCCGTTGGGATACAGGGGCTTCAAGCCGTCGGAGAGTCTAGCCCGATAGGCTCTGGGCTCGCGCACCGGTCCAGCGGAGTACCGGATCGCCGCGACGACTGAAGGTAGTGAGTCACGTGATCGAGCAGGCAGTGTTTGCCGGCGACGCAGTACCCGGCGACGGGGTGCCCGGCGAGGGGGTGCCCGGCGACGGGGTAGCCAGCCGAGCTGTACCCGGTGACCAGGTAACCACTGACAAGGTGGCCAGCCATGCGCCGGCCGAGGTCGTGGCCTCCCCCCAGCAAGCAAAGCCGGTGAAGGGAGCACCGAGCCAGGCAGTCGCGCCGCAGGCCGTGACCCGGCGCGTTCTCATCGCCGAGGACGAGGCGATCATCAGGCTCGACCTGCGCGAGATGCTGATCGAAGAGGGCTTCGAGGTCATCGGCGAGGCCGCCGATGGCGAGAAGGCTGTCGAACTGGCCAAGGATCTGCGACCGGACGTGGTGATCTGTGACGTGAAGATGCCCAAGATGGACGGCATCACCGCGGCCGGTCACATCGCCGGTGCCCGAATCGCCCCAGTCGTCATCCTCACCGCGTTCAGCCAGCGCGATCTCATCGAGCGCGCCCGAGATGCCGGGGCGATGGCGTACCTGATCAAGCCGTTCCACAAACGCGACCTGTTGCCCGCGATCGAGATGGCTACGAGTCGTTTCGCCGAAATCCGCGCCCTGGAAGCCGAGGTCGAGGGCCTGCAGGACCGGCTCGAGGCCCGCAAGCTCATCGAGCGCGCCAAGGGCGTGCTGATGGCAGAACACCGGTTGTCCGAGCCCGAGGCCTTCCGTTGGATCCAGCGGGCGGCGATGGACAAACGGACCACCATGCGGGCCGTCGCCGAGCTCGTGTTGACCGAAACCGGCCACCGTTGACGTTTCGCCGGTTTCCGCCGCCCTAGCATTTGAGGCCGATTTGAGCTACCCCATATGCGCACCGCCCGGGATCTTGTGAAGAAATCGGGCGTGGGTGTTACGAGTGGGTGCACTACGGACGCGATTTGGTTACGACCGGCGAGTAGGACCGGTTTTGTGACCCGCAAGCCTTGTCGGCGCGCTAGCGTGCCTCCCACGGCCGCCCGACATCTGTCCCCACGGATGGATGACCCAGGTCATCGGTTGGTCGAGTTGCAAACCCGGCGCTCAGGTCGAGCGTCGAGAACAAGGGAGGACACGTCAGTGCGGACTCAGTCCCTGGCGAAGATCGCCGTAGTAGGCATGGTTGGTGTGCTCGCGCTCACCGCCTGCTCCAACAGCAAGAAGAGTGGCAGCGGCCTCGGCGGTGGTGCTAGCTCCAGTGGCGCCACGAGTGGCGGCACCTACACCATCGCGTTCGAAGGTCCGCTGTCCGGTGACAACCAACAGCTTGGCATCAACGAGGTCAACGCCGCTGAACTGGCCGTCAAACAGGCCAATGCCAAGGGCGATCTCGGATTCACCCTGAAGCTACTGAAGGCCGACGATGTCGGCGACCCGTCCAAGGCTCCGGCCGCGGCGGCTCAGGTGCTGCAGGACAACACCGTGATGGGTGTTATCGGCCCAAGCTTCTCCGGTGCCACGAAAGCCGTCGGTAACACCTATGGAGACGCCGGCCTGGCCGTGATCACGCCGTCCGCTTCCAACGGAACTCTCCAGACACTGGGCTTCAAGACGTTCCACCGGATTATTCCGAACGACAACGTCGAGGGCACCCAGGGTGCTGACTGGCTTGCCCGCAAGGGCCTCAAGAAGGTCTTCGTCGTCGACGATCAGAGCGACTACGGCAAGGGTGTCGCCGACGCCGTGCAGAACGAGCTCAAGGCCAAGGGCGTCACCGTGACGCGCTCCAGTGTGGACGCCAAGACCACCGACTACGGCGCAGCGGCCCAGTCGGTGAAGTCCTCGGGCGCCGGCGCGCTGTTCTACGGCGGATACGATGCCCAGGCCGCGCTCTTCGCCAAGGCGCTCAAGGCAGTCAACTACGCCGGCATCACCGCGGGCGGTAACGGCGTGAAGTCCTCGGTCTTCACCAAGGGCGCGGGCGACGCCGGCAACGGCTGGTACTTCACCTGCGGCTGCCTGGACGCCACCATCGCGGCGAACGCCAAGCAGTTCACCGCGGATTACACCAAGGCGTACAACACCCCGCCGTCGACGTACTCGCCGGAAGCCTTCGATGCGACCAACGCGCTGATCCAGGCGATCAAGGATGCCAAGGCCAAGGGGCCGGTGACCAAGGCAAGCGTCCTCGCGGCGGTCAACGCGGTTGATTATCAGGGGATCACGACCGAGGTCAAGTTCGGCGCGGACGGCGAGCCGGCCGGTGCCACGACGGTTAGCCTTTACACCCAGAAGGCCGGGCAAATCGTCTCGGTCGGTCTGCTGAAGGACCAGAGCTAAACCACCACCTGGTGGAGGAGCTCGAGTGAGCGCTAGCGACGTGGGCTCCGTCGGTCAAAACATGACCGACGGAGCCTTCGTACGCCTACCGCGCGCCTGCACCGCCCAGCCACCGACCTGAGCCTGTACGCCTGTTTTCCTCAAGCCTGGAAGGCATCATGGATGACCGACTTTCTGAATTATCTGATTCTTGGGCTGACCCGGGGATCGATGTACGCGCTGATCGCGCTCGGCTACACCCTCGTCTACGGTGTGTTGCAACTGATCAACTTCGCACACAGCGAGGTGTTCATGTCGGGTGCCTTCGGCAGCTACATCATCATCCACGCGGTGGTAGGTGACGGGAAGTCGCTGCCCTGGTTCGGGGTTCCGCTGGTGTTCATCCTGGGACTCGGGTCGGGCGCACTCACCGGTGCGGTCATCGCCTGGAGTCTGGAGCGGGTGGCTTATCGGCCGCTCAGACGAAGGGGCGCACCCAAACTTGCCTTCCTGATCAGCGCGATCGGAATGTCGTTCTTCCTGTCCCAGCTTGCCGGCAAACTGTTCAACCGCTTCACGAACAATCAGTTTCCGACGTATTTTCAACAGAATCGCCGCGTCCTGTCCATTGCCGGAGCCGACGTCAGCGTCATCCAGCTCACCTTGATCGTCACCGCCGTCCTGATGATGCTCTTCCTGGACCGGTTGGTCTCGGGCACCAAACTGGGTCGCAGCATTCGTGGTGTGGCCGAGGATGCGCCCACCGCTGCTCTCATGGGAATCAACATCGACAAGACCATTTCGCGTACCTTCATCATCGGCGGCGCGCTGGGTGGTGCGGCCGGATTCCTGTTCGGTACCGCGTTCACCTTCTCCAACATCATGGGATTCCTTCCAGGCGTCAAGGCTTTCGCGGCCGCGGTGCTCGGAGGCATCGGCAACATCCGCGGCGCCATGATCGGTGGCTTGCTGCTGGGCGTGGTCGAGAACCTCGTCCCGACGGCCCCGTGGAACGGGCATGCCTGGATCGGCATCGGCTGGACCGACGTCGTCGCGTTCGTGGTACTCGTACTGGTGTTAGTGGTCCGACCCAGCGGCATCCTGGGCGAGCGTCTGGGGCGGGCAGCATGAAAACCGGATTCTTCTCCTCACCACACGTCAAGCGGCTTGCGGGTTGTATGGCTCTGGCCTTCGTTCTCGCCCTCATGATCGGTAATCAGGAAGGCTCACAGGACGACTACGGCCTGGCCTTCCGGCAGGCGATCTTCTCGCCACGGATCATCCTGTTCATAGTCATCGGCCTCCTGGTGTTCGCCGCCATGACGTTCTGGCCGTACATCACGCCTTACCTGCTGCGCCCCGGTGTGCGTCCGCTGGCCGTCGGTGGTATCACCGTCCTGGTCTCCCAGACTCTGCTCAAATGGTCCGACGACGGCCGTACCGGCAACGGCAAGTTCAACTCGGTAGCCAGCAAGGCCGCGAACACCGACGGACTCGCTCCGATGGCCAAGCTGTTCTTCTCCAACTATCTCGGCTGGATTCTGCTGCTGGTCACTTTCGGCCTTGGCGCGGCAGCGATCCTGATCTCACTACGTGCATTGGCCTGGGTCGCGGCAGTGCTAGGCGTAGTCGGTGGCATCTGGGCCTACACATCCCAGGCGGCGGTCCGCGACTTCCTGGGCACCCCTGATCACTCGACGGGTGGCGGGGTGGCGCTGATCGGTTATCTGACTCTCGCCGCGGCCGCCCTCGCGACCGCGCTGGCCACCGGCGACATCGCTGACACCAGGGCCTTCGTTAACCGGTTGCTGGCTTGGCGACCGGGGATGCCGTTGGTAGTGCTCGGGTTGATCGTCGGAGTGATCGCCTTCGTTCAGGCGACCTGGTTCTCACCCCAGGGCTCCAACCAGACCCTGACCGACACCAAGACCTTCTTCCAGGGCAACGGCTTGGCCAATCTGGCGTATCAGTACCTGGCCTGGCTGGGCTACGTCCTGTTCATAGCTACCCTGCTTACCGCGGCGGCAGCCAGCTACCTGCGTCACAGGATCCTGGGCTGGGTGGCGGCCGGTCTCGGGGCGGTAGCCCTGTTGCTGAGCCTGATCACCATGTACGACATGACCGATCTGGCTGCGGCCGCCGGAGTCGACGGGGCGACCGGGCCGTGGCAGAACCTGGGTTCCGGGGCCTGGATGGCATGCGCCGCGTTCTTCGTACTGGCCGGCGCCGGCCTGGTTGTAGCCACGTTGGGCGCGCGCGATGAGCAGGGCGAATTGGCGCCCGCTGAGGCTCCGGCGGCCAGATCGTCGGACACCCTGAGCCGCGGATTCAGCGCGCCTGGCAGCTCAAAGGTGTTCCTGTTCGTGATCCTGGCGACGGCCCTGTTCTACCCGCCGACCGCGACCGGGTTCTGGCAGAAGGTGCTGGTCTCCGAGATCGGCATCTACGTATTGCTCGCGATCGGGCTGAACGTGGTGGTCGGCTGGGCCGGACTGCTCGACCTCGGTTTCATCGCGTTCTACGCGATCGGCTCGTACACCACGGCGTATCTAACCGGAGCATTGCCTTTCAAGCCGCCGTCGTTCCTGCATCTCAGCCCGCTGCTGGCCATCCCGTTCGCGATTGCCATCTGTCTTCTCGCAGGGGTCGCTCTCGGGGCACCTACGCTGCGATTACGGGGTGACTACCTGGCGATCGTGACGCTGGGTTTCGGTGAGATCATCCGCATCACCGCGAACAACAACCCGGGCAACATCACCAACGGGCCCAAGGGTGCCTTCGGTATTCCGCATCCCAGGATCGAGCTCGGACCCATCAAGTTCGTCTGGGGTCAGAACAATCTGCAGTACTGGTACCTCCTGCTCGTCCTCATCGTCATTGTCGTGCTGTTGTTCCGGCGGCTGGAGGCATCGCGGCTGGGTCGGGCCTGGGCCGCCATCCGCGAGGACGAGGTCGCTGCCCAGGCGACCGGCATCAACACCACCCGGGTCAAGCTGCTCGCCTTCGCGATCGGTGCCTCGACCTCGGGTGTGGCGGGGGTGTTCTTCGCCTCACAGATCGGCTACATCAACCCGGAGAACTTCGTGTTGAACAACTCGATCCTCGTCGTGGCGTATGTCGTCTTCGGTGGCATGGGATCGCTGCCCGGGGCCATGGCCGGTGCTGCGGTGCTGACCTGGTTGCCGGAGTTCCTCAAGGACCAGGTGCCGGCTGAGGACCGGCAGATGTGGATCGGTGCGGTCGTGTTGCTGATGATGATCTTCCGGCCCGCGGGCTTGATTCCGGCGAAGCGGCGAGCAGCGGAGCTAAGGGGTCTCAACAGGAGCTCCTCGGCGGAAGTCGGTGCGGTTCCGGAGGGCGAAGGCATGGGGGTACGAGCATGACCGCGGTGCATGACGTTGCGAACCCTGGAGCCGCTCCACAGACCCGCGACGTGGTGTACGACATCGACCACGTGACGCTCCGCTTCGGCGGCGTGACCAGTCTGAACGACGTCTCGCTGAAGATGTACCGGGGCGAGATCCTGGCGGTCATTGGGCCGAACGGAGCCGGTAAGACCTCCCTGTTCAACTCCCTGACTGGGGTCTACCACCCTCAGGAAGGCAACATCAATCTGGCGGCCCGCGTCGGGGATTCTCCGGTGAGCGTCCTGGGCCAGAAGACTCACGTCATCAACCACCTGGGTGTCGCCCGGACATTTCAGAATATCCGGCTGTTTCCCGCGCTGACCGCTCTGGAGAACGTCAAGGTCGGGGTGGAGACCAGACAGAAGGCCGGACCGATCGCCGCCATGCTCGGAATGCCGTGGCAGCGTCGGGAGGAACGTGAAAGCACGGCCCGGGCTTACGAACTGCTGTCCTTCGTGGGGCTCACCGAGCGCGCCAACGAGTTGGCCGGGTCGCTGGCCTACGGCGAACAGCGGCGGTTGGAGATCGCTCGGGCGCTGGGGACCGATCCGGGGGTGATCCTGCTCGACGAGCCCGCGGCCGGGACGAACCCCGCGGAAAAGCGGGACCTCGCCGATCTGATCACCCGGATCAACTCCGAGGATGGGATATCGGTGCTGCTGATCGAGCACGACATGAAACTCGTCATGTCCATCGCTCACCGGCTCGTCGTGCTCAACTTCGGTGAGAAGATCGCCGAGGGCACCCCGGAGGAGATCCAGAAGGACCCGGTCGTCATCGCCGCCTACCTCGGCACGACCGATGAGGACGACGCAGCGCCCGTTCAAGCGGACGGGACGGCAACGGCGGACGGGATCCCGCCCGCTCGCGGTGCGCACCGTTCCGCGAACGAAGGAGACGCGAACGAAGGAGAGCAGTCATGAGCTTGCTCGAAGTCGATGGCATCGAAGTCAGGTATGGCGCGATCAAGGCCCTCAAGGGCGTGTCCTTCGAGGTGAACGAGGGCGAGATCGTGGCGCTCCTCGGCGCAAACGGCGCCGGCAAGACCACCACCCAGAAGACCGTGTCGGGCATGCTGCGGCCCTCTTTGGGCGAGATCCGTTACGACGGCAAGCGCATCGACGGGACCCCGGCACACGAGTTGATCAGTCTCGGCATCTGCCACGTCCCTGAGGGGCGCCATGTGTTCCCCCGGATGACCGTCAACGAGAACCTCGAGATGGGTGCGTTCCGGTTCAAGCGGCCAGACGACAAGCTTCAGGCCCACGTGCTGGACCTGTTCCCGCGGCTGCGGGAGCGGATAAAGCAACAGGCGGGCACCCTGTCCGGTGGCGAGCAGCAGATGCTGGCCATCGGCCGTGCGCTGATGGGTAAGCCGCGGCTGCTGTTACTCGACGAACCGTCGATGGGCCTGGCACCGCTCATCGTCAAGCAGATCTTCGACATCGTCCGGGAGATCAACAACGACGGGGTCACCGTCCTGTTGGTCGAGCAGAACGCCTCTCAGGCGCTGGCGTTGGCCAACCGAGGGTATGTGCTGGAAACCGGTGAGATCGTTCTTACGGGTACTGGGCGGGAACTGCTCGCCGACGATCGGGTGCGGGCCGCGTATCTGGGCGAGGAGATCGCGTCGTAGAGTCAGGCGCGCTGGCCGACGCGAGATCGCAGTCACGGTGACTCACCGTGACTGGACTTGTGTCCGGCAGGTGACGGACGGTTTCCGCTTCGTGATCAGTTCCCATACCCCCTTTTGGGCGAGCGGTTCGCACGCTAGGGTGCGTTCTGAGATTTGGTTGCATAGCCAACAATCGTTCGTGCCAGCTCTAGCTCATGTACGCCCTGGAGGGAATCGTGTCGCGTGGCAACGTGCGGGTACGCCCGGCAGCGCCGTCCGATATTTCAGAGCTGATCGTCCTCTCCGAGGCCAACGGGGTCCCCGAGCACATGTCGGGCCGTGGCCGGCGAGCCCGCAAGACAGACACGGCGACCATCGCGAACCGGTTCTCCCAGCTCCTGACCGACCCTGACCGGCTCGTGCTGGTGGCAGTCGAGGAGGAGCACGGCGCAGTGGTGGGCTTCGCCGTGCTGCTGGAGGAACAGGTCGGGGTGCTCGCACCCACGCCGACGATGTATATCTCGCATCTGCTGGTCGCCCCGTCCTATCGCCGCAGAGGGACGGGGCGAGCTTTGCTCACCGGCGCCGTCCGGCATGCCGAGGATCGGGAGATCGACCACGTCGTGGTGGGCGTGCAGGCCGCGGCCCGTGATGCCAACCGCTACCTCGCCCGGCTGGGTTTTGCGCCGCTGGTGGTCCGGCGGATCGCGTCCGTGCAGGCTTTAAGGCGCAGTCTGGGCATCGTGGATTCGGTGGACCGGGCGGCCCTGCGCAGGCGACGAAGTGTTCGTGGCGTGCTTCCCAGCCGGGTGGTCGGCCGCGGGGCGTGATGTGTCGGGGCGCATGATCTGCGCCTCACCGCGACCGCGTAGTGGCCGGCGTCGGCTGAGGTATGTGGTAGGTAAGAGGGATGATCACTCCCACTCAGCAGGCCATTCTCGACGACGTCCGCAAGCGGTGGGACGGCACTGACGAGTTGCTGGTGGACCGGATGGGCATCGAGATCACCGACGTCGATCCCAATCATTTCGCAGCGAGCATGCCGGTCGCCGGTAACCGCCAGCCCTACGGGTTGCTGCATGGCGGCGCGTCCGCGGTGCTCGCCGAGACCGTCGGGTCCTTCGCCGCCGCCCTGCATGCTGGTCCCGACAACATCGCCGTCGGCATCGAGCTGAACTGCACTCATCACCGGTCGGCGACCCAGGGCCGGGTCACGGCGGTATGCACGCCCCTGCACGTGGGCCGGACCATCTCCAGCTTCGAGATCGTCATCTCGGACGAGACCGGCCGGCGGACCTGTACGTCCCGGCTGACCTGCGCGGTTCGCCCTGCCCACCAGGCAGGTCTGGCCTCACCCGCTTAGTTCAGCCGGCGCCGTCCGCTCCGGCGTTTGGCGACCTTCTCGTCTTGGCCGTCTCTCCAGGGGCGGCCCGCCTAACCCGGGTCCCTCACAGGCCTCAACGCCGTCAGAGGGTCCGCCTAGACTCGGTCACCGTGACCAGCGCTACTGACTCGATCGAGACCGAAAGCTCCGAGCCTGCATCCGAGGCCGCGGGTGCGCGGCCACGGTTGTTGCTGCTGGACGGGCACTCGCTGGCGTATCGGGCGTTTTTCGCTCTTCCCGTCGAGAATTTCTCCACCAGCACCGGCCAGCCGACCAACGCCGTCTTCGGCTTCACGTCGATGCTCATCAACCTCCTTCGCGACGAGGACCCGGGCTACCTCGCCGTTGCCTTCGACGTGAGTCGCAAGACGTTTCGCAGTGAGCAGTACGTCGAGTACAAGGCGAACCGCTCATCCACGCCGGAGCCGTTCAAGGGCCAGGTCTCGCTCATCCAGGAGGTGCTGACCGCTCTGCGGATCCCGATGTTGTCCGTCGACGGCTACGAGGCCGACGATGTCATCGCCACCCTGACCACCGAGGCCTGTGGAGCCGGTTTCGACGTGCTCATCTGTACCGGTGACCGAGACGCGCTGCAGCTGGTGAACAACCAGGTAACCGTGCTCTACCCCAGGAAGGGTGTATCCGAGCTCACTCGGTTCACGCCGGAGGAGGTGCAGTCAAAGTATGACCTCAGTCCTGCCCAGTATCCGGATTTTGCCGCGCTGCGAGGTGACCCGAGCGACAACCTTCCGGGCATTCCTGGAGTCGGGGAGAAGACCGCGGCCAAATGGATCCGGGAGTACGGCAGCTTGGCAGGTCTGGTCGAGCACGTCGATCAGGTCAAGGGCAAGGTCGGCGAGGCCTTGCGGGAGAACCTCGCATCCGTACTTCGCAATGCCAGCCTGACCAAACTCGTCAGGGACGTACCTCTGGATCTCGGTGTGAGCGAACTGGGGCGGCTGCAATGGGACCGCGACGAGGTCCACCAGCTGTTCGACAACCTCCAGTTCCGCGTGCTGCGCGAACGGCTCTTCGCCACCCTGAGCACCGCTGAACCCGAGGCGTCCGAGGGTTTCCAGGTCGACGTGACCCGCGTCGCACCGGATCAGCTCGCGGCCTGGTTGGCCACTCACGGCCGTGATGGTCGTCGGGTCGGGCTGTCCTTCGGCGGTACCTGGGGCCGAGGCGACGGCACGTTGAACTCCGTCACGCTGGCGGCCGCCGATGGCTCGGCGGCCTGGCTGGAACCAGACCAGTTGACCGAGGCCGACGACCGGGCCCTGCGGGACTGGCTGAGCGACGAGTCAGTACCCAAGGCGGCGCATGACATCAAGGGACCGTTACTGGCCACCAACCAGCTGGGTTGGACGGTGAACGGGGTCACCTCGGACACTCAGCTCGCCGCCTACCTGGTGCAGCCGGGACAGCGCGCCTTCGATTTGGCCGACCTCGCGCTGCGCTACCTCAAGCGAGAGCTTCGTGAGGAGAGCAACGCACCATCTGGCCAGCTCACATTGGACGGAGGGTTGGAGGAGGCCGATGAGGCCAGAGCCGAGGTGGAGGCGGTGCGCGCCTCTGCGATCCGGGATCTCGCCGACGCCCTGGACGTGGAGCTGTCCGGCCGCGGCGGTACCAAGCTGCTCACCGAACTCGAACTGCCACTGACGTTCGTCCTGGCTGAGATCGAGGGCACCGGGATTGCGGCCGACTCAGAACATCTTGGTGAGCTGCAGTCCGAGCTGGCCGCGGCGGTGAAGGACGCCGAGTCCGATGCGCATGCGGTGGTCGGGCGCTCGTTCAATCTCGGTTCGCCCAAGCAACTTCAGCAGATCCTGTTCGACGAGATGGGACTGCCGAAGACCAAGCGGACCAAGACCGGTTACACCACCGATGCCGACGCGTTGGCCTGGCTCGCGGAGGCGAGCGAGAGCCCGTTGATCGGTCATCTGCTGCGGCACCGCGAGGTCTCCAGGTTGAAGTCGGTGGTGGATTCGCTGCTGCCGATGATCGACGACGCCGGACGGGTGCACACCACGTTCAACCAGACCATCGCCGCCACCGGCCGGTTGTCCAGCGTTGACCCGAACCTGCAGAACATCCCGGTGCGTACCGCCGAAGGCCGCCGGATCCGCGAGGCGTTCGTGGTGGGCCGCCACGACGGTAAGCCGTACGAGACCCTTATGACCGCCGATTACAGCCAGATCGAGATGCGGATCATGGCGCATCTATCCGAGGACGCCGGCCTGATCGAGGCATTCACCTCGGGGGAGGACCTGCACACGTTTGTGGCCGCGCGCGCGTTCGACATCGCCCCTGCCGACGTCGACGTGAACCTGCGCCGCCGGGTCAAGGCAATGAGCTATGGCCTGGCATATGGCCTTTCCGCATATGGACTTTCGCAACAGCTCAAGATCACCCCGGACGAGGCCAAGGGCCAGATGGAAGCCTATTTCGCCCGGTTCGGCGGGGTCCGCGATTATCTCTACTCGGTCGTCGACGACGCCCGCCAGACCGGTTACACCGAAACGATCATGGGCCGGCGGCGCTACCTGCCGGATTTGAACTCGGACAACCGGCAGCGCCGTGAGATGGCCGAGCGGATGGCCCTCAACGCGCCGATCCAGGGCAGCGCAGCGGACATCATCAAGGTGGCCATGTTGTACGTGCAGAGATCCTTGCGCGACGCTGGTCTGACATCGAGGCTGCTGCTCCAAGTGCACGACGAGCTCGTGCTCGAAATTGCCCCGGGGGAGCGGGAGCACGTCACCGAGCTGGTCCGCCGCGACATGGCTGCGGCCATCGATCTGACGGTGCCGATGGAGGTCAGCGTCGGGTTCGGTCCCAACTGGGACGCCGCCGCGCACTGAATCG
>JAVEET010000090.1 GCA_030840295.1 Pseudonocardiales bacterium
AGTCGATTGTGGAACGGCGTCGCTCACCCGAGTCTCGCAGACTTCGGTACGCCCACACCGTGCCGATGATGCCGATCGGCACGTTCACCCAGAAGACCGCTCGCCAATCCCAGGCAGCAAGAACGCCACCGGCAACCAGTCCGACGAACTGGCCGGCGAGCGCGGCCATCGTGTTGATGCCCAAGGCGAGCCCGCGTTGATCAGCCGGAAAGACGTCAGTGATGATCGCGGCCGAGTTGGCCGTCAACATCGCTCCGCCCAGCGCCTGTATCAGCCGCCAGCCGATGAGCCAGATAGCGCCGTGGCCACCATGAAACGGGTCGAAGGACAAGAAGATCGATGCGGCGGAGAACACCGAGAAGCCGGCGTTGTAGATCCTGACCCGGCCGTACATGTCGCCCAGTCGCCCTAGCGTGACGACGAGAACCGCCTGAACGAGCTGGTAGCCCATGATCATCCACAGCAGATAAACAATGTTCCCTGGTGCCAACGGATCGAGGTGGATGCCGCGGAAGATCGCCGGCAGCGAGATGATGACAATCGAGCCGTCCAAGGTGGACATGAACACACCAAGAGTGGTGTTCGATAGCGCGACCCATTTGTATCGGTCACCAGTCGAGACGGGTCTGGTGTCTAGGTTCTCAGACAATTATCGCGCTCTCCATCGCCGATCACGTCGCACCAGAAGTCCGCAGAGGCACTGGCCGAGAACGGATTCATAGGGCCTGGGCTAGGCGCTCGATCAGTGGGGTAGCTGCCATCAGTTGCTTTCGCTCGGACGCGGTGAAAGAACTGGTCAGCGCCTGAGCGACCTGTTCGGTCCGCAGTCGTCGACGACCGAGCAGCGCCTGGCGGCCCGCTTTGGTGATCGAGAAGACCACGCGGCGTCCGTCCAGGGCGTCCGGGCCCCGGCTCACCAGCTTGCGAGACTCCAAGGCCCTTAGCGTGGTGCCCATTGACTGGGGACTGATCTGTTCCAAGGCGGCGAGAGCGCCCGGGGTGGACTGGCCCTCCCGCTCGAGTCGGGCCAACGCCATGATTTCCGGGATTCTTGCGTCACCTTCGAGGTAAGCCTGCTTGAGCCGTCGGTTGAACAATCCCATGCTCACCATCAACGCCCCAGCATTACGTGCGATCTCATCGGCATCGTCGTCTGCGCGCATGATCAGAAGGCTAGACTAATAAGGTACGGCTTACTAGTTCCGATCAGGTCGCGACGGCAAGGACGAGGGCGTGACCCGGAGGATGCGCAGCATGGTCGTCTTCAGGGCTTCGCGCAGTTCCTCATCGGTGAGGTCCACCAGATCGGGCAGGCTCTCCGAGAGGTAGAACACCGCGTAGTACGAGAGGCGCTCGCCACCGGTCGGATTTTCGCCGAAGAACAGCGTGAGGGCACGCCGCCGCAGAGTCGCGGCCTCGTCTTCCAGCTTGTGTCGCTTGGCAGCCGGATCAGTGGATGCCATCACCGCGTACTGGCGGTTCTGGACCAGGAAGTCGACGAAGCCATTGACGAGGTGCTCGATCCGGGCGCGCCGCCCGCGCATCGCGGCCGCTTCGTCGAGCAGCGCCTCGATCCGCCGGATTCCGGGCACCATGGCCGCATGCAAGATGTCGCTCTTCGCGCGGAAGTGGTAGTAAACGGCTGCCTTGGTAAGGCCCATTTCGTCGGCGATCATTTGTAAGGAGGTGGCGTCGTAGCCGAGCTCGGAGAACAGCCGCTGCGCCGTGTCCAGGATGTGCTGCTTGGTCTGCTCGGCCCGCGCTGCGCGGGTGGATATGCCTTTGACCGGCGTCGCCATAGGTGTGCTCCTCGTTGGTAGATCGCACCGCAGCATACAAGCCGGCGGCAAGTGAGTCACTGGCTGATCGGCGAGTGACTCACCTTACGTGTGGCTAGTGGTTCACTTGACATGCGGCTAGCGAATGTCTTAGCGTCGGTTGAAGTTCGATACCTACACCAGGTTCAATATCAACACTGGAGCAGTGGAGACCGGCCATGTCCAATTACCTGTATCGACTCGCGCAGTTCGCATTCCGGCGGCGGCGCCTGATGCTGGCGGTCTGGCTGGCCACGGCCATCGCGGCCATCGTCATCGCCCAGGCGAGCGGTGGGAAGACCAACGACAACTTCACCATTCCGGGCACCGAGGCGCAGAACGCGTCGGACGTCCTGTCGGCCAAGTTGCCGGCGTTCAGCGGCGGGCAGAGCACCATCGTGTTCGCCACCACCAACGGCACTGCCAAGGTCAGCGATCCAGCCGTCAAGACAGCGATCGAGACGGCGATGACCCAGCTGAAGTCGGTACCACAGATCTCCTCGGTGGTGGATCCCTTCCAGGGCCGGCTGGTGTCCCCGAGCGGCAAGGTCGCGCTCGGGCAGGTCCAATGGTCGGCCAAGGCGACCGACGTGCAGGACAGCAACCTCAATGCCGTAAAGGCCGCGATGAAGCCGGTGCAGACCGTCGGCGTGCAGGTCGAGTACAACGGCAGCGTCTATCCGGGATGGCGCCAGACCATCTCGGAGGTACCGGAGCTGATCGGTCTGATCATCGCGTTCGTCATCCTGATGATCACCTTCGGTGCCTACGCGGCCGCAGGCATGCCCATCCTGGGCGCGATCATCGGCGTAGTCACCACCCTGATGGGAATCACCGCCCTGGCATCGGTGCTGACGATCGCCTCCGCCTCGACCACCGTCGCGCTGATGCTCGGACTCTCGTGCGGCATCGACTACGGGCTATTCATCTTGTCCCGGCATCGCAACAACTTGCTCAACGGCATGACACCGCAGGAATCGGTGCCGCTGGCC
>JAVEET010000140.1 GCA_030840295.1 Pseudonocardiales bacterium
GACTGCCGCAGTGACCTGCACTTCTTCTTCCACCTCGGTCGCAAGATCCGCGAGCGGCTCGCCTCCTCGTCCGATGAGCGCGACCGCCCGATCCTCGATCTGACCTGGGACTATCCGGTGGACGAGCACGGCGAGCCGTCGGCCGAGGCCGTGCTGAAGGAGATCAACGGCTACCACCTCAGCGGTGCGAAGGCCGGGCAGTTGCTGTCGACTTTCAACGAGATGAAGTCGGACGGCTCCACCTCGGGCGGCTGCTGGATCTACACCGGCGTATTCGCCGACGGAGTCAATCAGGCAGATCGGCGTAAGCCTGGACGTGATCAGTCCTGGGTCGCCCCGGACTGGGGCTGGGCGTGGCCGGCCAACCGACGGACGCTGTACAACCGGGCCTCGGCCGATGCCGACGGCAAGCCGTGGAGTGAGCAGAAGGCTTTCATCTGGTGGGATGAGGAGCAGCGCAAGTGGACGGGGCACGATGTGCCCGACTTCCCGGTGGACAAGGCGCCGTCCTACCGACCCGAGCGGGGGACGGGCGGCCCCGCCGGGCTGTCCGGCGATGACCCGTTCATCATGCAAGCCGACGGCAAGGGCTGGCTGTACTCTCCAGCCGGCATCCTGGACGGCCCGCTACCGTCACATTACGAACCCCATGAGTCGCCGGTTGCCAACGCCTTCTACAGCCAGCAGGCCAATCCGACCCGACAGGTCTTTCGACGCAGCGACAACTTCTCCAACCCGTCCGGCGAGGAGGCCGGTTCGCAGGTCTACCCCTACGTCTTCACCACCTACCGGCTGACCGAACACCACACGGCCGGCGGCATGAGCCGGTGGCTGCCCTACCTGTCTGAGCTGCAGCCGGAGTTCTTCTGCGAGATCTCTCCGGCGCTGGCGGCCGAACGAGGCTTGACGCATCTGGGGTGGGCGACCATCGTGACGGCGCGGACGGCCATCGAGGCCCGGGTCATGGTCACCGAACGGGTCGTTCCGCTCGCGGTCGGTGGACGAACCGTGCATCAGGTCGGTCTGCCGTATCACTGGGGCGTGGGCGAGGATGCCGTCGTCACCGGTGACTCGGCCAACGACCTGTTCGGTGTGGCCCTGGATCCCAACGTGCACATCCAGGAATCCAAGGTGGCGTCCTGTGACATCCGCCCCGGGCGCAGGCCCACCGGCCCGGCGCTGCTGGAGTACGTGGCGGAATATCGTCGGCGCGCGGGCATCACGGTCGAGACGGGTAACGTCCAACGCACGCCACCGACGTCGCACGAGCATGGCCTGCACCCGAGGGAGAGCTGATGTCGAACTCGTTTTCCGGCCCGCTCGATGATCCGGCTGCCGATGCTGGCTGGCAGGAATCGCAACCGCGCAAAGGATTCTTCACTGATACCTCGATATGTATCGGGTGCAAGGCGTGCGAAGTCGCCTGCAAGGAATGGAACGGCATTCCCGAGGACGGCCTGAACATGCTGGGCAGTTCCTACGACAACACCGGTGCGTTGAGCGCCTCGACCTGGCGGCACGTCGCGTTCATCGAGCAACCGGCGCGTCCCGTCGAACCAGCTGTTCAGCCCGAACCGAGCCGGGCCACCGTCGGCCTCGGGATGCCGGCGGTCGGTCTACCGGGCAACTCGATGGATCCGGAAACCGCGACCGACTTCCGCTGGTTGATGTCATCGGATGTCTGTAAGCACTGCACCCACGCCGCCTGCCTCGATGTCTGCCCGACCGGTGCCTTGTTCCGTACCGAGTTCGGGACCGTGGTCGTGCAGGACGACATCTGCAACGGCTGCGGATACTGCGTGCCGGCCTGTCCGTTCGGGGTGATCGACCGACGGATGGGCGACGAGAACACCAAGAACGTGGGCATCGCCCAGAAGTGCACGCTCTGCTATGACCGCCTCGGTGCCGGCGACACCCCGGCGTGCGCCCAGGCCTGCCCGACCGAGTCGATCCAGTTCGGTGATGTCGAGGAGTTGCGGGAGCGGGCAGCGGCCCGGTTGGCCACTGTGCAGGGCCAGGGTGTGGCCGGAGCCAGGTTGTACGGGGAGGATCCCGGCGACGGCGTCGGGGGGTCCGGGGCGATGTTCCTGCTGCTGGACGAGCCCGAGGTGTATGGGTTGCCACCTGATCCCGTGGTCACCACGAAGGACCTGCCCGAGATGTGGAAGAAGGCGGCCCTGGCTGCGGTCGGCCTGCTGGCCGGTGCCGCCGCGGCATTTCTGGGGGGACGCCCGTGACCGAGCAGCTGAAGCAGATCCGCGCCGAACAGCAGCCGACATCGAACACCCAGGTAAGGCCGGGCAATCGTCGACGAGGCAAGGGCCGGCGCCGCGACGAGCACCAGATGGTGCCCGATGCGACCTTCACGTCGTACTACGGCCGCCCGGTGGTCAAGGCCTCGCCGTGGGAGGCCGACATCCCCGCCTACCTGTTCCTGGGCGGCCTGGCCGCGGGGTCGTCCTTACTCGGAGCAGGTGCTGATCTGACCGGTCGGGCCGGGTTGCGCAAGGTCGGCCGGATCGGTGCCCTCGCGGCGATCAGCGCGAGCTTCGTGGCGCTGGTCCATGACCTCGGTAGGCCGAGCCGGTTCATCAACATGCTGCGGGTGGCCAAGCCGACCTCACCCATGTCGGTCGGTACCTGGATCCTCAGCGCGTACGGCCCGTTAGTCGCTGTCGCCGGAGTGCACGAGATCATCGCGCCGGTCGCGGAATCGCTGCCCCGGCCTTTGCGTACTCCGGCGAGACTGCTGGCCGGCCTGGCGCGCCCGTCCGGTGTAGCGGCGGCGGTCGTTGCGCCCACGGTGGCCGCTTACACCGGCGTCCTGCTGGCCGACACCGCTACCCCGACCTGGCATGCCGCGCACCGGGAATTGCCCTTCCTGTTCGTGGGATCGGCCGCTGCCGCCGCCGGCGGGCTGGGCATGCTGCTGGCCCCGGCAGCCGAGGCCGGACCCGCCCGGCGGATGGCCCTCGGCGGGGCGATCATCGAACTCGGGGTCGAACGTCAGATGGAGGCGGGTATGGGCATCACGGCCGAACCGCTGCATACCGGCGTGGCGGGTCGCTTGATGCGTGCCAGCAAGGCATTGACCGCGGCAGGGGCGCTCGGTTCGCTGCTGGCCCGACGCAGCCGGGTGGCTGCGGTCGCGTCGGGTGTGGCGTTGCTCGCCGGCTCGGCGTGCACCCGGTTCGGCATCTTCGAGGCCGGCCAGGCTTCAGCGCGGGATCCGAAGTACACCGTCGTCCCGCAGCGCGAACGGCTTGCTCGCGAAAATCGCAACGGCGCATAACCCTGTAAGGGCCACCGAGATCAGCGCACCTGAAGGATGTGCTCGCCGCGTGGGATGAACTCACCGATCACCGGTGCGTCCGGGATCTCGCCGGCCAGCAGCAGACCACCACTCGTCTGGGCGTCGGCCAGCAGCAGCAATTCGGTTTCGTCAACCGTTGCCTGCAGATGAGGACGTACCCAGTCCAGATTCCGGCGGCTGCCACCGCTGACATATCCGGCCGCCAGGGCTGCCCTGGCCCCCTCGAGGTAGGGCACGGCGGCCGCGTCGATCACCGCCGTGACACCTGAGGCCCGCGCCATCTTGAACAGGTGCCCCAGCAGGCCGAAGCCGGTGACGTCGGTGGCTGCCAGCAGGCCGCCCTCCAGTGCGGCTGCGCAGGCTCTATCGTTGAGCGTCGTCATGGCCGCGACTGCCTGGGCAAACACCTCGCCGGTGATCTTGTGCCGGTTGTTCAGCACACCGACGCCGAGTGGTTTGCTCAGGCTGATCGGACGCCCGGCCTCGGCGGCATCGTTGCGCAGCAGCCGTTGCGGGTCGGCGAGGCCGGTGACGGCCATGCCGTACTTGGGTTCAGGATCATCGATGCTGTGCCCACCGGCAACGTGACAACCTGCCTCGTGCGCCACGTCCAGGCCGCCACGCAGCACCTCGCGGAGCAGCTCGGTGGGCAGCACATCCCGCGGCCAGCCGACCAGGTTGATCGCCAGCACCGGACGGCCACCCATGGCGTAGACGTCGGACAGCGCATTGGCGGCCGCGATTCTCCCGAAGTCATAAGCATCATCGACGACGGGTGTGAAGAAATCGGCGGTACTTATGACTGCGGTGCCGCCCTCGATGCGGATTACGGCGGCATCATCGCCGGCGTCAAGTCCCACCAGCAGCTGCTCGGTGGGGCTTTGCGGCCCGGAGGCGCCGAGTCCGCGGACAATCTCCTCGAGCTCACCGGGCGGGATCTTGCACGCGCAGCCGCCGCCGTGGGCGTATTGGGTCAGCCGGTACGGCTGGCTGGTCTCGCTTCGGTCGCTCGTCGCACTGATCGTCACCGTTCGAGGCTAGCCCGCCGCGGTGTCACCGGTCGTGGCCTATACCGTGGCACCCGGAGGCGTACAGGTGCCTGGTGGCCCTCCCGGTCTTCAAAACCGGTGAAGTCGAGGATCTCGGCTTGGTGGGTTCGATTCCCATCCGCCTCCGCCACCGGCTCGACCCGGAGCATCAGGTGGCGCGATCGAGGAGATGTGCATGCCCAATGGAGATCCGCGCCGGCAGGTGCCGCGCACCGACGTGTTGCTCTCCGATCCCAGACTGGTGTCCGCGCTCGGCAGGCTCGGTGCGAAGCTGGTCAAGCAGGTCGTGATCGCAGCCCAGGATCAGGTGCGACAGGGTGTCCTGGCCGCAGCTGACGCAGTCGAGGCGGTGCTCCTCGCGCTGCCCGCAACTGCCTCCACGCAGACGCCGGTGCTCAATGCCACCGGGGTTGTGCTGCACACCAACCTCGGGCGGGCCAGCCTGTCGGACGCGGCCGTCGAAGCGGTGGTGTCCGCGGCCGGCTATGTGGATGTCGAGTACGACCGAGCCACGGGCCGTCGAGCGCGGCGGGGCCGCGGCACCCTGGCGGCTCTGACGCGCGCGGTGCCCGAGGCCGAGGACGTGCTGGTGGTCAACAACGGCGCGGCCGCCCTGCTGCTGGCAACCACGGCGCTCGCCTCCGGTCGCGAGGTGATCGTGAGCCGCGGGGAGTTGGTCGAGATCGGCGACGGCTTCC
>JAVEET010000366.1 GCA_030840295.1 Pseudonocardiales bacterium
CTCGCCACCGGGCTGGCCGCACAACCCTCGACCCGGGAGTCCTGCTCGCGGCGGTCAGCGAGCACAGTCAGGGTCTGGCCCGGTCGGCCCGCAATAATCTCGCCGCGCCGGTCGAGCATTGCCCGGGCTGGAGTGTCGCCGATCTGGTGGCTCACGTCACCGACGTGCATTGGTTCTGGGCGGCGATAGCCGCCGGAGGCCTCAGCGAACCGCCACCGGACGATTCCCGGCCACCGCGGGCCGCGGAACAAGATCTCGTGTCGGTGTTCCTCGCCGGTGCCCGGCGTATGGCCGACATACTGGGCCGGGCCGATCAGGACCGCCGGGTGTGGACCTGGGCGCCCGATGCTCAGCACATCGGGTTCATTACCCGGCACCAGGCGCAGGAGGCCGCGGTACACCACTGGGACGCCGCGCATGCCGCGGGGCACCACCTGGCGTTGGACCCGGTGATAGCTGCCGATGCGCTAACCGAGTTCCTGACCTTCTCAGTGTCCAGCGTGGCAGATCACCCCGCGACCGCACGTCCGGATCTAGCGGGAACCTTCGTACTCGTCGCCGCTGATCTAGGCCGAACGTGGACTGTCCGGGACGCCTCGCTGCCAGGCACCGTCGAGTTCACCGTCGGGGCTTGGGACGGCGCCGAGTTCACCGGCCCCAGGGTCATCGCCACGGCATCGGAGCTGCTGCTCTGGGTCTACGGGCGCCTGAACCTACCGGTACAACCGGACGAAGCGGCAGAATTGCTGGTCAGATTCAAGGGGCTCTGCTTTACGGACTGACGAGCGGGGCGCCGGACAGGCATGCTGGTTGCATGAGTCCCGAGGAGATCCCCGATCGCGAGCCCGGTTCGCCCGACCCCGCACCGGGTGGCGTTCCGCGCATCCGGCCGCCCGCAGCCGGTTCGACGCGGGCCACCCGGCCGGAGATCGTCTACCTCGATCCGCACTACGAGCGCCCGGTCAGCCAGTACTCCCCCGAGGGCGAGATCCGGATGATGGGTGACTTCGCCGCGGGCCTGACCCGCCGCCGCAAGGTGTCCCGGCCGATGGCCTTCACGCTCGTAGCCATCATCCTGCTGCCCATCCTGATCAGCATCCTGGCCGTGATCAGCAGCTGGCTCTGAGTCCGGCGGTAAGAAGTTCGTAAGGCCGGAGCCGGGCTCGCGCGGTGGCTGCTGGGTACTGTCGGATCATGACCAGTTTTCCGACGGAGCACTCCGAACCGCCTGTCTTCAAGACCGACGACCAGTGGCGGGCCGAGCTACCGCCGGCCGAATACAGCGTGCTTCGGGAGGGAGCTACCGAGGCTCCGTACCGCGGGGAGTTCACCGACAACCACCGGCAGGGCGTGTACTCCTGTCGCGCCTGTGGTGCTGAATTGTTCCGGTCGACGGAGAAATTCGACTCTCATTGCGGCTGGCCGAGTTTCTTCTCCCCGCTGGCCGGCGATTCGGTCCTCGAGCGGGTCGACACGGCGCTGGGTATGCGTCGCGTCGAAGTGGTCTGCGCGAGCTGCCACAGCCACCTCGGTCATGTGTTCTCCGGAGAGGGTTACGGCACGCCGACCGACCTGCGCTACTGCATCAATTCGATCAGCATGCGGTTCGACGAGGGCGCTGCCGACTAACGACGCCATGCCCTCGGACAGGTCCTCGAGCTACGGAAGCGTCTCGACCAGCTCAGCGATCGTCCGCCGGGTGCCGGTGTAGAACGGCACTTCTTCGCGGACGTGCAGCCTGGTCTCCGATCCTCGCAGGTGGCGCATCAGGTCCACGATCCGATGAAGTTCGTCCGCCTCGAAAGCCAAGATCCACTCGTAGTCGTTCAGGGCGAAGGAGGCCACTGTGTTGGCCCGTACGTCCGGGTAGTCCCGTGCCATCTTGCCGTGTTCGGCCAGCAGCTGACGCCGCTCGCCGTCCTCGAGCAGATACCACTCGTAGGACCGTACGAACGGATAGACGCATACATACGCTCGAGGTTCTTCTTCAGCCAGGAAGGCCGGCACATGGCTCTTGTTGAATTCGGCCGGGCGATGCAGCGCCATGACCGACCACACGGGACGAAGGTGCCGGCCCAGGCCGGTTCGCCGGAAACGGCTGTAGGCGGACTGCAGCTCGTCCGCGCTCGCGGCATGCCACCAGATCATCAGGTCCGCGTCCGCCCGCAGGGCTGAAACGTCGTATACCCCGCGGACCTTGATGTCCGCAGCACCGAGTTCAGCGAACAGCTGGGCCACTTCGACGGCCAGTGGGCCGCGGTCGGCCGCACCGATCGGATCCTGTACCGAGAACACCGACCAGGCGGTGTACCGGATGACGTCGTTCAACTCGCGAGCCTGCTTACCGTCGACCATGGAATTCATTGTCCTTTCGGACCGAAACCGGCCAACACCCGGTCTGCGGCCATGTGAGCTGAGCCAATGCAGGCCGGGATGCCGACCCCGTCGTAGGTCGCGCCGCAGACCGCGAGGCCGGGCACCTCAGCGACTGCGGCTCTGATCCGGTCGACACGCTGCAGATGGCCAGGGGCGTACTGCGGCAAGGCGCCGCCCCAGCGCTGCACGTGGGTATCGACGGGTGCCGCACACAATCCGGTGACGATCGCCAGCTCCGCCCGGACGGTCGCGACCAGTTCGTCGTCGGCACGCTGCAACGCCCATTCCTCACCGGCCCGACCGAGCGAGGCCCGCATCAGGGTGACACCACCGTCCGCGCCGACACCGGGCCACTTCTGCGACGAGAACGTCATCGCCTTCACGTGCAGCCCCTCCACACTTGGCACCAGGATGCCGCTCCCCGGCGGTAGGGACGGGTGGCCGCTGGCTGCGTCCGGCCGGTCGACTGCATTGGGGAAGGCCAACGTCACGATTGCCATGCTCGCCGTCTCGATGGCCGCCAGCTCTGCGGCGGCCACCGGCGCCAGCCCGGCCAGCAGCACCGATGCCTTGCTCGCTGGTGTGGCCAGTACCACGGCGTCGGCCTCGATGATCTCCGGCTGAGCAGCCGAGCCGGCGGTGAGCGCGAATCCGGTCGGGGTGCGGCGGATCTGGCGCACCGGCATATCGGTGCGCACTGTGAATCCACCGCCGGCGGCCATCGACTCGGCCAGGCGCGCGAGGCCGCCTTCGATCGAGGCGAAGACCGGTTGGGCCGCCGGGTGACCGGTTCGCGACGATGTCAGATCAGACGGCGCCGGATCAGACGGCGCCGGATCAGAAGGTGGCAGCTGGGACTGTGCTGCCTCGAGCAGCGATCCGCCGCCGATCATCAGCCGGCGTGCCAGCCCGGGAATCGCCGCTTGGATCGAGATCAG
>JAVEET010000231.1 GCA_030840295.1 Pseudonocardiales bacterium
CCAAGCAGCAGGAGCGCCAGATCGCCGAGGAGAGCGGCGCTGAGGTGATGTTCTACTACTACCCGGCTGGTCATGCGTTCCACAACGATGAGAACCTCCTCGGCACCTACGACGAGGAGAGCGCGAAGCTGGCGTGGGAGCGCGCCGTTGCTTTCCTGCGGGCGAAGCGGGTCTGAGATGCCGGAGCCGACCGCGGCCGAACGGGCCGAACTCGAACAACGTCGCACCGAACTGCGCGAGCGTTACCTCCTGCCGGCCGATCGCCGGCCGTCCAGCACCGCTCGCGGCATCCACCACGCGGCCCTGATCTGCAGCGACGTCGCGGCCACGATCGAGTTCTACCAGGGACTGCTGGGCTTTCCGCTGGTCGAGCTGGTAGAGAACCGGGACTACCCGGGGTCATCGCATTTCTTCTTCGACCTCGGCAATTCCACCTTGCTCGGCTTCTTCGACTTCCCCGGTCTCGGCCTGCAACCGGGTGTGGAAGCACTCGGGACAGTCCAGCACATCGCGATCTCGATTGCGCCCGAGCAGCATGCGGCCTTGCGCGCCAAACTGGACGCCGCCGGGGTCGCCTACGGCGGACCGGACCAGGGCATCGAGGAGTCCCTGTACTTCCGCGATCCGGACGGCATCCAGATCGAGCTGCTCCGCGACGAGCTGATGTACTTCGGCGGCGAATGGCTGGACGGCCGATGAGCAACGCTGAACTCAAGCTGGGTTTCGGCCTGCCGGTATCAGGTAGTTGGGCCACCCGGGAGAACGTCATCAGCATCGCCGGGTTGGCCGAGGACGCGGGCTACGAATCGTTGTGGACCTTCCAGCGGTTACTACATCCTGCCGACGCCGACTGGGGATCGATGTACCGCTCCGTCACAGATCCGCTGATCACGCTGGCTTACGTGGCTGCCATCACCGAACGAGCCAGGCTCGGCGTCGCGATCGTCAACGCGCCGTACTTCTCGCCGATCCTGCTCGCCAAGCAACTCACTACTCTGGATGAGCTGTCCAGTGGGCGCTTGGATGCCGGCCTGGGTCTGGGCTGGGCTGTGGAGGAATTTCAGGCCTCCGGTGTGGACTTCGCCCGTCGCGGCGCCCGGGTGGAGGAATTCATCAGGTGCCTGAAGGTCATCTGGACCGAGCCGGAAGTCTCGTTCCACGGTGAGTTCTATACGATCCCCGCCGCCATCGTCGATCCCAAGCCTGTCCAGAAACCGCATCCGCCGCTACTCCTCGGCGGTGACGCGGAACCTGCGCTGAGGCGAGTGGGCCGGATGGCCGACGGTTGGATCAGTCGGAGTCGGCAGGACCTGACCAAAATCTCCCGCGATATTGCCATCATCAAGGGCGCGGCCGAGCAGGCCGGGCGTGATCCGTCCCGGTTGCGGGTCGTGGTACGGGGGGTGGTCGAACTCAGCGACACCACTGGTGACGACGCCTCGAACCGCCGGCCACTGCACGGAACAGCGCGCCAGATCAAGGACGATCTCAGCCGATTGGCAGATCAGGGAGTGACCGAGGTGTTCCTCGATCTGAACTTCGTCGCGTCGGTGGGTGACCCGAAGGCGGACCCGGTCGCGTCGATGCAATACGGCGTTAAAGTCCTCGAAACCTTCGCGCCGCGAGCTGCCTGAGGAGTTCTGTTGACCTGCTGAGAACGAGGCGGCGAATCCGCGGCCGACCCGTCAAGCTCCTGCCAGCACCGTTGGCTTTTCGCAGAACTCAGGAGCGCTCAATGCAGACAATCGCTCGATTCGCGGTACGCAGACGATGGTGGGTCGTCGCGGGGTGGATCGCCTTCATCATCGGTACTCAGCTGTTGCTGAGCGGGCTCGGCGGTTCGAACTACAAGGACGACTTCAAGCTGCCGCACACCGAGACCGACACCGTGTCGAAGCTGCTGACGAGGGCCGGTCTGGACAGCCGGAATGGCGCGAGCGGCACCATGGTGCTGCACCCCAGGTCCGGTTCGGTGGCCGACTATGCCTCGACGGTGCAACCCGCGCTACAGAAACTCTGCGCGAGCAATTTGGGCATCGCTTCGATCAACTCCCCGTACGGCGTCATTTCCTGCAGTTCGGCGGCTGGGGGTTCGTCGGGTAGCGGCGCCGGTTCTGCCGTCGCTCAAGCTGCGTTGATCAGCCAGGACAAGACCGTCGGCATCGTCGAGATCAACTGGACGGCCGTGAACCCCAACATCGCGAACGTCCAGAAGGTGCACGACCAGCTGGCCCCGGTGGGTTCGGACAAGTTGCAGGTCGAGTTCACCGGCACCGCGTTCGAGGCCCTGTCCCAACAGACCGGGGGCATCCCTCCGGAACTCATCGGCTTCATTGCGGCCCTGTTCATCCTGCTCATCGTGTTCCGCACGTTCGGTGCCACGGTGCTGCCTTTGGCCAGCGCGATCGCCGCGATGGGCAGCGGCCTGGGCCTGATCGGGCTGCTGTCCCACGTCATGTCTGTGGCCAGCTTTGCCAATCAGCTGGCGTTGCTGATGATTCTCGGGGTCGGCGTAGACTACGCCCTCTTCATCGTGACCAGGCACCGCCGTAATCTGCTCCGCGGTATGAGTGTCGAGGAATCGATCACGGTCGCGGTGAACACCTCCGGACGAGCCGTGCTGTTCGCCGGGACCACGGTCTGCATCGCCCTGCTCGGCTTGTGGGCACTGGGCGTCAGTTTCCTCTACGGGGTCTCGCTCGGCACCGCGATCGGCGTGGCTCTCACCATGGTCGCGTCCCTGACCCTGTTGCCGTCGCTGCTGTCCTTCCTCGGCCTGAAGGTGTTGCCACGTAAGCAGCGACGCGCCGTCCGGGATGGCCAGTTCGACCTCTCCGAACACCACGGGTTCTGGTACCGCTGGTCGAGGATCGTCGAACGCAACCGGGTCGTGCTGGGCCTGGTCGCCGGCGTGATCCTCATCGTGTTGGCCATTCCGTTCTTCTCCATTCGGCTCGGATCCTCCGATCAGGGCAACGATCCGAAGGGATCAACCACCCGCAAGGGCTACGACCTGATCGCCCAGGGCTTCGGGGCGGGTTACAACTCGGGCCTGCAATTGGTCATCAGTGGTCCGGGTTCGAGCGACCCGGCCTACCTGAGCAAAGTGACGACCGCGTTGAAGGGCGTCACCGACGTGGCTCCAAGCAGTGTTCAGGCTGTTCCCACCGGCAAGGACGTCTCGTTGGTGGTGTTCAAATCGACCACGTCGCCCCAGGACGTCAAGACGACCGACCTGGTCAAGAATCTGCGCAGCAACGTGCTGCCGCCGCTGTATTCCGGCACCGCGAATCACATTTACGTCTACGGCGTCACGGCCATCTTCGTCGACTTCGCCAAGGTGCTGTCGGCCAAGATGGCGTTCTTCTTCACCGCCGTGATCGGGCTATCCTTCCTGCTCCTGCTGGTGGCCTTCCGCAGTCTGGTTATCCCGCTGACTGCGGCGGTGATGAACCTGCTGGCCGCCGGTGCGTCCTTCGGTGTCGTGGTGGCTATCTTCCAGTGGGGTTGGCTGTCGGACCTATTGGGCATCGGCGGTGCCGGCCCGATCGAGCCGTTCATTCCGGTGATGTTCTTCGCCATCCTGTTCGGCCTGTCGATGGACTACCAGGTCTTCCTAGTGAGCCGGATGCATGAGGAATGGCAGCACACCAAGGACAACAAGCGCTCGATCACGGTGGGCCAGGGCGAAACGGGTGGCATCATCACCGCTGCGGCCATCATCATGATCGCGGTGTTCGGCGGCTTCGTCCTCGGTGATGCCCGGGTCATCAAGCTGTTCGGTATCGGTCTGGCCTCGGCGGTATTCCTGGATGCATTCGTGGTGCGGACAATCCTGGTGCCCTCGCTGATGCACCTGATCGGACACGCCAACTGGTTCTTCCCCAAGTGGCTGGACCGGATCACACCGCAGGTATCGATCGAGGCCGCGGAGTCGGAGGACGAGATCAATGCCGTACCCGGGTCGGGCGAGCCCGACGACAAGGCACTGGCTCCGGTCTAGGCGTTCAACAATCGGGATCTGGGTTCGTTCAGCGCTGGGGCCGTCCGGTCGCGTCAACCGCGGCCGAGCAGCCCCAGCGCTGCCCTGACCACGGTGGGCTCGTCCAGCAACACAGCCCGAGCCGCGTCGCCGAGTGGGATGAAACTGTCGGCACTGGTTACCCGCTCGATGACGCCGCCGAAGCCGCCGTCGACCAAAGCCGTGATCACACCCTCGGAAACTCCACCGCTGCGCCGGGTCTCATCGACGATGAGGACCCGGCCGGTCGCGTCGGATTCGCGCAGGATGTCGGTCACCGGCAGTGGCGCCAGCCAGCGAAGGTCCACCACCCGAACCGAAATACCTTGCTCGGACAGCAATTTGGCTGTTCGTAGGCTCATCGGGACGCCGTTGCCGAAGGTCAGGATGGTGAGATCCGTCCCATCACTGTCATCGACCAGCCAGCGCCTGGCCCGGCCGATCGGGACGTGGCCGTCGGCCCACTCCCCCGGCGGCAGGTAATCGGCAAGCCAGCCGTTGTCACCCTCGGCGTACAGATTCCGCTGGTGATACAAGGCGATCGGTTCCAGGAACACCGATACAGTACCGTCCACCACTGCCGCCGCGGTCAGAGTGCGCAACATAGCCGGTGCGTCGCGGGGATGGGATGGAACGCCGACCACCAAACCCGGAATGTCGCGTAGCACGGCGACCGAGTTGTCGTTGTGGAAGTGGCCGCCGAAGCCCTTCTGGTAGCCCAGGCCCGCGACCCGCACCACCATCGGGTTGCGGTACTGCCCCTGGGAGAAGAACTGCAGCGTCGAGGCCTCACCGCGAAGTTGGTCTTCGGCGTTGTGCAGGTAGGCGAGGTACTGAATCTCCGGGATAGGCAGGAAGCCGGCCAGCGAGGTCCCGAGGGCGAGGCCGAGGATCGCCTGCTCGTCGAGTAGCGTGTCGAAGACCCTTGCACCGCCGAAGGTTTTCCGCAGTCCCCGCGTCAGCCCGTACACGCCACCCTTCGCCGAGACGTCCTCCCCGAAGACCAGGGCCGCCGGCCGCCGGGCGAGCTCGTCGTGCAAGGCACGGTTGATCGACTGAGCCAGGGTCAGCGGTCCTTCGTGTTCGGGCAGCGCGCCACCGAAGATCGCCGCTCGGGCTGTATCGCGCGTCCGGAAGCCCTCCGATGACACGGCCCCGACCGACGCGGCGACGACGCGGGCCGAACGGGGTGCCAGCGGAGCCAGCACCTCTTCGACCGAGGCGAGTTGTCGGGCGAGGCTGACTTCCGCCGCGACCGCCGCAGTCCGCACCCGAACTGCCTCATACCGTTCGAGCAACTCGGCGCCGGAGGCGGCCCCTGCTGCGGCCAGTAAGCGCGCGGAGGCCAGCAGTGGATCTCGTGCGTAGTCAGCACTGATCTCCAACGGCGTGCGGTAAGCCACCTCGGCGTCGGATCCGGCGTGGCCGAGCAAGCGCACGGCCTTCAGATGCAGGAACGCCGGTTTGCGGTTGGCCCGCACGAAATTCACCGCCTCGGTCGCGGCATCGTAGACATCGGCGAGGTCAGAGCCGTCCGCGGCGAAGTACCTCAGGCCGGGACGTGCCGAGAAACGGTGGGCGATCCAACCGATCGGGGTCCGGGTGCTGATGCCGAAACCATTGTCTTCACACACCATGAGCATCGGCATTCCGATCCCCTGGTAAACGGTGTTCGACGTCGAGTTGAGGGCTCCCACCAGGGTCGAATGGTTCACCGAGGCGTCGCCGAAGCTGGTGACCACGATGGCATCATCGGGCCACGGCGTGACAAGTCCCAGGCGTCGAGCGCGATCGATACCGAACGCCACGCCGACGGCACGCGGCAGATGCGAGGCAATTGTGGACGTCTGCGGGATAACCGCCAGGTCGTGGTTGCCGAAGACCTTGTGCCGGCCACCGGCGATCGGTTCGGTGACCGCGGACACGACGCCGGCCAGGATGTCGTAGACCGGATCGTGGCCTTGAACCTGATGCGACCGGGCGCAGTAGAAACCACCTGACCGGTAGTGCAGCAGCGCCGGATCGCTCGGGCGCAACGCCGCCGCTACTGCCGCGTTGCCCTCGTGGCCGGCGGAGGCGATGGTGTAGTAACCGCGCCCCTCAGCCTGCAGATACTTGGCGGCGAGGTCGGCGTGCCGGGATTCGCATTGGGCCGTGAACAACTCGTCGGCCAGCCGGACGGTCAGGGCACTACCGGCCCGGACCGGTCCATCGATGGCCTGGTCGGCGCCGCGTTGCAGACCTGACACGGCGCCGAGGAAATACTCCTCGAGCGGGTGGCGGTCGGCGGACACCCGCCCATTTAACCCCGGGCCGCCATCGGTGACCGGCGCGCGGTCGCAGACCCAGGCTGCGCAGCCTGCGAGGCGGCCACCGGCGGGCCGAGGGGTCAGGCCGAAATCTCGTCCAATCCCGCGGCCCACAGGGTGTGAAACGCCCCGTCCTTGTCCACCCGCTGGTAGGTGTGGGCTCCGAAGTTGTCACGCAGACCCTGGATCAGCGCGGCCGGCAGCCGAGGCCGGCGCAACCCGTCGAAGTACGCCAGCGACGACGAGAACGCCGGCGTCGGAATCCCTTGCTGAGCCGCGGCGACGACCACCCGGCGCCAACTGTCCAGGCCGTCGGACACGGCGTCGGCGAAGTACGGCGCCACCAGCAGGCTGGGCAGTCCGGGGTCGGTCTGGTACGCCTCGACGATCCGGTTCAGGAACCGGGCGCGGATGATGCAGCCACCGCGCCAGATGGTAGCCATCGCACCGCGATCGACGTGCCAGCCGTACTCCTCGCTACCGGCCTCGATGTGATCGAAGCCCTGCGCGTAGGCGACCACCTTCGAGGCGTACAACGCCTTGCGCACGTCGTCGACGAACTGCTCGCGCTCTCCGGGCGCCGAGGCGAAGCCTTCCCCGGCCGGTTGGGCGAACGTCGTCGCCGCGGCTTTGCGCTGCTCGGCATGCCCCGACAGCGAACGGGCGAAGGTGGCCTCGGCGATGCCGGTGATCGGTACGCCGAGATCCAATGCGCTCTGCACGGTCCAGCGACCGGTGCCTTTCTGCTCGGCCTGGTCGAGGACCACGTCCACGAAGGCCTGGCCGGTCTGGGCATCGGTGTGAGCAAGCACATCTGCGGTGATCTCGATCAGGAACGACTCGAGATCACCGGAGTTCCACTCGCGGAAGATATCGGCTATCTCGGCCGGCGAGGCACCCAGACCACTGCGCAGCAGATCGTAGGCCTCGGCGATCAACTGCATGTCGGCGTACTCGATACCGTTGTGCACCATCTTGACGAAGTGCCCGGCCCCGTCTGGGCCGACGTGCACGCAGCATGGTGTTCCGTCGACCTCGGCGGCGATGGACTCGAAGATCGGGCCGAGCTTCTGATAGGACTCGGTCGAACCGCCGGGCATGATGGAGGGTCCGTTCAAGGCACCCTCCTCGCCACCGGAGACGCCACTGCCGACGAAGTGCAGGCCATGCTCCTTCAGGCTTTCCTCGCGGCGGCGGGTGTCGGCGAAGTGCGCATTGCCGCAATCGATCACGATGTCGCCGGCTTCCAGCAGGGGCGTGAGTTCGTCGATCACCGCGTCAGTCGGTCCGCCCGCCTTGACCATGATGATGATCGCTCGCGGCCTTTCCAGCGACGCGACGAAGTCCGGCAGGGATTCGCTCGGGATGAAGGTTCCCTCGTCGCCGTGGTCCCGGACCAGACTTTCGGTCCGCTCGTGGCTGCGGTTGTGCAACGCGACCCGGTAGCCGTGCCGGGCCAGGTTGCGCGCCAGGTTGCGGCCCATGACGGCCAGGCCGGTGACCCCGATCTGCGCGTTTCCGGTGGGGCGTTCTGTGCTCGGCTCACTCATCGGTGATACTCCTTCAATGCTGGATACGGTTGAGTACATCAAAACGGCACGGCTCAACTTGGGCCGAATCGTTCGACCCTGATGAGGGATTCGGGATAGCCCAAGCCGACGAGGGCGCGGCTCATCGCCTCGGCGAAGCCGGTCGACCCGCAAACGTACGTTACCTGCGCCCCGTCCAGCAGCGGGCGCAGGTCATCGGCTTGTAGACGGCGCCCGGGCGCCCGAGTAAAGGCGATGGTGGCGCCGTAAGCGGACAACTCGTCGGAATAGGGAAGCTCGGCCATCGACCGGCCGGATACAGCCAGGCGCAGTAGCTCGGAGCGGCCGATGTCGGCCGCGTGCCGCGCCATGGCGACCAGCGGGACAACGCCGGTACCTCCGCCGATGGCCAGCGCCGGTGTGGCGGCGTCCCAGACGAACCAGCCGCCGATCGGTCCGCGTACTTCGACTCGATCCCCTGGCTGGACCACGTCGTAGAGGTAACCCGAGACCTCGCCGTCCTCCAGTCGCTCGACGCACAGCTCGATCAGGGGGTCGCTCGGCGCCGAGGCGACCGAGTACGACCGCGACGCGGTGTAGCCGTCCTCGGCCGTGAGTCGCACGACATAGTGCTGCCCGGGCAAGTGCTGAAGCCGGTTCTCCACCTCCAGGCGGAGTATCACGATCTGGGCAGCGATCCGGCTGACCTCGCGCACGGTCGCCCATTGCCAGCGCGTTGTTTGCACCGCCGGTGCCAGCCGGGTGACCGGTGACGCGGGCATCATCGGCTCAGTCACCGGCTAGTCACCCTGGTACCGCTGCTCTTTCCACGGATCGCCCCGGTCGTGATAGCCGTTGCGTTCCCAGAAGCCGGGCTCGTCGTGGTCGAGCAGGGTGAACCTGGAGATGAACTTCGCGCTCTTCCAGAAGTACAAGTGGGGTACCAACAGCCGCACCGGACCGCCATGCGCGGCTGACAGCGCCTTGCCCTCGTGAGCCCACACCAGCCACGCCTTGCCGCCGGTCACATCGGCCAGTGGCAGGTTGGTGGTGTACCCGGTCGACGAGGTAGCCATCACGAAAGCGGCCGACGGGCCCAGCTTCACCTGATCGAGAAAGACATCCATGCTGACGCCGGTGAAGTCGGTAGCCAACTTCGACCAGGTCGTCACACAGTGGATGTCACCTTCGTACTTCGACTCGGGCAGCGCCCGCAGATCCGCCCAGCTCCAGGTCCGGACCTGATCCACCAGCCCGTCGATGGTGAAGCTCCAGGTGTCGACGTTGATCGCGGGCGTCACCTCGGCGGTGAGCACCGGCCAATCCGAACCCACGTCGTACTGGCCCGGTGGCAGGCGCTGGTCCCGGGGTCCACGAGACCTGCCACCGAAACCGCGGGATGCAAACGCCATGACCAATCCCCTCCTCAAACCCGTAACGCATTGTGCGGCCCGAAAGCTCGGCATTCTCGAAGGAGACCGACCTTTCGGGCCGCACTATGCAGGTCACGGGGCACGTCATGACCCTACCGAGTCGGCGATCAGGCTGCGGCGATCAGGCTGCGGCGCTCGTGCTGGTCACTTCGGACCCGTGCAGCGCGACCGCAAGAATGTCTGCGACATCGGCGACCAATCGGACGTCGATCGCGGCCAGCACATCGGCGGGCACGTCATCGAGATCCGGCTCGTTGCGAGCCGGCAGGAAGACCGTGGTCAGTCCGGCCCGTTGCGCCGCGAGCAATTTCTGCTTGACACCACCGATCGGGAGCACCCGTCCGTTCAGGGTCACCTCACCGGTCATGCCGACCTCCGAGCGAACCGGAACACCGGTCGCCATGGAAACCAGCGCCGTCACCATGGTGACGCCGGCCGAGGGTCCGTCCTTAGGCACCGCGCCCGCCGGAACGTGCACGTGGATGTTGCGGTTCAAGGCAACCGGATCGACGCCCAGCCGCTCAGCATGAGAGCGGACGTAGGACAGGGCTATCTGAGCCGATTCCTTCATCACGTCGCCCAACTGGCCGGTCAGCGTCAGTCCAGGATTCCCACCGCTACCGACATCGGTCGCCGACGCCTCGATGAACAGCACGTCTCCGCCGAGGCCGGTCACGGCCAAGCCCGTGGACACGCCAGGGACCGCCGTCCGTTCGTGCGTCTCCGGCGTGAAGCGCGGCCGTCCGAGGTACCGGCGCAGCTGGCCGACATCGATAACCGTGAGAGCCGGCGTTTCGTCCGTCCCCGTCTTCGTCGAGAGCTCCGTCGCCACCTTGCGCAGCACCTTCGCGAGCAATCGCTCGAGCTGGCGTACGCCCGCCTCCCGGGTGTGCTCGGCAACCAGCCCGCGCAACGCCTCGTCGGTCAATTCGACTTCCTCGGCGCTGAGCGCGGCCCGTTCGAGTTGCCGGGGCAGCAGATACTGACGGGCTATCGCGACCTTGTCGTCCTCGGTGTAGCCATCGATGCTGACCAGTTCCATCCGGTCCAGCAAGGCGGACGGGATCGAGTCGATCACGTTGGCGGTAGCCAGGAACAGCACGTCGGACAAGTCCAGGTCGAGGTCCAGGTAATGGTCACGGAACGTGTGATTCTGTGCCGGGTCCAGCACCTCGAGCAACGCCGCCGCCGGGTCACCTCGGTAGTCGGCTCCGACCTTGTCGATCTCGTCGAGTAGCACAACCGGGTTCATCGAACCGGCTTCGCCGATGGCGCGCACGATCCGTCCCGGCAGCGCACCGACGTAGGTACGACGGTGACCTCGGATCTCGGCCTCGTCGCGGACGCCACCGAGGGCTACCCGGACGAACTTGCGGCCGAGGGCACGGGCCACGCTCTCTCCGAGCGAGGTCTTGCCTACCCCCGGCGGTCCCACCAGCGCCATCACGGCGCCGGAACCACGGCCCCCCACGACCTCCAGGCCACGTTCGGCCCGGCGGCTACGGACAGCCAGGTACTCCACGATCCGGTCCTTGACGTCGTCCAGGCCATGGTGATCGGCGTCCAGAATCGCCCGAGCCGCCGTGACGTCGGTGATATCGGTGGTGCGGGTGTCCCAGGGCAGTTCCAGCACAGTATCGAGCCAGGTCCGGATCCAACCGGCCTCCGGTCCCTGATCACTGGCCCGCTCCAGCCGTCCGACCTCGCGCAGCGCGGCGGTACGGACCGTTTCCGGCAGCTGGGCCGCTTCGACCCGCCCTCGGTAGTCCTGGGCTCCGTCGGGCTCGTCCTCGCCGAGTTCCTTGCGGATCGCCGCCAGTTGCTGGCGCAGCAGGAATTCGCGCTGGCTTTCCTCCATACCCGTGCGCACATCGTTGGTGATCTTCTCCGAGACTTCGAGCTCGGCCAGGTGGTCCCGGGTCCAGCCGATCAACAGCTCCAGCCGTTGCGCGACATCCGGGGTTTCCAGCAACTGCCGCTTCTGAGCGGCGGACAGGTACGAGGCATAGCCGGCCGTGTCGGCCAACGTAGCCGGGTCGGTGATCTGCTGCACGGAGTCGATGACCTGCCAGGCGTCGCGGCGCTGCAGGTTGGCGATCACCAGAGTCTTGTACTCCGCCGCGAGTTCGCGGTCGTGCTCGGTGACCGCACGGTCCTCGACCGGCACAGCCTCGACCCACAGCGCCGCACCGGGACCGGTCACACCGGCTCCCAGGCGAGCCCTGCTCCCCGCGCGCAGTACCGCCGCGGGAGCCCCACCGGCGAGCCTGCCGACCTGTTCGATGGTGGCGATCACGCCGTACGCGGCGTAACGGTCCTCCAATCGGGGGGCTAGAAGCAGGGTGCTGTCGCTGCTGGTACGGGCGGCGTCCACCGCGGCTTGAGCGGATTCGTCCAGTTCGATCGGCACGACCATGCCAGGCAAGACGACGATGTCGCTGAGTGCCAGCACAGGAAGGCGGGTTATATCGGCCATTGGGCCATCTCCTCACAGTTGAGTCTTGTTCACTCAAGTCTGTGGGGACGCCGATTGTTCCCGTCGGCTGCCTCGTTCACTGTCAGAGAACGGCGGGCGCCGCGGGATCAGCCGCCGTTACGGCGGCGGGTGTTCAGCGCCTCGAGGAGCCGGAGCCAAATCTCGCTCGCGGTCGGGTAGCTCGGGACGACGTGCCACAGAACCGGTAGTGGGACCTTGGCCACGATCGCGGTGGTGGCCGAATGCGTCAGCTCCGCGATTCCGGTGCCGACGAAGGTCGCGCCGATCACCACATCCTGCGCCCGGTCGACCACTAGCTTGGCGCGCCCGATGTAGTCATCGCGCAGCACGTAGGTCCCGGCCAGAGCAGCCATGTCGTACTCAACGGTCTCGATGTCCAGGCCGGCGTCACGCGCTTCGGCCTCGGTATAGCCGACCGAGCCGATCTCGGGATCGGTGAAGGTCACCTGGGGCACCTGGTGGTCGCGGTCGACCACATCTGTGTGGATGCTGAACGGAGCATCATCCAACGGCTCACCTGCCGCCCGGGCGGCGATGACCTCGCCGACGATCCTGGCCTGGTACTTGCCCATGTGCGTCAGCAACGCCCGGCCGCAGAGATCACCTATCGCGTAGAGCCATTCGCCGTTCACCCCCTGTACGGCAAGGTGGTCGTCCACCTGGACGAAACCGTGCTGGGAAGCTTCTCTCGACCAGCCCACCGACTCCAGGCCGATGTCGTCACTGTTGGGTTTGCGGCCGGCCGCGACCACGATCTCATCGGCGATCACGGTGCCACCGTCGGACAGGGTCACCGTGACCTCGTCGCCGTGCACATGTCCGACCTGCGCCTCGTTGACCGTGCCCCGCTGAACGGCGGTCACCCTCGTCCCGGTCCGCACGGAAATGCCGGCCTTGGCGAATTGGGCCTCGATGATCTCGCCGGCGAACGGCTCGTTCTTCGCGAGCAGCGTCGGGGCGCCCTCGACAACCGTCACCTCGGCCACCCCGACGCCGTGCAGCCAGGTGGCCGACTCGCAAGCCACCACACCGCCGCCGACGATCACGATCCGGCGCGGAATCTCATGAAGGTTCGTGACGTCGCGGGACGTCCAGGGCCGAGCCTCGGCCAACCCGGGAATCGGTGGTATCAGCGACGAGCTGCCGGTGTCCAGAACCACGGCGTGCCGGGCGGTGATCGTGCGCTCCGCGCCATCCGGAGCGGTCACGACCACCGTCAGCTCACCGCGCAACCGGCCGCGGCCTCGGATGATGTCGATACCCGCCCCGATGGCCCAATCCACCTGGGAGGTGTCGTCGAGGTTGTTGACTACCCGGTCGCGGCGGGCCAGCACGGCTTGCGCGTCCAGCTCGGAACCGCCGACGATCTCTTTCATCCCGGGCAGGTCACGGCTGATCGACATTACCTCGACCGGGCGCAGCAACGCCTTGCTCGGCATACACGCCCAGTACGAGCATTCGCCGCCGACCAGTTCGGCTTCGACGATGACCGCATCGAGCCCCGAGAACTGGCCGGCGTACTGTGCCGCGTTCTCACCGGCGGCCGCGCCGCCGATGACGATGACATCCCACTCGCTGCGATCCGGATCGACTGATGCCTGCATGAGTTCACTCCGCTCTGAGGACGTGCGCTCAGGCTAGTAGGTCCGCACCCGCTCGGCCGATCAGGACTGCGGAGCTGCCGCCGTCGCCGCGCGCAGTTGGGCGACGGTCATGGGCTTGGCGGACAGCACCGCGGAGAGTCCGTCCGGCCCGACCGGACGGAGCCCGGCGATCATCAGTTCCAGATGCCGGCGCCACGCATTCGGCGCGGCCGCCACCGTCGACTCTATGACGCCGCGCAACGACCAGAGCAGCATCGAGATATCGGTACCTGTGATGTCCGGCCGGATCCTGCCGGCGGCCTGCCCGGACTTCAGCAGGACGCCGATCAGCGACCGGAACTCGTTCAGCGCATCGGACTCGGCGTCAGATTGATTCCACAAGCGGCGCAGGCAGCCCGATTGCGCGGCCTGCAACTCACCGGCACCGACCAACAAGTCTTCGACACCCGACCCGTCGGTAGCCAGTGCGGCCCGGCGCGCCACCGCGAGGATCGACCGTCGCATACCACCGACCAACTCGTCGATGAGCGCCTGCTTGGTGGGAAACCTGCGGTACAAGGTGCCGGTGCCCACGCCGGCCACCCGAGCGACCTCGTCGACCCCGGCGTCGAGACCGTGTTCGGCGAAGACCTGAATCGCAGCGTC
>JAVEET010000247.1 GCA_030840295.1 Pseudonocardiales bacterium
CTCAGTTTCTGGTGTTGGCGACCGGGCCGCTGTCGGTGCCGCTGGTACCCGAGATCGCGGGCATGTCGACGTTTGAGGGCTCGGTGTATCAGACCAGTCAGTGGCCCAAGGCCGAGGTCGATTTCACCGGCCAGCGGGTCGCGGTGATCGGGACCGGTTCATCGGGGATTCAGTCGATTCCGGTGATCGCCGAGCAGTGCGAGCAGCTGTATGTCTTCCAGCGGACCGCGAACTTCAGCATCCCTGCCCAGAACAGCGCCCTGACCCGTGAAGCCCTCGACCAGATCAAAGCCAACTACCCCGAACGCCGCCGACTGGCCCGCGAGGATCGGATCGGGACGCCATACCGGTATCGGCCCTATGGCGTGATGGAGGTCGACGAACAGGAGCGGACCAGAGCGTTCGAGGAGGCCTGGCAACGCGGTGGCACCCACTTCACCAAGTCGTTCACCGACATCGTGCGCAACGAGGACTCCAACAAGCACGCGGTCGACTTCGTGCACCGCAAGATCAAGGCCATCATCGGTGACCCAGAGCTTGCCGATGCGTTGCTGCCGAAGGACCACCCCCTGGGCAGCAAACGAATCTGCGCCGACACCAACTACTACCAAACCTACCTTCGCGACAACGTCACCCTCATCGACCTCCAACGCACCCCGTTGGTCCAGATCCATGGCACCGGTATCCGCACCAGCACCACCGACTACGCCATCGACAGCCTCATACTCGCCACCGGATTCGACGCCCTCACCGGCTCATTCCTCGCCATCAACATCACCGGCCCCCACCACCAGACACTGCGCGACACCTGGCACACCGGCCCCCGCACCTACCTCGGCCTCGCCGTCGCCGGCCACCCCAACCTCTTCCTCCTCTCCGGCCCCGGCAGCCCCTCAGTACTGGCCAACATGGTCGCCACCGCAGAACAACAAGTCGACTGGCTCGGCAGCCTCCTCACCCACCTACGCCAGCACCACCTCACCAGCACCGAAGCCGACACCACCGCACAAGACCAATGGGTCGACCACGTCAATGAACTCGCCTCACACACCCTCTTCATGAGAGCCAACTCCTGGTACCTCGGGGCAAACGTCCCCGGCAAACCACGAGTCTTCATGCCCTACGTCGGAGGACTGCACGCGTATCGCACGTTATGCGACGACATCGCCGCGTCGGGCTATCGTGGCTTCAGGTTCACGGAATAGGCGTTTGACCGGCTTCGGATCAGCGGAACGCGTCCAGGCCGGTGAGTTGTGCACCGAGAACGAGAGTGTGCACCTCGTGCGTGCCCTCGTATGTGTAAACGGTTTCGAGGTTAACCGCGTGACGCAGGACGGGGTACTCGGTGGTGATGCCACTGCCGCCGAGGATGGAGCGCGCGTCGCGGCAGATGTCCAGGGCCGCGCGCACATTGGCGAACTTGCCGAAACTGATCTGATGCGGCTTGATCTGGCCGGCGTCCTTGAGATCTCCCAGCCTCCGCGCCACGAGTTGCGCCTGGTTCAACGAGACCGCCATGTCGGCCAACTTCTTCTGCGTCAACTGGAACCCTGCGATCGGCCTGCCGAACTGAGTGCGGGAGCAGGCGTAGTCGATGGTCGCGGTGAGCGCATCCCGGGCCGAGCCCGTGACACCCCAGATGATGCCGTAGCGGGCTTCGGTCAGACAGCCCAGCGGCCCGCTCAGCCCCCGTGCGCCGGGCAGCATCGCATCGGCCGGCAACCTTACATCGTCGAGGACCAGTTCGCTGGTCACCGAAGCGCGCAGCGACAGCTTGTGGTGAACGTCGTGCGTGCTGAAACCGGGTGTTCCGCGCTCGACAAGGAAGCCCCGAACGCTGCCTTTCGTGCCGTCGGCCTCGTCTTCGGTGCGGGCCCACACGACGGCAACATCTGCAATAGAGCCGTTCGTGATCCACATCTTTGCGCCGTGCAGGACCCAGTCCGTTCCGTCGCGTCGCGCTCGGGTGCGCATCGAACCCGGGTCAGAGCCGGCGTCGGATTCAGTCAAGCCGAAGCACCCGATCGACGTCCCCTCGGCCATCCCCGGGAGCCAGCGCTGCTTCTGTTCCTCGCTGCCGTAGGCATGAATCGCATACATCGCGAGGGAGCCCTGCACGCTGACCAGCGAGCGCAGGCCAGAATCGACCGCTTCGATCTCGGCGCAGACGATCCCGTACTGGGTCGCGGTCGAACCCTGGCAGCCGTAGCCTTCCAGGTGCATACCCAGCACGCCCAGCGCCCCGAATTCCTGCGCCAGCTCCCGTGCCGGCAGCTCGCCGCTCTCGAACCAATCACGAATATTCGGCCGCAGACGATCATCAGCGAACTTGCGAACCGTAGAACGCAGCAGCCGATTCTCATCTGCGACGTCGTCGTCGAGTGCCAGCAAGTCAAGGCGGCCGAGCGCGTCACTCATAGGGCGGATGGTACCCACATAACGCTTGCCGTTGTCAACACAGTCGTTGACAGAGCGGCCCGAACTCCGGTTGAATGAGCAGCGTGGCGCCGCTCGCCAATCAGAGAACGTAGCGTTTCCTTTTGGGGGAAGGACTGCAGTGACCGGTCGCGAGATGCCGAACTCAACGGCTGCCGACGACATCTTCGGCGCGTGGCTGACCAGGTTCGCAGCGGCCGTCGCCGGCGGCAGTGTTGACGGAATCGTCGAGCTGTTCGTCGCCGACGGTTACTGGCGAGATATCCTCACGTTTACCTGGACGTATCAGACCTTCGCCGGACCCGCTGAGATCGCCGCCAGCATGAACTCGCGTCTGGACAGGGTAAAACCACGTCTGGTCCGGCCGGCAGCCGACCGTACCGCGCCCAGAATCATGAGGCGTTCAGCCAAGCCAGTCGTCGAAGCGTATTTCGATTTCGACACCGAGGTAGGTCGATCTACCGGCTTCGTCCGGCTGCTGCTCGACAACGACAATCCATACGACTCCAAGGCATGGATCCTGCTGACCGCGCTTCAGGAGTTACGCGGCCACGAGGAGGGAATCGGCGAGCGCCGCCCCACCGGCATCGAGTTCTCCCAGACGTTTGCGGGCGACAACTGGCTCGACAAGCGTGTCAAGCAGAGCCAATATCTGGATCGAGATCCCGAGGTGCTCGTTATCGGCGCCGGCCAGTCCGGCCTGATCCTGGCGGCCCGGCTCGGCCAGATGGGCGCTGACACCCTCGTGCTGGAGCAGAAGCCACGCATCGGCGACGGCTGGCGGGATCGCTATCACTCGCTGACGCTTCACAACGAGGTCTGGGCAAACAGCATGCCGTACATGCCATTTCCCCCGACCTGGCCAACGTTCGTCCCGAAGGACAAGCTCGCAGGCTGGCTCGAGGCCTACGCCGAAGCCATGGAACTCAATGTGTGGACCGGAACCGAATTCGTCGGCGCCAGCTACGACGAGGCCGCCCGTACCTGGTTGGCCGAATTACGGGGACTGGACGGCACGGCACGCACGGTTCGGGCCAAGCACGTCGTCCTGGCGACCGGCGGCGCCGCTGGTGCACCTCGGGTCCCCACCTTGCCGGGACTCGAGACCTTCGCCGGCACCGTTATGCACTCCAGTCAGTTCACCAGTGGCGCCGACTATGCCGGCAAACGCAGCATCGTGATCGGAACAGGCAACAGCGGACACGACGTCGCCCAGGACCTGCACGCCAACGGCGCCACCAGCGTGACCATGGTCCAGCGCAGCCCCACCTGCGTACTGAGCCTGGTCCCGAGTGGGACCATGATCTACGCGCTGTACTCCGAGCACCAGGCCATCGAGGACCTCGACCTCATCACTGCGGCGATCCCCTATCCGGTGCTCAAGGAGACCTATCAGTGGATCACACGGAAGACCTGCGAGCTGGATGCGGAGCTTCTCGATCGCCTGCACGCCGTCGGATTCGAGACGGACTTCGAACCGGACGAAACCGGTTTCTACATGAAGTACCTTCGTCGCGGCGGGGGTTACTACATCAACGTCGGGTGCTCCGACCTGCTGACCAAAGGCGAGATCGGATTGGTTCAGGCCCGCGACATCAACCACTTCACCCCCGACGGATTGCTGCTGAAGAACGGCGATCAGCTCGATTGCGACCTGGTGGTTCTGGCCACGGGCTATGAGAACCAGCAGGAATTGGTGCGGCGACTGCTGGGCGACCAGGTCGCCGATCGGGTCGGGCCGATCTGGGGCTTCGACGAGAATTACGAGCTACGCAACATGTGGCGGCGTACCAACCAACCGGGCTTCTGGGTCATGGGTGGCAATCTGCTCGACTCCCGGATGCACTCGAAGTTCCTTGCGCTGCAGATCAAAGCGGATCTGATCGGCGTGCTGCTGGGCGGGCACCGGTCCGAGTGACGTGCTGGACGAGCTAGGCGGGATTGTTGCGCAGGCCGTTCACCAAAGTGTCCGCGAAAGCGGCGCCGATCGCGCCGGCGTCCGGCAGCGTGCCATCCTTGTCCCGGTACCAGCGATGAGTCCAGTTGAGCATGCCGATAATCCCGTAGGCGACCACCCGCGCCGGGGACACCGCCCGGATGCTGCCGTCATCCATACCGGACTGCACGATACCGATGACCGCGTCATCGAAACGTCGGTTGATCTTTCTCATCTCGCGTGCCCAGCCAGATTTGCCATCGCCGAGGCGGTTCAATTCCTCCTGAATGTATACGAACAGGTAGGGATAGTACTCGGCGTAGGAGGCCATCACGGAAGCGATCAACAACTCGAGCTTGTGGGGCGCGGCGTCGTCGAGGTCTCGGATCTCCTCCGCGCGACGCACGTTGGCCTCCGCGGCATCGCGGACCACTTCCTGGAAGAGATCCTCCTTGCTGGCCACGTAGTAATACAGCGAAGCCCGGTCGGTGCCAAGAGCTTCGGCTATGTCGCCAAGACTCGTGCCGCCATATCCCTTGGCCCGGAATACCTGGGCGGCAGCGTCCCGGATTTCACGGCGCCGCTCGGTGTAACTGGCGCTGCTATCTGCAAGTGCCGCGGCGCGGCGGCGGCCGATACCGCTAGCCATGTCGACGCTCCGATCTGCTCAGGACGGACTGCCGCGCGGGCCCGGGGTTGGGGCTCGGCCAGCCAAGTGTAGAGCAGACCGATGACCGGCCCGGTCAGAGCAATGTGAACGTGAAGTCGGTGATCCGGCCCTGGGGTTCGTCGACGAAGGAGGCACGGACCCTTGGCCGTGCCTGCAACCTGTGCGCGGCGTCGGAGATGTTGCTCAAGTCCAGCCCCGTGAGGACATTCAACAAGGCGGTGTCAGCGCCGTCGAATGTGACATAGGCAATGACCACAGGCGGCTTAGGCATGCCCGCAAACGCGGCCGTCAGGATGGTGAACGTCTCCACGACACCTTCCGGTCCGACCTCTACCCATTCCTCGGTCCGTTGAAAGCACACGTCGCAGAACGAGCGCGCCGGGACCAGCACCCGCTTGCAGGACGGGCAGCGCACTCCCATGATTCGCCGACTGTCCTTCAGCTCACCGAAGAATCTGCTCGCGGCCTCGCCTGCGAAGTACGTGTAGTCGAATTCCCAGCGTCCGGGAATCGTAATCAGCTCAGTCATTCTGTCGGCTTTCTGCTTGGGAGGTCGTTCTATTCGGGAGGCTCGGCGCCGAGTACGCACACCGTAGAAAACTGGGTAGCACCACCCTGACCGGTTGCTACTGCGCGCACGACATCCGGGACCTGACGCTCACCGGCGAGACCGCGGACCTGCAACGCACACTCAGCAATCCGGACCATGCCGGTCGCGCTCACCGGGTTGGCGGCCTGTGGCCCGCCGGAGGGATTAAAGACCGGAAGGCTGACATCCGCCAGCTGTTCTTGCACGAAGCGCGGGCCGTCCTCCGGCGCGCACATTCCTAGCGCGGGATAAGTCATCGCTTCGGCACTCGAGAAGGGCGAGTAGAGCTCGATGACGTCGACCTGCCGGCGAGGATCGGTGATTCCGGCATCGGCGTAGGCACGGCGGGCCGAGAGCTCCAGGGTCAACAGGTCCACCAACGAACCCTCTGCCCGGTTGATCCGATCCCCCATCGCGTAGCTGTCGGTCATCGAGGACAGGCCCTGGATCCAGGCAACGCTTCGCGACCCGACGACATCTCCGGCGGCAAGCACCATCGCGCACGCACCTTCGGACATCGGACAGGCCTCGTACCGGTGAATCGGCCAGGCGAGCAAGGGCGAGTTCATGATGTCCTCGACCGTGACGTCGAGCTTGAGGTGCGCCAGCGGATTACGAAGCGCATTTCGATGGTTGCGGGCAGCGATCTCAGCCCAATCCCTGGAGGTGTAACCGTATACCCGCATTGACATGGACGCCCTGAGCGCCGCCATGGTGATCGTAGTCAGCGGAAAGTCTTTCTCGTAAATGGGATCGAAGACCGTGTTGAACACGTTCTGCGATGAGGTCGCCTGCCCCATTCGCTCGACCCCGACGACGAGCGCCATCTTCGCTCGTCCGGAAGCGACATAGTCAGCCGCCGCGAACGTGGCCGACGAGCCCGTCGCGCCACCGGTGTTGACCCGCAAGAACGGCTTTCCGCTGCCGAGAACGGCGGTCTTCTCCACACCGTTCTCACCGGACAGGGCGTCCGGTGCGACGCCGGCGATGATGACGTCGATCGCATCGATGTCGACATTCGCGTCGCGGAGCGCCTCATCCACAGCCGCCCAGATGAGCTCAGCCGAACTCAGCTCCGGATGCGCCCGCTTGTAGGGTGTCTGCCCGATCCCGATGACGCCGACCCGCGTGCTCATGCCGCCTCGACAACAATGGCGGTGTGGGTCTGGCCGGCAACCGTGGATGAGCCGGTAGCCATGGCACGTCTGGCCCCGGCCACTTGGTTGACACCGGCTTCTCCGCGCAGCTGCAGGATGCTCTCAACGATCCTTACGAGCCCCATGGCGGGCGGGCAGTAGCCGGCCGCACCGCCTCCGGATGGGTTGCACCGTGGATCGTCGGCCAGCTGCTCGAGTCCATGCCCGGCCGCGGCGAACCCGATCGATTCCAGGCCCATCGCTTCATCGATCAGTGTCAGCCCGTCGACCTCAACGACATCGAGCTGCGCGCCGGTTGTGCCTGCCTGCGTCATCGCACGACCAGCCGCCAGCTGGAGCCCTTGTAGGGCACGGAGATTACGGTCACCGAGCGCGTACGGCTCTGACGACTGGCCCGCTCCGATAACCCGGATCGGAGCCGGCTCGACAGACAGGATGAGGGCAACCGCGACATCCGCCCAGAGCGGCAGGTCCGCTGCCACCAGTGGATAGGGCGCCGCCGATTGGTATCCGCCGCTCTTGAGCGCCCGCGGATTTGCTCGAGCGGCCTCGTCCCGACGCAGCGATGCTCGGGTTCGCTGCTCCTTGTGGTGGTCGGTAGCCAGGTACAGCTGGGCCCGCATCGCGGAAAGAACGAACTCGTTCAAGCCGATCGGCCGACCGTAGATCGGATCGAACAATGTCTGGGAAAACTGATCATAGTTGTACTCGCTCGATCTGCCCCACGCCGCGACGACCGATCGTCGGGCCCGGCCGCTTTCGAGCTTGGTCATGGCGCCGACGAGAGCACCGGCGGCGTCGTCGGAGAAGCGGATCTCCTCGCGCAGGTACGCTCCTGCGGCCGGGGCGGTGACCATGCTCGACAGCGAGCGGCCATCCACCAGGTCATGGGCGGCCAATACCACCGAATCCACCGCGTCTATCGATTGGTCCGCGTCCTCCAGCGCCAGAGTGACGGTGTCGAAGATGAGTTCTGAGAGGTCCTTCGTCGCATCGTGCCAGCCGATATTGAGCGCGATTCCTTCGACGTAGACGGGGGTATCCGCGACGGCCATCAGCTTTCCAACTCACTTGTCGGCGTGGCTTCCATGGCCTTGACCAGCGTCGACGGGTCGCCGACGTAGTTTGCGATGGACTCGAGGAACGTCGCGGGCTGGACCCCGTCGACGATTCGATGATCGATGCTGAACGAGATCTCTAGCAGGTCCGCGATGATCAATTGTTCGGCTGCGACCCACGGGCGGCGGTTCACCCTACCGACCGCCAGGATCACGCATTCGGGCGGATTGAGCATCGGCACGCCCGCCCCGACATTAGCCTTCGCCCCGATGTTGGTGATGGTGGCGGTTCCCCTCGTCACATCGGTCGGAGTGCACTCGCCCCGGCGAGCCTTCTCCACCAGCTCACGGATGGCGCCACCGAGCGCCGGCAATGACATCGTCTGCGTCCGCTTCACGTTCGGCACGAGCATCCCCCGCGGTGACGCGGTGGCTATCCCGAGGTTCACATCCGAATGCAGCAGGATGTCGTCGGTGTCGCTGTCCCAGGAGGAGTTCATGATCGGCTGTTCGACCAGGGCCCGAGTCATCGCCGCGGCAATCACGGTCAGGATGTTCATCCGCGACTCCGGCGCAGCCTGAGCGTTGGCGTCCTGGACGAACTCGAGCGTCGGCGTCACGTTCACCGTGGTCCAGGTGCCTGCCTGCGGGATCTCACGCATGGCTCGGACCATCCGCGCCGCCGTGCCGCGCCGCAGCGAATCAGCGTGAATGCGACTCGTGGCGTAACCCGAGGACTCGGGCTGCGCGGCCGCCACGATCGGTTCCGGCGAGGCCGCTGCCGCGGGTCGTGGTCGGCGGCGACGGACAGCGAAATCTAGATGCGGTCCGGAACCCACCAGCATCGTGCTGCCGTCGTCGCTGGACGTGTCGGCCTCTCGACTTTGGGGGTGCTCCTGATCACCGGGGGAATTCGGATCCACCACCTCGACGAGCACGGTGCCGACGTCTACCGTCTGATCTTGAGCAACAAGGAGTGTGCGCACGGTGCCTGAGTAGGGCGAAGGCAGCTCCACGCTGGCCTTCGCCGTTTCCACGACCACGAGTGGCTGGTTCAGCTCGATGGTCTCGCCCTCGCTGACCAGCCACTCGATCACCGTTCCCTCGGTGAGCCCCTCACCGAGATCCGGCATCAGGAAACGCTGAACGAGACTCATGTCGTGACCCCATATCTCAACGACGCGTCGACCGCATCCACGATCCGGTCCATGCCGGGCAGGTATTCATGTTCGAGCGCGGCCGCGGGATAGGGCGTGCTCATGGCACCGACCCGAAGCGGTGGGGCCTTCAGAGCCGCGAAACAGTCACTCGCCGCGCGTGCGACGAGTTCGCCACCGAAACCACCGAAGACGGGAGCTTCGTGGACCACCACCATCCGACCGGTCCTCGTCACGGAACCGACCAGCAGGTTGATCTCGAGTGGATTCAGCTTGAACAGGTCCAGCACTTCGATGCTGACCCCTTCCTGCGCGAAGTACTCCCGCACGGCCACGCACAGCTTCACGGTCGGCCCGTAGCCGACCAGGGTCAGATCGCTGCCCTCGCCGGCGATCCGCGCACCCGGAGCGTTCGGCTCCCGCTGCGTGAGTTCGCAATCCTCTTTCATCCAGTAGTCGTGCTTCGGTTCGAAGAAGATCACCGGATCGTCATCCTCGATCGCCTCACGCAGCAGCGCGTACCCCTGCGACGGCGTAGAGGGGGTGAATACCTTGAGCCCCGGGGTCGGGACGAAATACGCCTCAGGCGAATCAGAATGATGCTCTGCGGCACCGATGTTGCCGCCATAGGGCACTCGGATCACGACCGGCATGGTCAGCTGGCCACGCGAGCGGTACCTGAACCGCGATAGGTGCCAAGTGATCTGGGCGAATGCCGGATAGACGAACGAATCGAACTGCATCTCGACGACCGGCCGATAGCCGCCCATCGCCAGGCCCACGGCCGCGCCAACCAGCGTCGACTCCGAGATTGGTGTGTTCAGCACGCGGTCTTCGCCGAACTGTGCGATGAGGCCATCCGTGACCCGGAAGACGCCACCCAGGTCGCCGACATCCTCGCCCATCAACAGAACTCGGGGGTCTGCCTTCATCGAGTCGCTCAGTGCCGTGTTGAGAGCGGTCACGAACGTGGTCACGAAGTCGCCTGCGTTTCCTCGTTGAATGCGAGCCACGCGCGCCGTTCGGCTTCCAGATGCTGAGGCCGGGTTCCGTAGACGTGATCGAACATCTGTACCGGCTGAACCGGTGCCGGATCTGCGACGCACGCCGCCCGAACCGCGGTCGCGCAGACCTCGGCCTCCTGGTCGATGGCGTCGAGGTCCGCCCGGGTGACCAGGCCCGCGCCGAGCACAAAATCACGCATCCGGATGATCGGGTCGCGCATTCGCCAGGTCGCGACCTCGTCCGCCTTGCGGTAGCGATCCGGATCATCGGAGGTCGTGTGCGGCCCGATGCGATAGGTCAACGCTTCCACCAGGGTCGGACCCTCACCGGCGCGGGCACGCCGGGCCGCCCTGGCCGTTACCGCATAACATCCCAGCACGTCATTACCGTCTACCTGCACACCCGGAAGACCGAAGCCCTCGGATCGTCGAAACAAGGGAAGCGGCGCCGACCTCTCGACCGGGTTGGAAAGCGCATACTGGTTGTTCTCGCAGAAGAAGACTACCGGCGACTTGTAGAGCGCGGACCACAGGAGAGACTCGTGGACGTCGCCGGTACCGAACGCGCCATCGCCGAGGTAGGCGATAACGGCGGCGTTCTTCTGATCCCTCTGCAAGGCCATCCCGTATCCGACCGCATGCGGGGCTTGGCTGCCGATCGGAAACGTGTAGAGCGCGATGCCACTTGCTTCGACACTCCAGCCGCCACCCTGAATCTCGCCGCGCCAGACCGAGAGCATCTCGGCGGGATCGATACCGACGGTCAGCCCGACGCCGAATTGCCGGCCCTGCGGGAAGGCCCGATCACCTGGCTGCAGCGCAGCGGCACTGCCGACCTGTGCGGCCTCTTGACCGAACACCGGGCCCCAGAGCTTGAGGTAGCCCTGTCGCTGCAGGTTTATCGCCTCGACATCGGCGCGGCGCACGAGAATCAGCCGCCGGTAGAGCCCGATGATGTCCGCGTCACTAAGGCCCAACGGGTATTCAGGGTGCTCGGTAAACGTCCCATCCTCACTGAGAAGTTGGACGGCGGACGGGTCTAATTCCATGTTCCCCAGTGAACCAATCTTGAACTGTGCTGTCAACAGTCATGTTGACAGGCTTGGTTGTGCATGTTACAAAGCGCGATGGAGAATGCTGGGACTGTACAGACGTTAGACCGCGAAGGAGAGAATCCCATTTCCACTCCGGAGAATCATCGCGAGCTCATCCAGTTCTACTTCGACCGGGTGGACAACCACGATGTCGACGCTCTTATGACCGTCTTCCACGAAGAGATTGTCTACCACCGCCCGGGTTATGAACCACTCCGAGGCGCGGCCAGGATGCGACAGTTCTACCAGGACGAGCGGGTCATCGACGTCGGTCGGCACTCCGTTGATCGAGTTCTGCTGGACGGCGACTATGCGGCCGCCTACGGCACCTTCGAGGGCACGTCCCGGCAGGGCGCTGCCCTGGCCATGACGTGGTGCGAGATCTACGGCTTCCTCGGTGACAAGATCAATTACCGGCGAAGCTACTTCTTCACCCCGGCGGCCATCCAGATCTGAGAAGGCCACCGGCGCGCACAAATCAAGCCGGTACCGCCGCCTGATCAGCGCCTGACCAGCGCCGACGGCTAGATCAGACCGCTCTCGCGCTCCAACCAGAGCGCCGCGGCATCGGTGGTGCCCCCCTGTAGTTCGGTCAGCTTCGCCCGCGACGACCACAGATGCAGATCGGTGTCGAGGACATAGCCCATCCCGCCTTGCAACTGATGACAGTTCAGGGTGGCCCATTTGTAGGCCTCGTTACATTTCATCTTCGCGATCGCGACCGCGCGGTTGGCGATCTCGCCGCGGCCGGTCCACCACGCGGCCTGGGTCGCAGTCAGCCGGGCAGCGTC
>JAVEET010000322.1 GCA_030840295.1 Pseudonocardiales bacterium
CCGAACCAGATCGGCGAGCCACCGGGTGGGCGGCAGGTCCACTCCGGGGCGGGTAACCACGACCACCGGCCAGTGCCACAGGTAAATCGCATACGACCGGTCGCCGATCCATCGCAGTGGTCCCCAATCGAGCACCCGTCCGACGAGGCTCTTGGGCCGCGTCACGGTGGAGACCACCAGCACCGCCAGCACACTTGCTCCGGCGAAACCGCCGCGGTACAGGCCGGCCGAGAACTCGTCGATCCGCCAAAGCACGCCGGCGAACGCGATCAGGGCGGCCATCGCCACCAGGTCGGTAGCCCACGGTCTGATCCGCCAGGTCCGCCTGACCTGGAAATCCAGCCGCTCCGCGACGGCTCCCATCGCCGCGCCCAGCAGCAGGCCCATCGAATGGGTGTCGGTACCGAAGTAAACCCGGGACGAGTCGGCCGCGAACGGGACGCCGGAGCGGATCGCCAACACGGCCATGGTCGCCGTCGACACCGCCGCGGCCGTCCCGGCCGCCACAGCCACCCAGCCGAACCGCCGGCGTCGCGACGACATGGCGATCAAGAGCACCGGCCACAGCAGGTAGAACTGCTCCTCGATTGCCAGCGACCAGAGGTGCTGCAGCATCGGCGGGCGCCCGGAGGCCACGAAGTAGGACTGGTGCGCTTCGATCAGCCACCAGTTGCTCGCGTACCCCAGACTCGACAGAACCGATGCGCGCAGGGTGAACAGCTCATCACGCCAGATCAGCGATCCGCCCACTGCCACCGCGACGAGCAGCACCAGCAGCGCCGGCATCAGACGAAGCAGCCGCCGCAGGTAGAACCTGACCAGTCCCAGACGACCGGTGTGGCCCAGTTCGGCCAACAACAGGCGGGTGATCAGGTATCCACTGATCACGAAGAACAGGTCGACACCGAGGAATCCGCCCGGCAGCAACGCAGGATCCGCATGGAAGACGACCACGGCGATCACCGCCAGGGCCCTCAGTCCGTCCAGCCCCGCGAACCGCCGCTGCCGCACCACATCCACCGATCCGCTGTTCGACAACTGGGAATCAGTCGGATGGTTCCACGAGGCAGGGTCGAGTTCCGGACGCCGCGCCGAGACGGCCGATTGAGGTGAATGATGGGACGATGCGGCGACGCGACGAGGATCCGGATCCGGTGGCATGGCTGGACCCTGACTCGTCGGCGGAGCAGTCCGGGAAGTGGTCATCGGTGGCCGGTGGCGTCGCCCGGCCGGACGGTGAAGCCCCGGACCTCCGGCCGCGAATCAGACCTGGCGGCTGGTACCTGTTCATCTTGGCCAGCCTCGCGGCGCTGGTGGTGGTCGGCCTGGTGCAGCGTGGCCGGCCGTCCGCGGCGCCGACTCCGCTACCGTCACCGAGCAGGACGCCGTCTTCGTCGGCCCCCATCGCGTCGCCGACCGCGAGCGCAACTTCTGCCGGTCTACCCGAACCGATCGCCGTCACGGACCTGCACCGCTCCCTGCTGGACGTCCCTGCAGGTTGGGATCTGTATGGGCGGAGTGCCGACGGGGTGGTGCGTATCGAACTCGCCCGCGGCCGGATCACCCGGACCGCCCTGCCGCCGCTGTCCACCGGTGGCCCGGTGTCGTTCGTGGTCGGCCCAGGTGGCGCGATCGTCCGGCCGATGGATGCCGTCACCGGCTATTTCGTGCCCGATGGCCACTTGCCGCGCGAGTTGGACCGCGCCTCAATGCCGAGTGGACCCGTGTTCCCCGGCCCCGACCCGGCACACATCTGGATATCGAACATCCCCGACGGCGCCATGGTCCTCGCCGACTTCAACGGCCACCGCACGGGGCCGGTGTTGCAGATACCCCAGTCCGGCGGAGCGTGGCCGGATGGTCGGGGATATCTGATGTTCAGCGACATCGGCGGCACTTACGAGGCTGGGCCGCACGGCGTGCGCCGGATCACCACCGGGCAGGTGCTCGCCGTCGGACCGACCCGGTGGCTCACCGGCGAATGCGACGACCGCCATGAGTGCACGACCCAGGTGATTGACCGGGCGACCGGGGCCCGCACCGTGCTTTCGGCTGGACGGCGCGACCTGAACTACGCCCCGGGTGCAATCTCCCCGGACGGCAAGCTCGCGGCCATCCTCGGCTTCTCGGGTAGTTCGCAGTCGATTCACCTGCTCGATCTGACGACCGGAGCAGATCGCCAGATCGCCGTGACGCTGGACCCGAGCAATTTCGACTCGACCATGGTGTGGTCCCCGGACAGTCGGTGGCTGTTCAGCACCACCAGTGGACGGCTGAGTGTGATCGACCGAAACGGCCGAGACCACAAGCTCGCCGTGTCCCTGCCGCCCGTGACCCAAATGGGCCTCCGGACGCAATGAGCTGAGCGCAGCAACGATCTAACGGCAGCTCAGCATTCGATGACGTTGACGGCCAGCCCGCCCCGTGACGTTTCCTTGTACTTGACCATCATGTCCGCGCCAGTGTCGCGCATGGTCTTGATTACCTTGTCCAGACTGACGATATGAGTGCCGTCACCGCGCAGCGCGATCCGGGCCGCGTTGATGGCCTTCACCGACGCCATCGCGTTGCGCTCGATGCAGGGCACCTGCACCAGGCCGCCCACCGGATCACAGGTCAACCCCAAGTTGTGTTCCATGCCGATCTCAGCAGCGTTTTCAACCTGCATCGGCGTTCCGCCGAGTACCTCGCAGAGCGCCCCGGCGGCCATCGAACAGGCCGACCCTACCTCGCCCTGGCAACCGACCTCGGCTCCGGAGATGGAGGCATTCTCCTTGTACAGCACGCCGATCGCCCCCGCGGCGAGCAGGAACCTGACCACACCGTCCTCGGAGGCCCCAGGGACGAATCGCAGGTAGTAGTGCAACACCGCCGGCACGATGCCCGCCGCCCCGTTCGTCGGCGCGGTGACCACCCGTCCACCGGCCGCGTTCTCCTCATTCACCGCAAGCGCGAAAAGATTGACCCAGTCCATCACCCGCAACGGATCGGTGTTGAGCTGATCCGTCGTCAGGTACCGGTGCAGCTCCGGAGCGCGTCGGCGTACCTTCAAGCCGCCCGGCAGGACACCTTCACTGCCGATACCGTTGATAACGCATTCCTGCATCACGGCCCAGATGTGCAGCAAACCGCTACGAATCTCGTCCTCAGATCGCCAGACCTTCTCGTTCTCCAGCATCACCTGCGAGATCGGCAGCCCTGATTCCGCGCACACGCGGCACAGTTCGGCCGCGGTCGTGAACGGGTACGGCAGCACCGTGTCGTCCATCTTGATCCGGTCCGGTCCGGACGCATTCTCGTCCACCACGAACCCGCCGCCGACCGAGTAATAGGTGCGTTCCCGCATCGGATCGGCGTCGTCTGCGTCCGAGTCCGGTCCATAGGCTCTGAAGCGCATCCCATTGGAGTGAAAGGGTAAAGTCGCCCGCCGATGTAGCACCAGGTCATCGGCCCGCAGCGTGACCGTACGCTCGCCGAGCAACCTGATCGATTCGGCCTCCCGTACCGCGGCAACCCGCTCCAGCACCGTGGCGGTGTCCACGTCCTCCGGCGATTCGCCCTCCAGTCCGAGGATGATCGCGCGGTCCGAGCCGTGGCCACGACCGGTCGCACCGAGGGATCCGAACAACTCGACCCGAACCCGGGTGACCTTCTCGAGCAGCCCGTCCTGTTGAAGTCCGACGGCGAAGGTACGGGCGGCGCGCATCGGGCCCACCGTATGTGAGGAGGACGGCCCGATACCGATGGAGAACAGATCGAACACGCTGATGGCCACGTTGCCATTCTGCTCGCTCAGCGAGATTTTGGTGGGCCAACTGACTGCCGGGGCTGTGCGATCGGCACCAGCACCTTCCGCCGGCTGTGTTTGCCCTCATCGATCGCCCGCACCGTCCGTTCCACGACGGAGCTGACCAACAGCTCGATCGGCCAGCGATAGCTGGACAGCGGCGGGGTCAACAAACCCGATACCGGGTTGTCGTCGTAGCCCAGGACCGAGAGGTCCTCGGGCACCCGCAGCCCCAGCTCGCGTGTTGCGGCATAGACCCCGTACGCCATCGAGTCGGCCAGGCAGAAGAAGGCGGTCGGCGGATCAACTCCGGCCAGGATCTCTCGAGCAACGGCGCGCGCACCGTCCAGTTCGTACGGGGAGGTGTGCAAGGTCGCTCGGATTTCGAGCTCGGCGGCGAGCCGGTGCACGACTACCTCAGCCGGACGGTCCGGTGTGGCGATCTTCGCGGGGGTCAGGACCGCGATCTTTCGATGTCCCAGCCGCGCGAGTTGTTCCAGGGCACTAGACACGGTGGCCTCGTTGTCGAACACCACTTCCGCGGCCGTGGAGACCCCGGGCAGCGCGTCCCCGATGGAGACGAGCACGGTGCGTTCGGCGACCTGACGCCAATGCTCGGCGGCCGGGTCGATCGGCAGGCAGATCAGAGCGTCGACGCGTTGATCGACCAGCTGCGCGGCGAGCGAGGCCTCCAGGGCCGGGTCGTTGGAGGCATCGACGATCAGCGCCTGCCGCGAGGCCTGCAGGAGTCCGCGCCCGAGGGCGGCGGCGATCCCCTGCTGCCACAGGTCACCGAGTGAGCCGCACAGCACGCCGACGTACCCGGTGCGCCCGGAGGCCAGGGCCCGCGCAATCGGATCGGCCTGATAACCCAGGCGATCGGCCACCTCCTGAACCCGTTGCCGGGTCTCCAGAGGTAGTTGGAGCCCGCGCATCGCGTAGGAGACCGCAGCCAGCGACAGCCCGGTCTCTTCAGCGATATCGCGCAAGGTCACCCGGCGCTGCTTCTGCGACACGCATTGACAGTAAACGGCAGGCTTGACAGCGTCGTTGTGAAGCGGTTCACTAAACGTATCAGTGAAGCGGTTCACGACTTCTTTGTGGCGATTTCTGCGAGGTAGGCAATGCCAGCTGCTCCGGTGACCTCGCTGGCGTCACCGATCACCACGGCAGCGGTCCGGCCGACGGCAGCCGTCCGGTCGATGGCGGCGACCGTTCCGCGGCGCGCCGCGGAACGCATCGACGTGCATCAGCACCTCTGGCCCGAACAGCTCATCGAGGGCCTGCGGCGGCGGACCGAAGCGCCCATGTTGCGTGGCTGGACCCTCATCGCGGCAGGCGAGGCCCCGTACCAAGTCGATCCGGCTGACCATGACCTGTCGCGCCGGAGCCGGCTGGACAGCGACTGTGCCCGGGTACTGCTGTCCATGTCCACCCCGCTCGGCATCGAATCACTCCCGCCCGCCCAGGCTCAGCCGTTGCTGGACGCCTGGCGGGACGGCGTCCGCGAGTTGCCCGAACCCTTCGCCGGCTGGGCCGCGGTGAGCGAGATCGATCCCGATCTCGGCGCATTGAGCCAGGACCTGGCGTCGGACACCTTCGTCGGACTCCAGATCAGCGCCACCCTGCTGGCCGATCCGGCCGGCGTCGAGCGAATGGCCGCGGTGCTGCGCTGCTGCGAAGGGCAGAACAAGCCGGTTCTCGTCCACCCTGGGCCGGTCGGCTCGACGAGCGGTCGGCGAGGCGGGTCACCCGAGCCGCGCACCCCGTCCTGGTGGCCGGCGGTCGTCGACTATCCGGCCCAGTTGCAGGCCGCATGGTGGGCCTGGCAGGTGGCTGGGCCAAGCCTGCTACCGGACCTGCGGGTGTGCTTCGTGGCCGGTGCGGGCCTGGCGGCGATCCACCACGAGCGATTCGAGGCCCGCAGCGGTTGCTCGGCCGTGCTGCAGCAGAACGTCTACGTCGACACGTCCTCCTACGGGCGGCAGGGCATCGATGCCCTCGTCCGGGCGCTGGGCCTCGACCCGATCGTGCTGGGCAGCGACCGCCCGTACGCCGGCCCCACCGATCCGCAGCTGGGCGAAGCAGCCTGGCACGCCATCTCCGTGACCAACCCGGCCCGACTCCTGAAGGGAATCCGCTAGATGAACAACGCAATGGATATCAGCTCGCCGGGCCGCGGCGGAGCGGACGGGGCGGCTACCGCTTGCGCGGTGGCAGATCAGCTCACCCTCCAGACGCTGCCCAACCGTGACCTCGACCGGCGAGAGCTGCTGGAGCTGGCCTCGGCCATCGCCGCGCAGCCGGACCTGTGGACCGAGCACATCGCATTCGACGACGACAAACGGCACTACGTCTCGCTGTACCGGGACTCGCACGTCGATATCTGGGTGCTGTGCTGGACACCCCAAAACGACACCGGCTGGCATGATCACGACATCTCGTCAGGGGCGATCGCCGTCGTGCAGGGTCGCCTGGTCGAACATAACCTCGCGGTGGACCGTCCCAGCCTGGCCACCGATGTGGTCGCCGGCCAGACTTACTCCTTCGGGCCCGATCACATTCACCGGCTGACCGGACGCGACCCTGGCAGCGTGTCGATTCACGCGTACTCACCACCGCTGTGGCGGATGGGCCAATACACCGTCGGCCCGACCGGAGTGTTGCGTCGTCAGTCGGTGTCCTATGCCGACGAGCTTCGACCGCTGGACGACATGATCTGAGCGAGCAAGCCGGGCAGGGCGTCCACTACGCGCCCGGCGACGTCGAGGTCGCCGGTGAGATTTCGGTCCGCGGCCTCGCGGTCGAGTTCAGCCGCCGCATCGAGGACCGGCCTGAGGACCGAAGGCGTCAGCCCGCGCAGCCGGATGCAGCGCACCGCGGCCACCAATTCGCCGGCCAGGACGGTGCGGAACAGGGCTATCGAGTCGAGCACCTGGCGAGCGGCCAGCGAGGCGAAACTGGCGTCCTCCTCGACCCCGCGCGACAGCGTGACGCTCTGCAGGCTGGCCGGCACCGCCAGCGCCCGCAAAGCCGCGAGCGCCGAGGCCGACACATACTCCACGATCATCGTGCCGGACGCGCCCGGCGTACCGTCCCCGAGAAACGGCGCCCGGCCGGTCAAGGCGGGTTCGTCCAGCATGGTCAGGCGCGCCAACGAGAGCTGGGCGGACTGCGCGGCCGCCAATGCCACCGCGTCCAGGGCTTGGGCCAGATAGGCCGCGTGGAACCCACCGTGATGAGCCACGCCGAGTTCTGGTGACAGCACCGGGTTCTCCGACGAGGTGTTCATCAGGGCCAGCACCGTTCGCTCCAGGGCAGCCAGTGCATCGACGAAGGCGCCGTGCACCTGAGGCAGGGTTCGCAACCCGAACGGATCCTGAATGCGAGCGGCCGGCACCGGGTCGACCAGCGCGCGGACCGAGCGGCAGACCCAGCGCGCGCCCTCGAACGGCGTCACCTGCTCGACCGCGCTGGCAAATGCCTCGTCGTTGCCGTCCACCGCGCTGAAACTGAGGGCCGCCACGACCACCACCGCTTCGGCCAGCCGCTGCAGCCCGTCCAGGCCGAGCGCCGCATCCGCCAGCGTTGCTGCGTTGCTGCTCAGAAAGGGCAGCGCGTCGCCCAAGCCGAATCGGAACGCCGGCATTGCCGGGTACCCACCCGGCGGCCCGTCCGGACCCAGCGTCGGGACCTCCCCCTCGATCGCCAAGGCGGCGGTGGCCAGCGCGGACAGATCACCGGTACCGATGCCGCCCAATTCCCGGACCGGGGGCAGCGCATCGGCACTGATCAGGTGGGCCAGGACCTCAAGCAATCTCGGGTCCGCGCCACTGCCGCCGGCGGCCAGTTGGTTGAGGCGCACGAGGAGCATGGCGCGGACCCGCTCGGGTGCCCGTAGCTCGCCGGCCGAGGTCGCGTGGCTGCGCAACAGTCCGATTGCCGCTTGCCGGAGCGCCTCCGGATCGTCGACGATGCTGACCGTCCGGTTCGCGCCGACACCGGTCGAGCGGCCGTAGATCGGACGGCGGCCGGCGGCAAGGCGTGCGAACTCATGGGACGCGGCAGCTCGTGCCCGGGCCTCGTCGGAAAGGGACACGCCTGCCGGCCGCACGGCAGCGGACGTGAGGTCGGCAACGGTCAACGTCCGCCCGTCGATGATCATGACGACTCCCGGTAGCAGGGAATGCTGGCCTCGCAGCGCCCGTTGTCAGCCCCACGTGGTTGTTTCAATATTGAAAACTTTGCCTCAAAGTCTTCCGTGAACGCCGCTGACGTGCGACTCTACCGCGCAGTGGCAAGCGTCTTCTATACCGTGAAATGACGGTGGGTGAGCATGACTGGACTCTCCGCAGCGATGTCGACCGGCGAGTCGGGTGATCTGCCGGGTGATGTCGCGGGTGCGATCGCGTCCAACAGCACGACCCGCACGGTGGACCGTGCCCTGGCACTGCTCGCCGAAGTGTGCGCCGAGGACTCGATCAGCCTGTCCGAATGCGCCCGCCGAGCCCAGTTGCCGGCCAGTACCGCTTTGCGCCTGCTGCGCACCCTCGAGGGATCCGGCTTCGTGGATCGCGACTACGACGGCTCCTTCCGGGCCGGCGCCCGCCTGATCCAGCTGGGGGCATCCGCCCTCGGTCGCCAGGGCATCGTGCGCCTGGCCGAGCCCGGGCTGCGCCGCATGGTCGCGGCCA